>NZ_CP109787.1:3475000-3775000 GCF_025857195.1 Leisingera thetidis | reverse complement strand
GTTGCTGCCCGCTGGTGCCATCGCTTTGCTGACCATCGGGGTCAACTTAATCGTGGACTGGTTTCTCCACAATTCCAGCGGACTGAAGGAGTAAGACAATGGGAGAAGCGTTGTTGGAGATCCGGAATCTGAAGGTCGACGGTTATTCTGAAGAACACTGGCATCAGATCATCAGGGGTGTCGATCTGACACTGAACAAGGGCGAGATCCTAGGTCTGATTGGTGAATCCGGTGCCGGGAAATCCACGCTTGGGCTGGCCGCGATGGGGTACATCAAGGGCGGTTGCAGGATCAGCGGCGGTTCAATCAGGTTCGGCGGCCAGGAACTCGTCGGGGCGCCGCAAAAGACACTGCGAAAGCTGCGCGGCGCCCGAATTGCCTATGTTGCACAATCGGCGGCGGCTTCGTTCAATCCTGCCTACAAACTGATCAGACAGTATGCCGAAGCGCCATTGCGTGAGGGCGAGATGTCCCGCTCGCAGGCCGAAGCCGACGCGGTGGAGCTTTATCGCCATATGCAGCTCCCCGATCCCGATCAAATCGGCTTTCGCTACCCGCATCAGGTCTCGGGCGGGCAACTTCAGCGGGCGATGACAGCCATGGCGATGGCCTGCCGGCCTGATCTGATTGTCTTCGACGAACCGACGACCGCGCTGGATGTGACCACGCAGATCGAGGTTCTGAGCGCCATACGAGGTATCGTCGAAAAGTATAATACAGCCGCGATTTACATCACTCATGATCTGGCTGTGGTGGCGCAGATGGCTGACCGCATCAAAGTCATGCGCTACGGCGAAGAGGTCGAGGAAGCGCCGGCCCGGGAGATGCTGTCCGATCCGAAACAGGACTATACAAAATCATTGTGGGCTGTACGGGATTTCAAGCGTTCGGCCCGCACGGATGTTTCGGAAGCCGGCCCGGTTATCGAACTGAAAAACGTCTCCGCCGCCTATGGCGCGGTAAAGGTGCTTAAGAACCTCGATTTCACGATCCGTCGCGGTCAGACCGTAGCGGTTGTCGGCGAGAGCGGCTCAGGCAAGTCGACGACCGCGCGGTGCATGACCGGTTTACTGCCTCCAAGCCAGGGCGAGATCTTGTTCGACGGAGTAGCCCTGCCGCCGGAGTTGAGCGCGCGTAAAAAGGAAACCCTGCAGAAAATTCAGATCATTCACCAGATGGCTGATACGGCGATGAACCCCAAGCACAAGATCCGCAAGCTTTTATCGCGGCCTCTGGAATTCTTCACTGGACTGAAGGGCGGCGCAAAAGAGGCGCGGTTGCGCGAACTCATGGAGATGATCGAACTTGATCCTGACCAATTTCTAGATCGTTACCCGGGCGAATTATCCGGTGGTCAGAAACAGCGGATCTGCATTGCACGTGCCTTGGCGGCAAATCCGGAATTCATAATCTGCGACGAAGTGACCAGTGCGCTTGATCAATTGGTTGCCGAAGGCATACTCCGTCTTTTGGACAAGCTGCAATGCGAGCTGAACCTGACCTACATGTTCATCACGCATGATCTGGCCACGGTCAGGTCGATTGCCGACGAAGTTGTGGTGATGCTGAAGGGCGAAATCGTAGAACGTGGGCCGGTTAGCGAAGTGCTCACGTCGCCGCGTCACGACTATACCGTCAAACTGATGTCGTCAGTTCCGGAAATGGATCCGGATTGGCTTGACCGGGTTTTGGCCACACGGCAGCCGGCATAGACGAGGCCTCGGGTATCTCTCGGCGGTGGTGACGCTTCCCGGCGCCATGGCCGAGAGATTTTGGCAATTGGCTTGAGTACTCGGAATTATGTTGGCGGGGACGTCGTTCGCTTATGTTCACCCTTCCGAAACTGCTACTGGCCGGTTGATATCGCGGCTTATGCCTGTGGCGCCCAACTCCAGGGAAGAAGCATCCTCAATGCGATTGACTGTATGATCGTGGATACGGTCGAGCACGTCGGCCTGTCAGTCTTGCGGATCGATGCCGCTCATCTTTGCGGTTTCGGCAAGAGGGCTTGCCCCGGGAAAAGTGGAGAGCACCAACTGAGGAACCAGGAGGTGTGCTATGTCCCACGGAAAACGACCGGCGCCGGGGTTCAGGGCGAAGCGGTATAGCTGGCGCTGACCTGCGGACGCACGCGGTCCGAAATCTCAGATGGTCCTGATACCGGTCTGCCAACGCAGACACGCTGGGTCCGAGAGGACCGGGATGCTGAAGACCCCCGCGACGAGCAGGTTGATCCGCACGCTGAGTTGCGTAACCGGCGTCTGCGCCCCACGTTGTAGCGCCCATCCCGTGCTGCGAGATCTTGCACATCTCACACTGGGGAGTGCGTTTCGCAATGTGCGCTACAAATTCGTTTCTCAAATCGTTGGGCGTCGAGAACTACGCGTCGGGCCACCGGCGGTGGCCGGATGAAGCCAAGGCCCGGGCGGTGGCGGATACGCTTGAGCCGGGCGCGACGGTGAATGGCGTGGCGGCGCGGTATGGGGTCTTAGCGAACCAGCTGTCGGCCTGGCGTCGGCTGGCGAAGCAGGGGAAGCTGGTGTTGCCAGCGGCGGAGCCGGACGAACCGATCTTCGCCCCGTTGGTGGTCTGCGCCGCGCCGGAGGTGTCGCCGGAGCCGGACATTGCGGCATCGGAAGAGGTGATCCGGATCGTCTCGGGCGAAGTTAGGATCGAGCTGGCACCAGGCACGCCCGCAGCGCGGATCGCCGAGATTGTGCATGCGCTCGGGGCCACGACATGCTGATGCCCTCACAGGGCGTCCGGATACTGGTGGCAACGAAGCCCGTGGATTTCCGCAAAGGCCATGACGGCCTGGCGGCGCTCGTGCAGTCAGCGCTGGCGGAAGATCCGTTCACGGGCACGGTCTTTGTGTTCCGCGCCAAACGGGCGGACAGGATGAAGATCCTGTTCTGGGACGGCAGCGGGCTTGTTATGGCATACAAACGGCTGGAGGAAAGCACGTTCACTTGGCCCGCGATCCGCAATGGCGCGATGACGCTGAACCGCGCCCAGTTCGAGGCGCTGTTTGCCGGGCTGGACTGGCGGCGGGTGCGGTCCCTGGAGGCGCGCTGCCCGGCTGTGGCAGAGTGACTCGGGCAGCCGAAAGCCTGCGTCCAGAGGGGCAGATCAGGGTATGCTCCGGCCATGTCCAGCGCCCCGCCCATCGACCTTTCTGCCATTCCCGAAGACCAGCGTGACGCCGTTCTGGCAGTGCTGCGCGAGCGGGATGTGCTTCGGGAGGCCAACAAACGCCTGGAGCATCTCGTTGCCGAGCTGAACCAGGTCGTGCATGGCAAGCGGTCGGAGAAGCTGAGCGAGGAGCAAGCCATTGATGCGCCATTGGTTCGAGCGACAATGGCGGCCGGCAGCTGGCCTTCGAGGATCTCGAGACCGCAGTGGCCGAGGCCGAGGCGCAGCAAAACGCGCAGACGTCCACCGGTCCGGCGCCGCGCAAGCCAGCCCGCCGCAACCGGGGCAATCTGCCCAAGGACCTGCCGCGGATCGAGAAGGTGATCGAGCCGGACAGCCTGGACTGCCCATGCGGGTGCGGCGAGATGCACCGGATCGGCGAGGATCGCACCGAGCGGCTGGATATTATTCCCGCGCAGCTCCGTGTCATCGTCACTGTCCGGCCCAAGTATGCCTGCCGCGCCTGCGCCGAGGGTGTCATCCAGGCACCGGCCCCGCGCATCTGATCGAGGGCGGTCTGCCGACCGAGGGCGCCATCTTGCATGTGCTGGTCAGAAAGTTCTCGGATCATCTGCCGTTATACCGCCAGAGCCAGATCCTGGCCCGCGCCGGGATCGACATTCACCGCAGCACGCTCGCCGATTGGGTTGGCATCGCCGCCTTCCACCTCGGTCCCGTAGTCGACCGGCTCGCCGAGCACCTGAAGGGCTCGGGCAAACTGTTCATGCCCTCTCGGCAGCATGCTTCGCATGCGCCTTGAACCGCACCGGGTTTGCCGGAGGCTGATTTCAGTTAGTTACGCGGCAATGTCCTCAGTTTCCAGAGCGGCGTAGAAATTGGCCTCTGCTTCTGCCGGCGGGATGTTCCCAATGGGTTCAAGCAGGCGGCGGTTGTTGAACCAATCCCCCCATTCGAGCGTTGCGTATTCCACGGCTTCGAAGTTGCGCCATTGGCCGCGGCGGTGAATGACCTCAGCCTTGAAAAGGCCATTGATCGTTTCAGCCAGCGCGTTCTGCGCCTTCAAATGATCCCCCCGGATCATTTGATCCGCTGCGCAGACCCGCTTGAACTCATAGCTGTCCCCAACGCTGCCGACGGAAGGTTCGATGCCAGCTTCGCCCAACCGTTCTGTGTATTTGATCGAAAGGTATTGGCTGCCGCGGTCGGAGTGATGAACAAGCCCCATCGCCTTTGTCCGCCGCCGCTCGTGAACAGCCTGTTCCAGGGCGTCGAGAACGAACCCGGCATGCGCCGAAGTGCTGACACGACCCATTGACCGGCAGGCGATTTGGCCATGCCAAATCTGCCGAGAGGGGGCCGACAATCTTGCGGGCATAGGCGTCAATGAGCGAGCCATTGAAGGCGCCATTGGTTCGAGCCCAATGGCGAGCGGCGACATAGGCGAACCCTTTCCAGGTGGCGACATAGGTGAAATCGCTGACCCAGAGCATGTTGGGCGCGGGCACACGGAATTGCCGGTTTACCTTGTCCATCCACTGCCCGGCAGCACATGCGCAGCATGTGCGAGAGGGGGCACGGGGCTTTCTTGTCGGGCACCGTGGTTTTGTGCGGCTTGCCCCGGAGCGAGCCTTTGTCCGCCATTGGTCCGAGGACAATGGCGAGCGCCTTGAAGCCCCATACTTTTCATCAGCCGGGCGACCGTGCAGCGGGCGACGTCAAAACCTTCCCGTTGCAATTGCCGCCAGATCTTCCGCACGCCATAGACCCGCCAGTTCTCTTCGAAAACACGCAGGATCTCGGGCCGCAATGCCGCGTCACGCCGGGCACGGTCCGACAACCGGGCCGGATCGGCCCGCTTCGCCAGATGCTCGTAATACGTGGAAGGGGCAATCGGCAGGAAGGAGCCATTGGAACGCCAGTGGTCCGAGAGACAATGGCGAATGCAGATCGGCTCGACCCCATGCTCACCGCGATGCATGTCCCCTCTCGCACATGCTGCGCATGTGCTGCCGGGCAGCGGATAAATGACACCATCACTTCGACCGGCGGTCGAGCTCCGCCATCGCAAAATACGCCGATGCCTTGCGGAGGATCTCGTTCGCCTGGCGCAGCTCGCGGTTCTCCCGCTCAAGCGCCTTCATCCTGTCGGCGACATCAGTTGGAACACCCGCCCGCTTGCCGCTGTCGACTTCCGCCTTCTTCACCCACTCATTCAGCGTGTGCGCCGAACAGCCGATCTTCGCGGAGATCGACATGATTGCCTGCCAGCGGGAACTGTGCTGGCTCTGGTTGTCCAGCACCAGACGCACCGCACGCTCGCGGACCTCAGGAGAATACTTGTTTGTTGTCTTGCTCATTGTGGCTTCATCCTACTCAGGAGTTGAAGCCTCCGGCAAACCCGGTGCGGTTCACCGTCGCGCATTGCTGGGCGCATGCCCGAAGGAAGCTGAAGGAGGTCTTCGACCGCGACGGCGTCGTGCTGGAAGCGCGCCTCCGGCATGACGATCGCCGCCGAGGGACTGCGCCGGATTGCGGAGCTCTACCGCATCGAGGGTGAGATCCGCGGCATGGGCCCCGGCCAGCGGCTGTCGGCCCGACAGGCCCGCACCGCGCCGCTGGTCGCCGGGTTCGGAGAATGGCTGCAAAGCCAGCGCCGCCGGATCTCCTCAAAGTCGCGTCTCGGAGAGAAGCTGGCTTACATCCACCGGCAGTGGGACGGGCTGCAGACCTTCCTCCACGACGGCCGCGTCGAGATCGACTCCAATGCTGTCGAGAACCTGATCCGCCCAATCGCAGTTGGTTGGTCATTATGCACCCCCTTCATAAGTGCTTGGAAACATTGATAGCTGGTCGTCGAGGCCAGCGCGACACGGGCGCCCTTTTCGTGCGAGAGCGTCTTTGACCTTATCCGAATGCAGGTCAGCCGTCCGGATTTGGTGCGGTGCGCCATCGACCACCTGATTTGCGGGCAGAATACCGTCCTTTATCAGCTTGCGGATGACGTGATTGGTCACACCGAGCTCTTTCGCTGCCTCGGTCATTGCGCGCCACGGGCCATCCTTGTCAGCAGACGGGTATCCGTGAATGTCATTCACACGCCGGATGGATGAAACGCGTTTCGCATTCCAGGTCTTGCCCTGGCCAGTCGGCATTCCCATGCGGTTGAGACAGGCAGCAATCGACTCATCGGGCCAGCGTCCCGCCATCTCGCGGATGACCCCCAGCGCCTCTTCACTGGTGCGGGCATTGTGTTCGCTGCTCTTCGGCTTCTTGACGCGCAATTCCGTGTGCCGGCCGCCCTTCCAGTGGACGACCAGAACGATTTCGCCTGTATCGTCGTCGATATCCGCCACGATGTCTTCGATCAGCGTTCTGAGCAATCGTTGCTTGTCGCGCATGGATGTCGCCGGAGCCGCCCAGCGGCCTCAAGGTCCTGCGCCAGCCGCTCCAGGCGGGTGACATCCACGTCCGGGACTGCGGCAATCTCCATATTCAGGCGCTGCTCGAAGCTTCGAACGCGTCCCAGAGCCTCTTCCCATCGTTTCTCCAATTCCGCTGCGATGAGACGGTTATCCGGGTCACAGGCGTCGTAGCGCCGTTCCACCAGAGATGCGTCGTACCGGGCCTCCTGCAACTCCATTTCGAGCACCAGCCGCTTGTCTTCCACGGCTTGGCTCAACATGGCACGTGCCTCGATAGCGGCGTCGATGGCAAATGGCGCCACGGCCTCAAGAACGGCCTCGGTGATGAGCTTGTCGGCCCGGAACCCGCCGAAGGTGATACAGCGCTTCTGTCCCAGAAGAAGGTTGGGGGTGTCACAGCGGTAGACAGGGCGTGGATTGCGGCCGGTATAGACCACATGCAGCCGCCGACCGCATCTCGAACAGCAGAGGAGGCCGGCCAGAAGTGCGCCGCCGCCGCGGCCGGATTTGACCCCGCCCGCGCGCCCGAAAGCGTTTCTGGCCAGCTGTGCCTGATTGCGCTCATATTCCTCCCAATCGATATAGCCGGGGTGGTGATCCCTGATCACCACATCCCAGTCTTCGGGGGACTTGCGGTTCTTGTAGGTGACATGCGCGCGCCCGTCCCGGATTTCTGCTTGCCGGCCGGTCTTACCATAGGCGTAGACGCCCGCATAAAACATGTTCTTCAGCACGTTGATCACGTTGCGGTAGCGAATGGGCTGCCATTCGAAGCTCGTCAATCTGATACCATCGGAGGGTCTGGGGAAATGAACGCCCTCGGCAGACATGGCCAGAAGAACCTGCCGGGCACTTCCAAGCTCGCGAAACCGGCAGAAGATCTGCCGGACGGCTTCCTGGATCCGGAGATCGGGATCGAACATCACCCCAGCGTCACGATCCCACAGATAGCCGGTCGGCGGGGTATAGCGCAGCTCTCCGCGGCGCGCTTTAGCGCGGGCGGCTTCAACCATGCGTGTGCGCAAGACGCCAGGCTCGAACTCGCTGATGCTGCCTTTCATGCCCAGAAGCAGCCGGTCATTGGGATGACGCGGATCGTAGACGCCGTCATGATCCACGACACGCGCATCTACCAGGCCGCAAAGCTCCAGCATGTGATGCCAGTCGCGCCCGTTGCGGGCCAGACGCGATACTTCCAGGCAGAAGACCGCGCCGATCGAGCCCGAACACAGCATGGCCACGAGCCGTTCGAAGCCGGGGCGGGCGTGACAGCCACTGGTTGATACACCAAGGTCGTCGTCGATGACATCGATCCCGGCAAATCCATATCCGCGGGCCATCTCGACAAGATCGTATTGCCGGCGCTGGCTTTCGAGGTTCGTCATGACCTGGCTCTGCGTCGACTGGCGCACGTAGATCACCGCCTGACGCTTCAGCAGTTCCGGTGGAAACGTGAGGGCCATGTCATTCATTGCTGTGCCCTCCCAGACCGGCTGTTGCCGCGGTCAGCAGCAATTGCGCCAGGGCTGTCACCATCGACCGGTATTCCGGTTCCGTCAGCAATGGTGCCGGCGCCAAAGGCAGCGGCAACTGGGTCGGTGTCAGGGATCTGAGATGCTTCATTCGGGGCCTCCATGGGTGACTCGTCGCTATTCAACCCTCGCCGGAAACCGAGGTGCCCGAGAACCGTATGAAGTTCGGAAAGCGCATCCGCGGAAACCAATGGTGCGCCAAGCTCGAAACCCTGACAAACCGAAGCATCCAGAATCCAGGCGGGCGCGAGGATCGCGACCCCCGCATCGCGCTCGAGCCCAACATGTTGGCCATCACCGCGATTGAGCGTGCGGAAAACCTTCACATCCGCGCCAAAATTGGCATGCCAACGATAATGAACCCGGTAAACTTGTCCGACATGGGCAGAATGAACGGGAACTGGCTCTGACGGGAAAGAACGCCCTCTTCGCCGGCCATGATGAAGGCGGCCGCGCCCGGGGCCGCATCGCTTCGTTCATCACCACAGCAAAGATCAACGGCGCTGAGCCCTTCGCCTACCTCAAGGCCACCCTCGAAGCCATCGCTGCAGGTCACCCTGCCAGTCGGCTCGGCGAACTCCTCCCCTGGAATTTCCAGCCGTCAAGTTGAAAGGCCGGTGCCCTCCAGGCGCCGCTTACTGAGTTGCAGCGCTTGCGCAGGGATGTCGCCGTCCTCAAGCAGGATCGCGACACCGTTAAAAAAGTCGCGGCCTTCTGCGCGAAAGATGCAAGTCGATGAGCTTTGATTTCATCGAGGCGGAGAAAGCGAGCTTTTCCATCAGCCGGATGTGCCGTGCCCTAGGCGCCAGTCCGAGCGGGCTCTTTGCCTGGCGCGACCGTCCGGTCTGTCAGTGCCAGCGGCAGGGCAGGGTGGGTCTGGGCCCATATCCGCACGGCGTTTGCGCTGTCGAACGGCAGCTATGGCAGCCCGCGGATGCACCGTGACTTGATTGATGACGGTCACAAGGTCGGCTGTTATCGCACAGCCCGGCATATGCGCGCGAACGGTCTCGTTGTCCGCCCGAGGCGCCGCTTCAAGCGCACTTCGGGCAGCGAGCACGCCTGGATCATCGCGCCAAGCCTGTTCCGCCAGAACTTCAACCCCGTCAGACGCCATTCATCATTTGGTTGCCTGCGCCCCGTCGCCTTCAAGCGCAGGGTCCGCGAAGCGAGCTAAATGCTCTCCTCTAACAGGCCGCTGAATTAGTCAGGCCAGAGGGACGCTGTTCTCCGTGGTGGAATGAGTTCTCTCATCGGTCTTCCGGATTGGGTGGCTGGAAGCAGGCCTGCGTCCCCCCCTCGAGCCTCATTCCGCCAGCAACCGGGGCAGCCGGGCGAGATTTCCGGCTGCGAGCGTCAGGATGAAGCGCGACCGCACCCGTTCGACGCCGCGATAGACGGTCTGGGACATGCCGCCAACAGTCTTGGCCCAGCCAAACGCCTCCTCGATCCGTTTGCGGTGCTTCTGGTACAGGGCATAGCCTTTGTGCCGGGTTGTGCGCCCGTCGATTGCTGACTGCCGCGCCTTCCTGGCGACGTGCGGGGTGACGCAGGCCTGGCGGAGACCTGCGACGAATTCGGCCGCATCGTATCCCTTATCGGCTCCCAAGGTCAGCTGCCGGGTCGATCCGGGGGAGTGGCGGTGCAGCATGTCCAGCGCAGCCTTTCGCTCGGCGCGGCCGTCAGCGCGGGTCAGGTCGCCTTGCACAACCAGCCCGTGCCGGTTCTCCATCAGCGCATGCCCCATGAAGCACAGCACCGCACCTGTGCCAGGGGATTTCTTATAGAGCCGTGCGTCCGGGTCGGTGACCGAGGCATGGGTCGCATTCGAACGCTTCTCGCCCTTGAAGTTGACCTCGGGATTTCGGGTGCGGCGGCTGTAGCGGGGCATTGGAGAGGTCTCGGGTTCGGTCTGGGCGGGTTGTGCGGCAGGGGCAATGGATGTCGCGGGCGGGTCACCCGGCCCATCATCGCCGGGCGGCGTGCCCGCCGACTTCGGCTGGAAACTCTTCATCGACGCCCAGGCCTTTATGAGCGTGCCATCGACCGAGAAGTGGTCGTCCGACAGTAGCGGCGCGACCTCGCGATGCGCCAGGATAGCCGCCATCACCTTGCGCGACATGTCGGCCGTCAGCAGCCGGTCGCGGTTCTTGGTGAACACCGTCGGCACCCATACCGGATCGTCGATCCCGAGGCCCACGAACCAGCGGAACAGCAGATTATACTGCATCTGTTCCATCAACTGCCGCTCGGAGCGGATTGAGAACAGGATTTGGATCAGGCTGGCCCGGATCAGCCGTTCCGGCGGGATCGAGGGGCGGCCGAAATCGGTGTAGACCGCGTCGAAATCGGCATCCAGACTGGCCAGCGCGTCGTTGACCACCTGCCTGATCTTGCGGAGAGGGTGCCGTGCTGGGATGCGCTCTTCCAGATCGACATAGCTGAAAAGCGATCCGCTCGCTTCGTCCGTCCCGCGCATCACCAACCCCCGCCGAAATTGTGCTGAGGGTGAATCATGTTCCTCAGGCCGCGTCGAGAGCCGACTTCTTCTGCAGCCTGCTAAAGCCGGGCAAGTCCAATACCTGCATTGCCCGGCAGGTAATTGCGCCGCATTCTGCCGAGAGCTTAGGGCCCGTATTGCCGAAATGAACGGATACGCCGCGCCCGGCATACCAGTCACTGAAGCCGTGGAATGGGCCCATCCGGGGAGAGGGACATCCTGGCCATCATCTGGTTGGTGCACCAGAGTCCGGCGTATGTGACACTTGCTCTTTTCTAAAGTTGAGCTTTTGGGCCGGCGAACAATTTATTCCATCGTTTTCCTTCCGCAAGAAGCCAGTCGAGGAAATTCTTGACGGATGGGTTCTGCAAAGTTCCTTCACCCCAGCACACATAATAAGGTTTTGGGAAAACCAGAAGATCTTCTGAAAGGCGAATCAGCCGGCCTTTCTCCAATTCTTTCCCGATTACTGATGCGTGCCCAAGGATAACACCCTTGTCTTCCAGGGCGGCTTCCAGAGCCAGTGAGAATAGCGAGAATACCCAAGAAGAATTACCTTTCGGACGAGGCGCATTCACATATGTGAACCAATCGGCCCAACTAGGCAGATCGACGTTATGAGAGCCCCAATCGGTGTAGATCAGCGGTAAGGTTGAAAGCACTTCGGGATTGCCGGCATCAGGATATTTTTCAAGGAATGTCGGCGTGCAGATAGGGAAAACGGCGTCTGTGAATAGCTGTGCCTGGTGAGGATAGGCTCGTGCATGATTCCCAAGCGTAATCCGGAACGTCGTTGTGGCCAGGTGGCGGTCGGGTTCCCGCACATTGGATTGTATGTGAACCGGAATATCGGGGTATCCGTCGTGAAAATCGTTCAGCAGCGGGTATAGCCATTTCGACGAAAGTGACGGGAATGCGCTTATTGAAATCTGCGTATGCTTGCCAAAACTGTCGAGGTGGTTTTGTGCCAGATGCAGAAGTTCAAAGGCTTCGCTGATCAATTTGTGATAGGAAGAGGCTTCTTCGCGCAGGAACAACCCTCTTCCCCGCCGCGAAAACAAAGACTGGCCGGTCTGCTCTTCCAATACCTTGAGTTGCTGGCTGACGGCGCCAGGTGTGATGTTCATTTCACGTGCCGTTTCCGACACGGACATCGTGCGCCCGAAGATCTCAAACGTCTGCAGGGCGCGCAGCGAAGGCAGAGATTTGGCAGCCAACCGTGTTAACCCTCCGTCTGCTTAGCAAAACTAAACGTTTGTATAGCTCGGCCAACTTGCCTTTCAAGATATATGGCCGCATCGTCTATTTGCCTAGACCTAATGCGCAAATGTCTGCGTTTTGCAGGCGCAAAATCAGGGTTCAGCCCGGCGGATTTTGGTCGACGACAGCAACAGGGAAAAACCATGAACCATTATTTCACACGACGGTCGCTTCTTGCTGGTGCCGGCGCGATTGGAGCAGGTGCGCTTCTGGGGGCCAATGGCCTGCCGATGCCGGCATATGCAAGCACTCCGAAGTCCGGCGGGACCTTCCGGATTGGCACATCGGATTCCAGTCTGTCGGACTCGCTCGATCCACAGCTCATCGAGACCCGTTTCATTTCAATGCTGCAGATGCAGGTGCGCAACTGCCTGATCGAGGCTGGCCCCAATGGTGTGCTGCAACCCGAACTCGCGGAAAGCTGGGAGGCCGCGGCTGACCAGAAGACCTGGGTCTTCAAACTCCGCAAGGGTGTAGAGTTCCACAACGGCAGGACGCTGACCGCAGCTGATGTTGTCTACTCGGTCAATCTGCACCGGGGCGACGATACGAAATCTTCCAACAAGGCACTTCTGGCCCATATCGAAGAGATTTCTGCGACCAGCCCGCATGAGGTGACGATCAAATTGTCAGCTCCCGACGCGGGCTTTGCCCACCTGATGTCCATCGAGTGGATGCCGATCATTCCAGAGGGTGACACCGACTACAATGCGGGCAACGGCACCGGCGGCTATATCCTCGACTCTTTCGAGCCCGGGACCAAATCCGTCGCGACCCGCAACCCGAACTACTGGAAAGAAGGACGCGCGCATTTCGACTCCGTCGAGATCCTGGCCATTGCAGATGTTACGGCGCGTACCACCGCGCTGCGCACCGGCCAGATTCACGCCATGAACTTCGTGGATCCCAAGACTGCGAGATTGCTCAGCCGCCAGCCGGGCATTGACCTGATCCAGACGCCGGGCAAGGCCCACTATGCCTTCGCAATGCGGACGGATACTGATCCGTATACGGATGTTAAGGTCCGCCAGGCCTTGAAATACGCCATCGACCGCGAGGACGTCCTGCAGAAAATCCTGGGTGGCTATGGATCGATTGGTAACGACCACCCGATTTCCACGGCGTATCCGAACTGCAACGCCAACCTTGAGCAGCACGCCTATGATCCTGAAAAGGCGAGAGCGCTGATGAAGGAAGCCGGCGCCGAAGATGTCACAGTCAAGCTGCATGTTTCGGACACGCCGTTTACCGGTGCGGTGGACATGGCGCAGCTGTTTAGCGAGCACGCAGCCGCTGCCGGCATCAATATCGAAGTCGTGCGCGAACCTGAAGATGGCTACTGGTCCAGCGTCTGGTCGGTGAAGCCGTTCTTCGCAACACGCTGGTCCGGTCGTGTCACCGAGGATGCTATGCTGTCGTCAGCCTATTCCGAAGCCGCGATTGCGAGCGGTTGGAATGAGACCAAATGGTCGACTGAGCGGTTGGAAGCCATTCTGAGTGAAGCCCGCGGCGAAGGAGATGCAGAACGCCGCGAAGCGCTCTACCATGAAGCGCAGGCGATTATTCATAACGACGGCGGCATCGTTGTTCCGGTCTTCGCCGACTTCATCGATGCCAAGACCTCGAACGTCGCCCATGGTGAACTGTCGAACGGCTGGGATATGGACGGTCTGCGCTGCTCGGAGCGCTGGTGGTTCGACTCCTAGGAACGAACGCCACTTCGGGGAACTTCCCGAAGTGGCTATCCTCTGAGGCAGTTTCAATGCACAGCGCAAAAAACAGACCCCGGCTCAAGCTGCCATTGACCGGTCAGGCCGTCTATCGACGATGCCTGCAGCCCATTTGTTTCTGAACGGACCGCGAATGCGCGTCCCGAAACCTCGCCAGCGAAAACCGATATCGATCGGACAAACGCGGCCAAAACTCTCAACACTGCGGATTTCCAACCAACTTATCCGCCTTATTTCTGCAGGATTTTGCAATGGGACACGAAAACCCAATGACGATCGAGAAGATCCGGGCCGATCTGGCTGATCTGCAAAACACGGATCAACTGGATGCACGGGCCATGTCCGGTGCCTTCTACACCTCCGAGGCGTTCCTTGATTTTGAAAGAGAGCATCTGTTCCACAAGGACTGGGTGTGTCTCGGTCATGTCGATGAAGTACGCGAGCCTGGCGACTTTTTCACAACTGAGCTGGTCGGCGAAGAGCTGCTTGTCACCCGCGATCAGGACGGCGAAATTCGTGTTCTGTCAAATGTCTGCCGCCACCGCGGCAATCTTGTCGAAACGGAGGCCAAGGGAAACCGCAAGCGATTTGTGTGCGGCTATCATGCCTGGACCTACGGTCAGAACGGAGAATTGAAAACGGCGCCTCTGATGAAGAAGGTCCGTACCTTTGATCAGAAAAAATGCGGGCTGAAGCAGTTCAGGATCGAAATCTGGGAAAACTTCATCTTCGTCAACCTTGACGGCGAGGCGTCGCCATTAGCACCGCGAGTGCAGGCGCTTTCGGATCTGATGACCAACTATCATCACGAAATGCGCCACGTGGTCTTTACCGATGAAGCAGTGTGGAACACCAACTGGAAAAGCCTGATGGAGAACTTTCTGGAAGGCTATCATCTGTCGGCAACCCACCTGAAGACTTTGCACCCGATCACTCCGACCCGGTTGTGCCGGAAATTCGAAGCAAAGGGGGAAGGCTTTACGGGTTACCATTCCTTCTATGATCCCGAATGGCCGGATCGCGGCCCCTTTCATGAGGATCTGACGGAAGACGAACGCCGCAATACGCTTTTGACCTGCGCCTTTCCAAACCTGCTGATTTCGGTGGCCACTCACTTTACCTTGTACCTGTGCCTTCGGCCGGTAGGTGCGGACCGCGTGGCGATCCGCTGGGGTGTGGCCGGGTTCAACCCGGATCCGGAAAACCAGGAGGCAAAGGATTACGTTGCGCTGGCCAACGCTTTCAATGCCGAGGACAGGGCCAAGCTGGAAACCCTGACCCGGGCCATCAAGAGCAAGTATTACGAACCGGGTCCCTTGGCCGGGGACGATTACGAAGGCACTGTCTGGGACTTTCTTCAGTATATTGCCAGCCGTTTGTCTTCCAACGCCGGGATTTGACACTTCGAAAAAAGCGGCTGCGGTCCTCTCCCGGCGGTAGCCACTTAGTGGATTAAAGGAACTGACATGATGAGAACGCGCGCGGCGGTGGCCCTGGAAGCCGGAAAACCGCTTGAAGTTATGGACGTGAACCTTGAAGGCCCGAAAGCGGGCGAGGTTCTGATTGAAGTTAAAGCAACCGGAATCTGCCATACAGATGAGTTCACCCGCTCGGGAGCTGATCCTGAAGGGCTGTTTCCGTCGATCCTTGGCCATGAAGGCGCGGGAGTTGTGGTTGAGATCGGCGAAGGTGTGACCACACTGAAACCCGGGGACCATGTGATTCCGCTCTACACGCCCGAATGTCGCGAATGCCATGCCTGCCTGAGCGGCAAGACCAACCTCTGCACCGCCATTCGCGGTACGCAAGGCCAAGGCTTCATGCCCGATGGCACCAGCCGTTTCTCGATGCTGGATGGCACCCCGATTTTTCACTATATGGGGTGCTCGACCTTTGCCAACCACACAGTTCTGCCGGAAATCGCGCTGGCCAAGGTTCGCAAAGACGCTCCGTTTGACAAAATCTGCTACATCGGTTGCGGCGTTACAACCGGCATCGGCGCGGTGATCAACACCGCAGGTGTTGAGATCGGATCCTCTGCGGCAGTATTCGGCCTTGGCGGAATTGGTCTGAACGTAATCCAGGGCCTGCGTATGGCCGGGGCGGACATGATCATCGGCGTCGACCACAGCAACGACAAGGCTGAGATAGCCAAAAAATTCGGCATGACTCATTTCGTGAACCCGAAAGAGCTGCCTGAGGGCCAGTCGATTACCGAGGCGATTGTCGAACTGACAAAGACTGGAAAAGATCACTTCGGAGGCGTGGATTATTCCTTTGACGCAACCGGCAACGTGCAGGTGATGCGTGACGCGTTGGAGTGCTCGCACCGCGGCTGGGGGGTGTCGGTCATCATCGGCGTGGCCCCGGCGGGCGCCGAAATCTCGACCCGCCCGTTCCAGCTGGTTACCGGCCGGGTCTGGAAAGGCACGGCGTTTGGCGGCGCAAAAGGCCGAACTGATGTTCCGCAGTTCGTCGACTGGTACATGGACGGCAAGATCGAAATCGACCCGATGATCACACACAAGCTGACACTGGATGAAATCAACAAGGGTTTTGACCTGATGCATGCCGGAGAAGCGATCCGGGCCGTTGTCGAGTTCTAGGAAAGGCAACTGCTTGAAAGCATGGCCTGTTTCGCGGGAAAGAACGCGGTATGCTGGCAGTCGCCCGATGCTTGCGACTGAAATTGGACCTTTGGTCTCCACCTTCTGCCCCAGGCCGAAAGCACGTCGGCTCCTGTTTTATGGTGCCTCCGGGAGCTGACCTGCACGCCTGCCGTCCGCGCTTGCCGTTTGGTGGGGGCACCCAGATCATCTCTGGATCAAACCAGATCGAACCGATCCTCGCTGTTTCGGCGCATCATTGTAAGACGACCAGTTCTTGATCTTGTACGTCGTGGGGGCCAGCTGCTCGTGCTTTCCAATTATCATACTTGTTTCTTAAAGAGAATCCGTCTCGTCGTTTGTGCAACATAGCCCCTCGACGCATTGAAACAGGCCGATCACGAGTGCCGGCCCACGAAGGCAATGGGGCTTATTCCCCACTCCGGCCGCGGCAGCCAATACCTGTCGATCAAAGACACAGAGCGCTCTGGCCGAGACAATCAACGGCTTGTTCAAAGCCGAAGCCATTCACCGCCGGGGACCGTGGCATAGCTTCGAGGCCGTGGAATATGTTACACTTGATTGGGTGGACTGGTTCAACAGCCGCCGCCTGCTCGAGCCGACAGGGGCATCCCGCCGTCAGAAGCAGAGGCCAATTGCTGCGCGGCTCTGGCAAGCTGAGGGCATAGTTGCTTAACTCACTGAAATCAGCCTCCGGCAAACCCGGCGCGGTTTATGGGTCGACGTGCCAAAAGTCTAACCTGAATACGCGGCTTGCAGGGACGCCAGATCTTGCTGGAAATTTTTGTCCGCTGCATCCATGCCAATGGTGTCATCTGCTATGAATTGAAAGAAGCGGATGTTCTGCAGCGAGAAGAGGCAATCAGCAAGCGCTCTTGAATCCAGGTTCCGGGTGACCTTGCCCTGCTCTTGCAGATTGAAGATAAGCGCCTCCATCTTTTCTATCAGGGCGTTGTCGAGATCGTTATAGGTCCGTCCGAACTCCTTGCTCCCTTCAGATATCGAAGCAGAGATGACCTCCCTCCAGGTTGGTTTCTGCAGATAAGTCATCGCGTGCTGCCGCATGATCCGCCCGAACGCGAGGACACCTTCGGTAAGGCCCTGATGGGGAGTATTCACGCATTCATCCAGCTTCTGGATCAGGAAAAGATCACTCTGCCTGACCAGTGCCAGAAGGATACCCGCCTTGCTGCCAAAGTACTTGTAGATCGTGACCGCGGACAGCTCTGCCTCTGCCGCGATGTCCTCTATTGTGGTGACTGCATACCCCGAGTCCTGAAACTTCCGCCGGGCGATTTCCACAATACGAGCACGGCGCGTTTCCTTCTGCCGCTCTCTAAGTCCCTTTGTTGCCATCAGAAAAACCTCTTGCTGCCCTGCAGTATCGCACGCTGTGCTAAGAGCCACAATAAATTTATTGACTCAAAAAGATTAAGTGACTTAAGTTTTTAATGACATAAACAGGGAGGACGCAATGAAACAGTCCAAAGTTCTTACTGCCGCGAAAGCGGCCGCAGTCTGCGCAGCCTTGAGTGCTGCATCGGGTGCCGCGCTGGCAGACGACTTCAAGGTGGCAATTGTCTTGCCCGGGGTGATCACTGACCGCTCCTTCAACCAAGCGGGATTTGAGGGGGTGCAGCGGGCAGCTGAAGAGCTGTCGATTGAATTTGCCTATTCTGAGAAAACGGCGCAGCCGGACCAGCCGCAAGCCCTGTCCGACTATGCCCGCCGCGGGTACGATCTGGTGATCGGCCACGGCGGCGAGTTTCAGGAATCCGTCGGCCGGGTTGCCGGGCGGTTTCCCGATACGCAATTCTTGATTGTGAACGGAACCGAAGCTGGCGAGAACATCTCGACCATGAGTTTCGACTTCCCTGCATTGGGCTACGTGATGGGGCATGTAGCGGCGCAGGCATCTGAAACCGGTAAAGCCGGGTACATCGGCGCCCAAAAGCTTCAATTCTATGTTCAGCTTGGTGAGGGCTTTGAAAAGGGCTTTCTGGATTCCCGGCCGGACGGCGAGGTTTTCACCGCCTGGACAAACGACTGGGATGACGTCGCCAAGGGCAAGGAGGCGGCTCTCAATCTGATCAGCCAAGGCGCTGACGTCATTTTCCCATCGATGGACAATGCAGTCGTTGGCAGCCTGCAAGGTGTCCGCGAAAAGGGCAAGATGGGTATCGGCATCTATTACGACGCGATTGCCGACTGGCCCGAAACCGTCATCCAGTCTGCAATCTTCGATATGCGCAGTGCGCTGGTGGAAGTGATTTCCACCGCCAAAGCCGGTGAAATGGAAAGCAAGCCCTATATCTTCGGTCTGGAAACGCCCGCAGTTGCCCGCATCGGCAGCTATTCCGACCGGGTATCGGCGGATGCACAGCAATCCGCCCAGGATGTCATCGGCAAGATCATCGCGCGAGAAATAGAAACCCACTGACACAAGGTCTCCTCCCGGGGGGAAGGGCGCAATGCTCTCCCCCACTTGGGTTTACGAAGAAAATGGAGGTTTCTATGCCTGAAGCTGCGCTTGAACTCACTGGGATCGCGAAACTGTTTGGAACGTTCCGGGCCCTGGATGGAGTGCATCTGAAAATCGAGCGAGGATCCATTCACGCGATCCTTGGCGAAAACGGCGCTGGGAAGACGACTTTGATGAACGTTCTTTTCGGCCTGTACCAGCCGGAAGAGGGCGTGATCTCCCTCAATGGAAATGTGACGCAGATACCCTCGCCAAGAAAGGCAATGGAAATGGGGATCGGCATGATCCACCAGCATTTCATGCTGGTCGATACCCTGACAGTTGCCGAAAATGTTGCCCTCGGCTTGCCCGGACAGGGGGCCACGCTGGATCTGGAGAGTATCGCCGAGCGACTGCGGGAACTGTCGGAAGAATACCAGTTCGATATCGATCCCCACGAAGAAGTTTGGAAGCTGCCCATTGGCATGCGGCAACGGGTAGAAATCCTCAAGGTCCTGTTCCGGGATGCGGATATTATCATTCTGGACGAGCCAACCAGTGTTCTGGCTCCGAATGAGATCGCCAATTTCCTGGACGGCATGGCGCGGCTGAGGGACGCCGGTAAAACGGTGATTTTCATTACTCACAAGCTCGATGAAGTCGAAGCAATCGCGGACAACGTCACCATCATGCAGCACGGCAAGGTCAGTGCCGAGGTGAAGGTCTCGGAATCCGACGCGCGGGAGATGGCCCGCCTAATGGTCGGACGCGAAGTCGTTCATGACGAGATGGACCGCGGGGACCGGAAGCCAGGCGCAGTCATTCTCAAGGCCGAGGGCCTGCGGGCACGCAACAGCCGGGGGATTGAGGCACTGAAGGATGTGTCCTTGGAGATCCGTGCCGGTGAAGTGCTGGGTGTTGCCGGCGTTGATGGCAATGGCCAAGCTGAACTCTCCGAGGTCATAACCGGCCTGCTGGCACCGGATGCCGGGACGATATCGGTCAACGGCGCCGACATCACTTACAGTTCGGTGCATGCGCGCCGCCACCAGCATCATGTTTCCTTTGTACCGGAAGACCGGCATCACACGGGCCTGGTGCTCGATTTCTCAATTTGGCAAAACGCGATGCTGCGTGATTTCCGGGTCCGGCCGTTCTCCGGAAGCGGGGTGATCAGCAAGGGCACGGTCCGGCAAAAAGCCAGGGACTGGGTTGAACGCTACGACGTGCGTATGCGCAACATCGACCAGCACGTCCGGTTCCTGTCCGGGGGCAACCAGCAAAAGCTGATTTTTGCCCGTGAAGTGGAATGCGATCCGCAGGTTCTGGTGGTGATGCAGCCCTGCAAGGGTCTTGATGTCGGCGCCATCGAAGCGGTGCAGCGCACTGTCATGGCGGAACGCGCCGCTGGCAAAGCTGTGCTCTATATTTCAACTGAGCTCGAACACATCATGACTGTGGCGGACCGCATAGCGGTCATGTGTGCAGGCGAAATCACCGGCGTTCTAACCCCTGATCAGGTCACCGATGAGCGTATCGGGGCATTGATGGGCGGTATCAAAGAGAAGGAGGCCGTATGATGCTGACAGCCATCCGCTATTTCTATGTTCTGCGCCCTGTGTGGGCGGTTCTGCTCGCCCTGTTTGCCGGGTCCGGCCTGATCCTGATTGCAGGTGTTTCGCCGATCACCGCCTATGCCGAGCTTTTCAAGGGGGCCTTTCTGGATTACTGGGGCCTGGCTGGCACGCTGGTGAAGACATCTCCAATCCTGCTGGCCGGCCTGGCCGTGATTTTGCCCTTGCGTGCCGGTTTGCTGAACATCGGTGCTGAAGGCCAGATTTACATGGGCGGGTTGTTTTCTGCCATGGCGGCTCTGCTGCTGCCCGCGATGCCGCCGCTGATACTGGTTCCGATCTGTGTATTGGCTGGAGCATTGGGCGGCGGCCTGTGGGGGATGATCCCGGGATACCTGAAAGCCTATCACGGCATGAACGAGGTAATCCTGACGATCCTGCTTAACTTCATTGCGATCAATATTGTCAGCTACGTCGCGGGCGGCCCGATGATGCAGGAAGGTGCGCCTTATCCATATTCCGAAGAAATCCGCCAGGAGCTATGGCTGCCCTGGATCATGGATGGCACCGACGCGCATGCTGGTGTTGTTGTCGGCCTTGCGCTGGCAATGGTGATGTATTTCGTCCTGAAGTACTCAACCATCGGCTTCGCCCTCGATACGATCGGCAAAAACGCGACAGCTGCACGCTATGCTGGGGTTCCGGTCAGGCCCTATATCGTCTGGGTGATGTTCGCCGCCGGCGCCTTGGGCGGATTGGCCGGCACCTTCGAGGTGCTTGGGTTGAAGTACCGCCTCTATCATCACTTCTCTCCTGGCTATGGTTTTGACGGGATTGTTGTTGCCTTCCTTGCAACGGTGAACCCGCTGGTCGCGCCTATCGCCGCATTCTTCCTGTCGGGACTGAAGGCCGGGGCCCTGGTGATGCAGCGTGCCGTCGGCCTGGAAAGCACAGTTATCGAAGCCATTCAGGGGCTAGTGATCATCTTTGTCGCCGCAAGCCTGGGCTTCAAGTTCAACGCAACCAGATGGTCCCTTTTCCTGCAGCGGCGGCGCAAGCTGGATGCTGAGGTCGGCGATACATTTGCGACATTCCGAAAAGGAGAGGAATAATGGATTTCCTTCTCGATCCGCAGGCCCTGAGTGATTTCCTCTCGACCAGCTTGCGGCTGTCCATTCCGATCATCTTTGCCGCTGTCGGCGGTGTCATTTCCGAGCGCTCCGGTGTATTCAACATTGCTCTGGAAGGGTGCCTTTTGGGCGGGGCCTTTGGCGCGGCAGTAGGGGCCTATGTCACGGGCACCCCCTTTGGCGGCCTGTTCCTTGGCCTCGCAGTGGCCAGCCTGGCCGGCCTGATCCTGGCTGCCCTGGCGGTTGGCCTGGCGATCAACCAGCTGGTGGCCGGAATTGCGATCAACATCCTGATGATCGGCCTTACCTCGTACCTGGCGCGCCTCATCCTCGGTGCCGATGCGACGGAGACTTTGCCCGGATTTGCTCCGCTTACCATTCCGTTGCTGTCTTCGATCCCGGTTTTGGGTCAGGTGCTGTTCACGCAAGACCTGCTGACTTACCTGATGTATCTTTTGGTGCCGCTGACCTGGTGGGTGATGTACAAGACCCCGTGGGGCCTGAACCTGCGCGCCATCGGCGACTATCCCGTGGCGGCGGACAGCGCCGGGATCAGCGTATCGCGGGTCCGCCTGATTGCCGTGCTGATCAGTTGTGCGATGGCCGGGCTCGGCGGATGCTACCTGGTGCTCAGCCAAGTGTTTGTCTTCACTGAGCACATGAGCGCAGGCAAAGGCTTTATTGCTCTGGCAGCCCTGATCCTTGGCCGCTGGAACCCGGTCGGGGCGCTGCTTGCCTGCCTGTTCTTCGGAATGTCGGACGCTCTGCAGCTGCGTCTTCAGTTCGGCAGTCCAGACGTGCCTTACCAGCTGTTCTCCATGGTGCCATTCATCGCATCATTCCTGGCTCTTGTCCTGTTCGCAGGCAAGGTCCGCCCGCCTGCTGCAATTGGCATCAAGTATGTGCGTGGAGGCAAGTAAGTGAAGGATTTTCAAACAATGATCAGCAACCCGGTGCCTTGGCCAAACGGTGCGAAATGCGCCTGCTGCGTAACTTTCGACATGGATGCCGACAGCCTGATCCATCTGGACCATCCGCTGGATGGGTACAAACGGGCTTCCGCGATCTCGATGCTTCAATATGGGCCGCAGGTTGCGATACCGCGTATCTTGGAAACCTATCGCAGGCTTGGCATCCGGCAGACATTCTTCATCCCGGCGTGGTGCATGGAAACATATCCGGAAACCGTTGAACTGATCCTGAACGGCCGTCACGAAATCGGCCATCACGGGTATTTACACGAGAACCCAGTACAACAGAGCCGGGAGGAACAGGCGGCCTGGATGGACAAAGCTATCAGCGTGATAGAGTTCATGACCGGTGCGAAACCGCGAGGCTGGCGCGCTCCGCTTTACAACTTCTCCAATGAATCGGCCGAATTGCTGGTAGAGCGCGGCTTCAAATATGATGCGTCCCTGATGGGGGACGATGTGCCTTACATCATAGAAGCCAAAGATGGGGCGCTCATTGAGCTGCCATCGCATTGGGGCCTGGATGACTGGCCGCAGTATGTTCAGTCGATGGATCTCGATTACATGATGCCGGTTCGGTCACCCAGGTCCGGGTGGGAACCTTTTGTCCAGGAGTTCGAAGCGGCTTACCGCCACGGAGGACTTTGGATCCCTGTGGTTCACCCATTTGCTACAGGGCGCTTGTCCCGCTGGGAAATTGTCGCGGCCTTTCTGGAAAGTGCGTGTGAGCGTGGTGATGTCTGGTTTGCGCCTATGGAGGAGATTGCCGGACACATCGAGACAGTGACCCGGAACGGTACCTACGTGCCAAGGCGCGTGGCCATGCCGCAATATGCGGCTCCGGTGAAGGCAAAGATCTGAGGAGAAAACTGCCTAACCACGGCAATGAAACCGGCGGCCGAATTTGCCCTTTATAGGCATCGCGGCCTTCGGCAAGAAGCCCTATGCCGAGGATTGCGCCCGGAACGGTCCGATCCACGTGGTGCAGGTCGGTGCATCCGGGCTTTGTTGATGAGCGCAAGGGTGTCACCGGCGGCCATGGCAATCCGGCACTCCCGCCGTGCTGAAAGCCCCAGCAGGGCATTCAGGTGCGCGGCAGCCGCGCGCATCACAGCGGGTGCTAGCACTTTTTTGAAACCAGCTCCTTCATTGCGGCCAGATCAAGCTTCTGCTCCAACAGCAGCTTCTTCAGCTTGCCGTTCTCATCCTCGAGTGCCTTCAGCCCGCTGGATTCCGATGCCGTCACTCCGCCGGAATTGACCTTCCAGTTGAAGGAAATGTCGTCCGGCAGGCCATGCTTACGGCATAAACCGGCATATTTTGCATCGGATTCATGCTCCGACCGGATGCCGATGTTCTGTTCGTCCGTAAATCTCGCTCGCTTCTGGGTTTGTCTTCAAGTCGGCCCGGACTCTTTACGCTGATGGAGGAAAAATCCCGCGCGGGATTGCCCGGAGCGGAGGCGCGGCTGACGAGTGGAATGGCGATCGCGGTTTCGCCCGCGATCACATTTTCCAACAGATTCGGAGTTTGGGCGGGAACTGACAGAGTGGAGCCAGTTGCTGAGGCCTGCTTGGGGGGTCTGCCGGCGCTGTCTTCCATCACCGAAGGACGGGTTTATCCAGCTCGGCATGGTATTGAGTGGCGGCATGTAACAGCCCCGGACGGTGTGTAGGCTGTGGTGCGCAAGCTGTTCATGCGGGGGCAGGCACCTGCGGTTTTCCATGCCGCAGACGTGGTGCAAGAGACCTGCAGCGGGGTTTGGCTGCCGGAAACAGTTCAGGATAATATCCGTCAAGTAACGGGACACGTCCGGTGTGTGGTCCATAAGCTGTTGCAAAGGAAAAGATATTCCGAACACGCATAGCCCCGATGTGTGTCCTGCATACCCTATGCGATATCGGCATTTCACAGCGCACGCGCCGCAGGATAGCGTTCCCGCCATAATCACAGGGGAGAATGCCTAATGACGAAATTTGTCAGAAGCCTGGCGGCTGCTGCGGTGGTGGCGATGGCGCCGGTTGCCTATGCCGAGACCACCGTGCGTGTTGCCTATGACGCCGACCCGGTATCGCTGGATCCGCATGAACAGCTGTCCGGCGGCACGCTGCAGCTGTCGCACATGGTCTTTGACCCGCTGGTGCGCTGGACCCAGGACCTGCAGTTCGAGCCGCGCCTTGCCGAAAGCTGGGAGCAGATCGACGACACCACCATGCGCTTCAAGCTGCGCAGCGGAGTCACCTTTCACAGCGGCAACCCGCTGACCGCGAATGACGTGGACTGGACCTTCGACCGGCTCAAGCAAAGCGACGATTTCAAGGGCATCTTTGCTCCCTTCACCGATGTCGAAGTGGTCGATGACATGACCTTCGACCTCAAGACCGCGGAGCCCTATCCGCTGGTGCTGCACACCGCGACCTACATCTTCCCGATGGACAGCGCCTATTATTCCGGCACCACGGCCGACGGCAAGGACAAGACCGAGATCGTCAAGCACGGCGACAGCTTTGCCTCCCGCAACGTGTCCGGCACCGGCCCCTTCATCGTGTCCGAGCGTGAGCAGGGCGTGCGCGTCGTGTTCGACCGCTATGCCGATTACTGGGACAACGGCAGCGGCGGCAACGTCGACAAGATCGTGCTGACCCCGATCAAGGAAGACCCGACCCGCGTCGCGGCGCTGTTGTCCGGCGATGTTGACTTTATCGCGCCGGTTCCGCCGACCGATCTGAAGCGCGTGGCCGATGCCGACGGCGTTGACCTGATCACCATGCCGGGCACCCGCATCATCACCTTCCAGATGAACCAGGAGCGCGTCGAAGCCTTCAAGGATGTCCGTGTCCGCAAGGCAATCGATTACGCCGTGAACAACGCGGGCATCGTCGACCGCATCATGCGCGGCTTCGGCACCGTGGGCGGCCAGGCCAGCCCGGCCGGCTATTTGGGCTACAGCGAGGACTTCGCACCGCGTTTTGACCTGGAGAAAGCAAAGGCGCTGATGGCCGAGGCTGGCTATGCCGACGGGTTCTCGATCACCATGATGGCGCCGAACAACCGCTATGTGAATGACGACAAGATCGCCCAGGCGGTGGCCTCGATGCTGGCACAGATCAACATCAAGGTGGATCTGCAGACCATGCCCAAGGCGCAGTACTGGCCGACCTTCGACGAGCGCGCGGCGGACATGATGATGATCGGCTGGCACGCGGATACCGAAGATTCCGCCAACTTCCACCAGTTCCTGACCGCCTGCCCGGATGAGGCAACCGGCAACGGCCAGTACAACTCGGGCAATTACTGCAACGAGGAAGCCGACAAGCTGATGCTGCAGGCCAACGCGGAAACCGATCCGGACAAGCGTGCGGAACTGCTGCAGAAGCTGGAAGGTATCCTGTATGAAGACGCGGCCTTTATCCCGCTGCACTGGCAGAACCTGGCATGGGGCGCCAAGTCCGGCATGAACGCAGCCGATATCGTGAACGCGCTGAACTTCCCCTACTTCGGTGACCTGATCGTGGAAACCGGCAGCTGACAAACCTGAAAGACCCGGGCCGGCCGCTGGGGCCGGCCCGGACAACCCACTGAACAGGCGGCCCTCAGGCTGTATTCGCAGGATCGGCGGTTCCACAGAAGACCGCGTCCTGCACTGTCATCGAACTCTACAAAGGTCAGGAAGATGTTTGCCTATCTCGCAAAGCGAGTGATTCAGGCGGTTGCGGTGATGTTCGTCATCTCGCTGATTGCCTTTGCCATCCAGGGCAACCTGGGCGACCCGCTGCGCGAACTGGTCGGGCAGTCGGTCTCGGAAGAAGTGCGCCAGCAGCTGCGCGATGAGCTGGGGCTGAACGACAGCTTCGTGACTCAATACCTGCGGTTCGCGGGCAATGCGCTGCAGGGTGATCTGGGCACCTCCTATTTCTTCAAGGAGCCGGCGCTGGATGTGATCCTGAAGAAGCTGCCCGCGACGCTGGAGCTGGTGTTCGGTGCGACGCTGATCATCGTCGGCTTCTCGGTGCCGCTGGGCGTCTATACCGCGATCAAGCCCGACAGCATCATCAGCCGGATCATCATGGGCCTGTCGATCGTCGGCATCTCGATCCCGGTGTTCCTGACCGCCATCCTGATGATCTTCGTGTTCTCGGTGGAATACGGCTGGTTTCCTTCCTACGGGCGCGGCGACACCGTGCATGTCTGGGGCTACTGGCAGACCAACTTTGCCACTGCCGACGGCTGGATGCACATCATTCTGCCCTCCTTTGCGCTGGCGTCGATCATGCTGCCGCTGTTTGTCCGCCTGATCCGGGCCGAGATGATGGAAGTGCTGCAGTCGGAATACGTGAAATACGCCAAGGCCAAGGGCATCAACCCGTGGCGGATCTACTTTGTCCACGCGTTGAAAAACACGCTTCTGCCGGTGATCACCGTGGGCGGTGTGCAGATCGGCACCATGGTGGCCTACACCATCCTGACCGAGACGGTGTTCCAGTGGCCGGGCATGGGGTTCATGTTCCTCGAGGCGGTGAATCGCGTCGATACCCCGCTGATCGTGGCCTATCTGATCGTTGTCGGCTTCATCTTTGTGGTCACCAACACCATCGTTGACCTGATCTATGGCCTGGTGAACCCGACCGTGAATATTGCGAGGATGGGCGCATGAGTGCCGAAACGCTTTCCCCGAAATCCGAACCGTCGCGCTGGTCCAGGGCCTGGAATTCCAACATGGGCTACAGCTTCCGCCGCAATCCGGTGGCGGTGGTGAGCATGATTGTCTTCCTGCTGATTGCCGTGGCGGCCTTTCTGGCGCCGGTGATTGCGCCCTATGATCCTTATGATCCGGGGTCCATTGACATCATGAACTCGGAATACCCGCCGGTCTGGATTAACGGTGCGCTGCCGGAGTTCATGCTGGGCACCGACGACCAAGGCCGCGACCTGTGGTCCACGATCCTGTACGGCACCCGGCTGTCGCTGCTGATCGGGATCTGCGCGGTGGCACTGCAGGCCTTTCTGGGCATCTCCATCGGCCTGCTGGCCGGCTATGTCGGCGGCCGCCTGGACAGCCTGCTGATGCGGCTCGCGGATATCCAGCTGTCGTTCTCAACCCTGATGGTGGCGATCATCTTTCTGGCGGTGACGCAGGCCATGTTCGGCTCCGACACCTTCAACCGCTATGCCGTGGTGTTCCTGATTGCGGTGATCGGCGTCGCGGAATGGCCGCAATACGCCCGGACCGTGCGTGCCACCGTGCTGGCGGAGAAGAAGAAGGAATATGTCGACAGCGCCCGGGTGCTGGGCTTCGGCCCGATGCGGATCATGGTGCGGCACATCCTGCCGAACTCGCTGTCGCCGATCTTTGTCATTTCCACCGTGCAGGTCGCCAATGCGATCATCTCCGAGGCGTCGCTGTCGTTCCTGGGCCTGGGGATGCCGCCAAGCCAGCCGTCGCTCGGCTCGCTGATCTCCTCGGGCTTTGACTACATCTTCTCGGGCAGCTGGTGGATCACCGCCATTCCCGGCGCGGTCCTGGTGGTTCTGGTCCTTGTCATCAACCTGCTGGGCGACTGGATGCGCGACGTCCTGAACCCGAAACTCTACAAGGGGTGACGCGATGAGCCTTCTTTCCGTACGTGACCTGACCGTGAAATTCGCCATGCGCGACCAAACGGTGACCGCGCTGAACGGCATCTCCTTCGACCTTGCCAAGGGCGAGCGTCTGGGCATCGTCGGCGAAAGCGGCGCAGGCAAGTCGATCACCGGCTTTTCGCTGATGAACCTGCTCAGCCGCCCCGGCTACATCGACAGCGGCCAGATCCTGTTCGAGGGCGAGGATGTCGTCAAGATGTCCGACAAGCGCCTGCGCAATCTGCGCGGCAACCGGATGGCGATGATCTTTCAGGATCCGATGGTGACGCTGAACCCGGTGCTGACCATCGGCCAGCAGATGATCGAAACTCTGATGGCGCACCGCAAGCTCAGCCGCGAGGAAGCGCGCCAGATTGCCATCGTCAAGTTGCGCGAGGTCTATATCCCCTCGCCGGAAGAACGGCTGGAGCAGTACCCGCACGAGCTGTCGGGCGGTATGCGCCAGCGGATTATCATCGCGA
The DNA here is from genome assembly GCF_025857195.1 of Leisingera thetidis. NCBI lineage: Bacteria > Pseudomonadati > Pseudomonadota > Alphaproteobacteria > Rhodobacterales > Roseobacteraceae > Leisingera > Leisingera thetidis. The sequence continues at coordinate 3,746,539 of NZ_CP109787.1, read as the reverse complement.
TTGCGCTTTTGCTCGATCCGCAGCTGATCATCGCGGATGAGCCCACCACGGCGCTGGACGTGACCATTCAGGCCGACATCATGGAGCTGATGCTGGAGCTGTGCCAGTCCAATCAGGTGGGGCTGATCCTGATTACCCATGACCTGGGCGTGGTCAGCCAGATGACCGAGCGCACGCTGGTGATGTATGCCGGCCGGATCATCGAAGCGGGCCGCACCCGGGAGATCATCAACGACCCGCAGCACCCCTATACCCAGGGGCTGATCAACGCGCTGCCGCAGCAGACGGTGCCGGGCCAGCGGCTGAAGCAGATCCCCGGCAACATGCCGGGCCTGGCCAGCATCCCCCAGGGCTGCGCCTTCAACCCGCGCTGCAAATACGCCACCGACCTGTGCCGCAGCCGGATTCCGGAAATCGTGCAATACGGCGAGGTCGCGGTCGCCTGCCACGAGGTGCAGCGTCTGCACAGCGATGAAGACCGTCAGGAGGCACGGGCATGAAGGACGCAAAGACAGACCGCCCGCTGCTGGAGATCAGGAACCTGGAAAAGCGGTTCGACCTCGATCACGGCCTTCTGGAAACCCTCAAGTTCAAGAAGGGCAAGATCGTGCGGGAAACCCGCTCGGTCCATGCGGTGAACAACATCTCGCTGGAGGTGGGCCGCGGCGAGGCGCTGTGCGTGGTGGGCGAGTCGGGCTGCGGCAAGTCCACCGTGGCGCGGCTGGTGGCCGGGCTGCTGACCCCCACCGCGGGCGAGATCCGCTATGACGGCCAGCGCATCGACAGCCTGTCGCGTGCCGGCATGCAGCCCTTGCGCAAGAAGATCCAGATGATCTTCCAGAACCCCTATGCCTCGCTCAACCCGCGCATGACCATCCGGCAGGCGCTGGAAGAACCGGTGCGCCACCACTTTCCCGATGCCTCGGCGGCAGAGGTGCGCGACAAGGTGACCGAGGTGATGCTGTCGGTGGGTGTCGATCCCAGTTGGGCAAAACGGTATCCGCATGAGTTTTCCGGCGGCCAGCGGCAGCGCATCGCGATTGCCCGTGCCCTGACGGTGGACCCGGAGTTCATCATCGCGGATGAGCCGATCAGCGCGCTCGACGTCTCGATTCAGGCGCAGGTGCTGAACCTGATGCTGGAAGCCAAGGAAAGCCGCGGCCTCACCTATCTGTTCATCACCCACGATCTGAGCGTGGTGGAACACTTCGGCACCCGTGTTGCGGTGCTTTACCTTGGGTCGGTATGCGAGGTTGCGGACACCGCGACATTGTTCTCCAGCCCCAAACACCCTTATACTCGGGCCTTGCTGTCCGCGGTGCCGCAGCTGAAGGACGACCGGCCGAACCATATCCGCCTCAAGGGCGAGATCCCGACGCCGATCAACCTGCCGACAGGTTGCCCGTTCCAAAGCCGCTGCGCCTTTGCGGACGCACGTTGCAAGAGTGAAAAGCCGAAAGCCATTCACCAGCCCGATGGCAGCCTTGTGGCCTGCCATGCTGTCGAGGAAGACAGGCTGGATGCGGTGGCGGCCGGCTAGGACAGGGCGCCCGGTTGGACATCATCTGGCTCAAGGATTTCGAGGCTTTGGTCGCGTGCAAGAATTTCTCGCGCGCGGCCGAAGAGCGCAATGTCAGTCAGCCGGCCTTCTCCCGCCGCATCCGGGCGCTTGAGAATGAAATCGGCGTGCGGCTGATCAACCGCGAAACCCTGCCGCTGACGCTGACCCCGGCCGGCGAGGTGTTCCTGTCCCAGTCCCGCATCATGCTGCGCACCTATGAGGAAACCATCGAGCGTTGCCAGACGATTGATGCAGCCAGCGAGAACGTGATCCGTTTCGCCGCATCCCAGTCGCTCTACATGACGCATTACAAGTCACTGATTGCGCCGCTGGCCTGTGAAGGCGGGATCGACACCGACCTCAACTCCACGTCCTGGGCCGCCGACCAGTTCGTCAGCGCGCTGCAGCAGGGTTACTGCGACGTGATCCTGACCTACTGGCACCCGTCGATGGATTTCCTCGGCCCGTTAGAGGTCGCCAATTTCGAGTATCTGACCCTGTCCACGGATCGCTATGTGCCGGTGTCGCGCAGCACTGCGGACGGCGCACCGGAGTTCAGCTTTGCAGCGGGCGGCAAAGATGCGGTGCCGCTGTTGTCCTACGGCGCGGTCTCGGCCCTGCGCTCGGTGCAGGAATTTGCCCTGGCGCAGCTGCTGCCTACACAGAAGGTCTTCGTCGTCAACCAGAATGCATTGGCCAACAGCGTCAAGGCGATGATCCAGGAGGGGTTCGGCATGGGCTGGCTGCCGCTGAGCCTGTGCCGCGAAGAGATCAGGCAGGGGCGTTTTGCGGTGGTGGATGAACGGCTGGCCACCGACCTGGAGATTCGCCTCTACCGCGACCCCCGCAGCACCAAGCAGACGCTTGACGTGCTGTGGAAGCAGCTGAAACGCTCCGCCATGGAAATTGCCTGATCCAGGGCAGGCCGACGCTCTGGTTGCCGGCTGGGAGGCCGAACCATTCGGGAACTTCCCATTTGGGCATCTTGCCTGCGGGGAGATCTCCCTGAGGTTGAGTGAGATGTTTCGTCCCGCGGTGTGGCGGTCCATGGCTTTATTTTCGGACAAGCCCGCACCGGGAACTGTCATCGGCTGGTGAAGATCGGCCATCCACGGACATAGTCAGGTTGGGCGGACGAACCGAACGATCACGGAGGCGGCGGTCAAGCGGTTTCACCACGAGACCCGTACTGGGTTGGGCAAACCGCATTGACGTGCTCATGTCACCCTGCAACTGCGCGCCGTTCGAATGCAAATGTGAAATCCGGAATACGAACCGCAGCGGCTCATCACCAATCCAACCCGCCGTACTCCGGGACTAAACGCCTAGCGTGCTTGAACTAAATCTGGCATTTCTGAAGCGGCTTTTGCGGATCGCCGAAGAGAAACGCTCTGGCAAAGGTTGTTGGCCCAAGGACCGGCGGAGACGGTTGGATATGCATTATCTTAAACGTGAACTTTACGATCTGGTCAAAAAAGAAGACGTTATCTTTGACTTCTTGCAAATCGGCTCGCTGGACGGCCTCTGGTATTGGGATCTGGAGAATCCGGAGCACGAGTGGATGAGCCCCGAGTTCTGGCGCTTGTTCGGAGTGGACCCGGACTCGAAACAGCATTTCGCCTCAGAATGGCAGGACCTGATCCATCCTGATGATTTGGCGGTTGCGCTGGAAAACTTCCAAAAGCATCTCGCAGACCCGGATCACCCTTATGATCAGATCGTGCGCTACCGCCATACCGCGGGCCATATGGTCACAGTGCGCTGCCGCGGTATGGCAATCCGGGATGAGGCAGGAAAACCGTTGCGTATGCTCGGCGCGCACAATGACCTTACTGAGCTCAAGGCCAGCGAGGCCAGCAAGGCCAAGTTCGCCAAACTGAACGCCCGTCTCGAGGCCGAAGTCGTGCGTGCCAATTCCGCCGTAGAAGCCCGCACCGCCTTTCTGGCAACGATGAGCCATGAGATACGGACACCTTTGAATGTCATTCTCGGCCTGTTTCATTTGATCAAGACAGATGAAACGGCTTCCGCCAAAACCCGAGAACGGGCGGATGTGGGACACCGTGCAGCCGAGCAATTGCTGGCCCAGCTTGTCAATGTGGTCGAGGCCGCACGTCTTGATTCCGATGCTTTGGAGTTGAGGCGGCAGCCAGTGCTGGTGGAGACTATGGTCTTGCAATGGCGGGAGGCGCTGCAAGCCAGTGCAACCCGTTACGGCAAGGCCCTGGAGACTGGAGTTGCTGTTGCCGATGGTGTCCCGGAATGCCTCATTCTCGACGGTGCCAAAGTCACACAGATCATAAACAACCTTGTCGACAATGCCGTGAAATTCACCGACGAGGGGCGCGTTTTTGTCTGGCTGGCACATGATGCCTCTGCTCAACATCCAATCTGCATAACAGTGCTGGACACCGGACCAGGCATTCCAGCTGCAGACCGCACACGCGTGTTCGAACGCTTTACCCAGCTCGAGAGCACGCGGTTGCAGCACAAGGGCGGTTCCGGCCTGGGACTGTCGATATGTCACGAGCTGGCGACTCTCATGGGCGGGAAGCTGACAATTCTCGAGCTCCCGCCGGAAGGGTTCAGCTTGTGCGTCAGGCTCTCGCTTCCGGATGGGGAAGCGGATCGGGCCGGCTAATTCTGCGCAGTCAGAACTGAGTTGACAGAGTTTTGAGTTGGGTGTGCAGCCCCGCTTGGGACGCATAGGCAGTCTGTGCTCATAACTGGCAGGGGATCTGTATCAGATCGAACCTGTGTCAGAAAATGGCCAGTGTCCGGGTGCATCACATCAGGCGCCACTGTCCGTCCGTGCACAGGGCATCGGGATGGGTGTTGCCGATGTGACTGATTGGCTGATTGTCGGAAAAACATAACTTTTACGCGGATTGCAGAACTGTTGAAGTCATTGCCGCTGGCAAACTCTTAGCCGTCGCAGGCGCGCCCAAGCGCCTCGGAGGGCAGGCAGAATGGCGTCTCAAGTTGGAAATTCCAACGGCCCATTGCATAGGTTCAGCTTATGATGTGATGGGTATATTCGATTTCTCTTGATGAATAATTCTGTCAAAATGCCAGTCACCCAAAAAAATAAGTCCAAAACGCCTCGTGAGAAGGCGACCGGTCGCGACATCAAACCAACAGAGGACACGCATGAAACAGAAAACATCATTTATAACCGCCTTGGCCTTCTCTGTCTCAACCGCCTGCGCTGCAGTGGCCGGGACTGAACTGACGGTTTATACCGCCGTCGAGGCAGAGGACCTTGCCCGGTACGCGGAAACCTTCAATCAGACCCACCCGGATATCAAAATCAACTGGGTCCGGGACTCGACCGGAATTATTACCGCCAAGCTGCTGGCGGAACGCGACAACCCGCAGGCCGACGTGGTGTGGGGGCTCGCCGCGACCTCACTGCTGCTGCTGAAATCCGAAGGGATGCTGGAAGCCTATGCACCCGCAGGTATTGAACAGCTGGACCCAAAATTCGTGGACAAAGACAACCCGCCCAGCTGGGTTGGCATGGACGCTTGGGTGGCCTCGGTCTGCTACAATACCGTTGAGGCCGAAAAACTTGGCCTGACACCGCCGGCCTCGTGGAAAGATCTGACCGATCCTCAGTACGCGGGCCATGTGATCATGCCGAACCCCAACTCTTCCGGCACCGGCTTCCTGGATGTTTCCAGCTGGCTGCAGCTGTTCGGAGAGGAGGGCGGCTGGCAGTACATGGATGCGTTGCATAACAACATCGCGCGCTACACTCATTCCGGTTCCAAGCCTTGCAAACTGGCGGCCTCGGGCGAGATCCCGATCGGCATTTCCTTTGCCTTCCGCGGCGCCAAATCCAAGGCGGCCGGCGCGCCGCTGGAGATCATCGTACCTTCGGAGGGTGTTGGATGGGACATGGAGGCAACTGCGATCGTGGCCGGCACGGCCAATCTGGAAGCGGCGCAGAAGCTTGTCGACTTTTCCGTCACGAAGGAAGCCAGCGAAATGTATAACACCGGCTACGCGGTCGTTGCCTATCCTGGCGTCGCCAAACCAGTGGAGCATTTCCCCGAAGGGCTTCTGGATGCCATGATCGACAATGACTTTGAGTTTGCGGCCAATAACCGTGCGGCAATCCTCAAGGAATGGCAGTCCCGATACGACGGCAAGTCGGAAGTGAAGTAAGCCCGGGGGCGGAAGGGGCCCGTCCCCTTTGCCCACCCTCCTGTCTCTTTCCAATCGCCCGATGCCCGCAGCTTTGCTGTTCCTGAATGAGAGACCGGGCGCAGCTCAGGCATATGCAAGGACCGACCACGTGCTTCAATTGACCCCGCCAAAAGAAACCTACCTGAGCATCCGCGACCTGTGGAAAGCCTTCGGCAGCTTCATAGCGCTGAGAGATATCTCCCTGGATGTGAAGGAAGGCGAATTCATCTGTTTCCTTGGCCCCTCCGGATGCGGCAAGACCACGTTGCTGCGGGCCATTGCCGGCCTGGATCTGCAATCCAAAGGCACCGTGACCCAAGGCGGGCAAGATGTGTCAAACCTGCCGCCTTCCGAGCGTGATTTCGGTATCGTGTTCCAGTCCTACGCGCTGTTCCCGAACCTGACGATCGAAAAGAATATCGCCTTCGGCCTGGAGAACGCAGGCCGCAGCAAAGTTGAAATTTCCACCCGCGTGCGGGAGCTTCTGGAGCTGGTCGGCCTACCGGATCAGGGCCGCAAATATCCGGCGCAGCTTTCGGGCGGCCAGCAGCAGCGCATAGCGCTTGCCCGTGCAATCGCAACCAATCCCGGCCTGCTGCTGCTGGATGAGCCACTGTCGGCACTGGATGCAAAGGTGCGCGTGCATCTGCGCCATGAGATCAAGGAGCTGCAGCGCCAGCTGGGGGTCACCACCGTCATGGTGACCCACGATCAGGAAGAAGCGCTGGCCATGGCCGACCGGATTGTCGTGATGAATCACGGCGTGATCGAGCAGGTCGGCACGCCCACCGAAATCTACCGCGAGCCTGCAAACCTGTTTGTTGCCGACTTCATCGGCGAGATGAACCAGATCGGCTCTTCGGTTGCCAAAGGCGGGCGCCTGGCGGTCGGCGAAAAAACTTTTGCCTGCCTGCCGCATGATTTTTTGGATGGCACCCCTGTTATTGCTGCAATCCGCCCGGAGGATGTGATCCCGCATGAAGCCGGCTATCTGGAAAGCAGCGGCAACCGCAACAGCATCGGCGTGCAGCTGGCGGAGATGGAATTCCTTGGTTCCTTCTGGCGCTGCCGCCTGACGAATGACCGATTTGGCGGCAAGGAGCTGATTGCCGACTTCTCCATCAACGCTGTGCGCCGACTTAGGCTGGAGACCGGATGCCAGATGGAAATTGAACTGCCTGAAAACCGTCTGATGGCTTTCGGGTCTGCAAGGCAGGAGGCGTAATGCAAATGGCTGATACCACACAATCCGTCATGCCACCTGGTCCAGTTACCAAAGGCAAGCTGAGCCGGGATGACATCATCATGCGCGGCAGCATGATCATTATCGCGCTTTATCTCGTCGTGACGCTGGCCTTTCCGCTGTACGCGATGCTGTCGAAGTCCTTCTCCACTTACCGGATGGAGCTTTCGCAGTTCGAATTCCAGGTCAGTGATGAGGCAGGCCAGTTCGATGGCGCCATTCTGACCGGCGCCGAGCTGAACGCGGCGGTCGGCACCTTTGCGGATGCCGACCTGTCCACCGGCGCCGATGGGCGGCTGCCGGTCACCGGGTTCTTCCCAGACTTCAGTTTCCGCAGCCCGGTCATGTACCAGATCCGCAATACTTCGGAGACTGGCCGCTTCCTGATCGGCTCCAAGCTGCAGACCGGCACGGATTGGGTCACACTGGACTCCAATACCTTCCGGCGGGTGCAGCTGCGGCCCGTTCAAGCGCAGGGGCTTGACAACTTCGTGTCCTATTTCTCGACACCGGCCCTGTTCAACTCGATCAAGAACTCGCTCTGGATTGCGGTGCTCAGCACGGTTGTAACGGTGTCGCTTGCCTTCTGGTTTGCCTACGCACTGAACCGCAGCTGCATGAAATACAAAGGCATGTTCCGCCTCATCGCCATGGCTCCGATCCTGGTGCCCTCGCTGCTGCCAGGCATCGCGCTGGTCTATCTGTTCGGCAACCAGGGCATGATCAAGGAACTGTTGTTTGGCGCCAGTATCTATGGCCCCATCGGGATCGTGGCCGGTTCAGTCTTCTTTACGTTCCCGCATGCGTTTATCATCATTTCGACCGCGCTGGCGATCTCTGACGCCCGGCTTTACGAGGCCGCGGCCAGCCTGCGCTCCACCCCATGGCGCACCTTCTGGACTGTTACGGTGCCGGGTGCGCGTTATGGCCTGATCTCGGCTGCCTTTGTGGTGTTCAACCTGGTGATCACCGACTTCGGACTGCCTAAGGTGATCGGCGGCCAGTACAACGTTCTGGCGGTGGACATCTACAAGCAGGTGATCGGCCAGCAGAACTTTGAAATGGGCGCGGTGGTTTCGGTGGTGCTGGTGATCCCGGCGATCCTTGCTTTTGCTATCGACCGGATGGTGCAGTCGAAACAGGTCGCGCAGCTTTCGGCCCGTTCGGTTCCGTTTCAGCCGCAGCCGAACAAGAAGTTGGACCGTATCTTCCTGGCCTACTGTACTCTCATTGGCGTCTTTATCGCCGGGCTGCTGGCGGTCTGCCAGTTTGCCGCTCTGGTCAAGTTCTGGCCCTATGACCTCAGCCTCAGCCTCAACAACTATCAGTTCGGCAAGATGGATGGCGGCGGCTGGGGGTCGTATGTGAATTCGATCAAACTGGGGCTGATGACCGCGGTTGCCGGCACATCTGTGGTGTTCTTCGGTGCCTATCTGGTGGAGAAGTCCAAGGGCTTCCGCACCGGACGCGCGGTCTTCCAAATGTTTGCGATGCTGCCGATGGCAATTCCGGGCATGGTGCTGGGGCTGGCCTATATCTTCTTTTTCAACAACCCGGCAAATCCGCTCAATGCGATCTATGGCACCATGGCGATCCTGGTGGTCTGTACCGTGACACACTTCTACACCGTGTCGCATCTGACCGCGGTGACCGCATTGAAACAGATGGACCGGGAGTTTGAATCGGTCTCCGCCTCGCTCAAGCAGCCCACCATGAAGCTCTTTGCCCGGGTGACAGTGCCTGTCTGCCTGCCAGCGGTGCTCGACATATCGATCTACCTCTTCGTCAATGCAATGACGACGGTGTCTGCGGTGGTGTTCCTCTACTCGCCCAAAACCACGCTGGCCTCGATTGCGGTGCTCAATATGGATGACGCGGGTGACATTGCCCCGGCTGCGGCAATGGGGATGATGATTTTCTACACCAATGCTTTTGCCCGCGTCGTCCACCTGCTGGCCTCCCGCGGCATTCTGCGAAAGACCCAGGCCTGGCGCAGCCGCTAGCGCAGTTCTTTTCTCCCCGTTACTTCTCCCGCTGTGCAGTGCCGGCGGGGGAGGCTTTTCCGGCCTGGATACCCTCTGCAAAATCCATAAAGGCCCGGATGACCCTGACATCCCGCCGCTGGGTGAGAAAGATTATGCTCTCGCTCATTGCCAGTTCGGCATCGCGCAGCGCGTATTGGACCAGCCGGTCGTCATGCCCGAATTCCGCCTGAGAAACAAAGCCGATGCCGGCGCCGGAGGCGACAAGCTCCCGCACCGCTTCCCGTCCCTCGGCGACAATTGCAGGCTTGAGCGTGATACCCTGCTCGCGGGCCGCCATCTCCACCTTCTCACGGGTTTTGGAGCCCTCCTCGCGGAAGACCAGCGGCAATTGCGCCAGTTCCTGGAACGACAGGCTTTGCTGGGAGGCCTTCAGCAGGCCGCGCGCGGCAAAGGCCAGAATGCCAGTGGAACCCAGGTTGAGCACGCTCATGTCCTTACCGGGGGACAGGCTGCCCACAACGCCGATTTCAGCGTTGTAGGCGCGCAGCTCATCGATGATCTCACCGGTATTTCCCGCTCGCAGCGAGATGACGACATTCGGGTACCGCTTCTGGAAGGGCCCGAGAAATCCGGTCATATGCTGGGCCGAATCCGCGATGATCCGCAATTCTCCTTCGATCGCTGCACTGGTCGCCGAAAGAAATTCCTCAATCTGTGTTTCCACTTCGAAGTACCGCTTGGTCTGCTGCAGCAGCTCCTCGCCTTCGCGAGTCAGAAATACCCGCTTTTTCTCCCGCCTGAACAGCAGCACATCATGGTCCTGTTCCAGTTTCCGGACCTGTTCCGAGATTGCTGGCTGCGTCAGGTGCAGCGCCTCGGCCGCGCGGGAAAAGCCGCCAAGGAGTGCGACATGGTGAAAGGCCTTGAGCTGTGAGTGGCGCATTTTTGATCTCTCTTGATGTTTATAGGTTTGGCCTATGATTGGATTGTTTTTTGCAATTTTACATATGGGTTTATCTGGCGCAATCATGCATCTGGAACATGTTTTGGAGACAGGCAATGACCGCTTCGGCACCGCAGATTGATCCGCCCTTTCTGGGTGAGCCCTATCTTCTCACGCCCGGGCCGCTGACCACTTCCTATGAGGTGAAACAGGCGATGCTGCGGGACTGGGGCAGCTGGGACGACGACTTCCGGGCGATGACCCGCGAGATGCGCCGCCGCCTGCTGGCGCTGCTGGGCGACGGTGCCGCGGAGTTTGACTGCGTGCCGATGCAGGGCTCCGGCAGCTTTGCGGTGGAGGCGATGCTGGCGTCCTTCGTGCCGCGCGGCGGCAAGGCGCTGGTGCTGGCCAACGGCGCCTACGGGCTGCGCTCGGCGCAGACGCTGCACTACCTGGGCCGCGCCTATCAGCTGCTGGACAAGGGCGACTACCTGCCGCCGCGCGGGCCGGAGGTGGCGCAGATCCTGGCGGAGGATCCCTCGATCACCCATGTGGTGGCGATCCACTGCGAGACCTCTTCGGGCATCCTGAACCCGGTGGAGGAGATTTCCGAGGCGGTTTATGCCGCGGGCCGCAAGCTTCTGATCGACTCGATGTCGGCCTTTGGCGCGATTGAATTGAAGCCCGCGCAGATCCGCTACGAGGCGATGGTGTCCTCGGCCAACAAATGCATCGAAGGGGTGCCGGGCTTCGGCTTTGTCATCGCCCGCAAGGCGGAGCTGGAGGCGGCCAAGGGCAACAGCCATTCGCTGTCTTTGGATGTGCATGCGCAATGGGCGCATATGGAAAAGACCGGCCAGTGGCGGTTCACGCCGCCGACCCATGCGGTGGCGGCCTTCCTGGAAGCGCTGAAGGCGCATGAGGCCGAAGGCGGTGTCGGGGGGCGCGGCGCGCGCTACCGGCGCAACCGCGATGCGATGGTGGCGGGCATGCGCGGGCTGGGGTTCGAGACCCTGCTGCAGGACCGCTGGCTGTCGCCGATCATCGTCACCTTCTTCTGCCCCGCGGATGAAAACTTCGTGTTCAGCCGCTTTTACGAGCTGATGAAGGCGAAGGGCTTCATCATCTACCCGGGCAAGCTGACGGTGGCGGACAGTTTCCGCATCGGCTGCATCGGGCAGATGGATGAACACGTGATGCGGCAGGTTGTTGCTGCCGCCAAGGAAACTCTTGCCGAAATGGGCGTCGCCAGCGCGGCCCCGCCCGCCGCGGCGCTGGCAGAACGCGCCAAACTGGCCGCCTGAGAAGCAAGCCTGAGAGATAAGGACGTCAAAGACATGACCATTCACTCCCCCGTCGTGGCCAACGGCCGCGCCTACGCCGTGCCCGGGACCTGCGCGATTGCCATCTGCCTGGACGGCTGCGAGCCGGAATACCTGGACAAGGCGATTGCCGCCGGGCTGATGCCCACGCTCAAGCGGATGCGGGAGACCGGCACCGACCGGCTGGCGCATTCGGTGATCCCGTCGTTCACCAACCCCAACAACCTCAGCATTGCCACCGGCCGCCCGCCGGTGGTGCACGGGATCTGCGGCAATTACCTGATCGACCCGGACAGCGGCGAAGAGGTGATGATGAACGACGTGCGCTTCCTGCGCGCCCCCACCGTGTTCAAGGCCTTCCATGATGCCGGCGCGCGGGTGGCCGTGGTCACCGCCAAGGACAAGCTGCGGGCGCTGCTGGGCGCAGGCCTGTCGTTTGATGACGACCGCGCCAAGTGCTTCTCGGCGGAGAAATCCGACACCTCGACCGCGGCGGAGCACGGCCAGGAGAAGGCCAGCGAGTGGCTGGGCATGGCGCAGCCCGAGGTCTATTCGGCAGAGCTGAGCGAGTTTGTCTTTGCGGCCGGGGTGAAGCTGCTGCAGGAATGGGCGCCGGACGTGATGTATCTGACCACCACGGATTATGTGCAGCACAAGTACAGCCCCGATCAGGCCGAGGCCAAGGCCTTCTACGCGATGTTCGACAAATACCTGACGGAGCTGGACGCGCTGGGGGCCGCCATCGTGGTCACCGCCGACCACGGCATGAAGCCCAAGCACCATGCCGACGGCTCGCCCAGCGTGATCTACGTGCAGGACCTGATGGATGACTGGCTGGGCGCGGGCCAGGCGCGGGTGATCCTGCCGATCACCGACCCTTACGTGGTGCACCACGGCGCGCTCGGCTCCTTTGCCACCTGTTATCTGCCCGAGGGCGCGGACCGGGCCGGGATCATGGCGCGGCTGGCGGGCTATGACGCGATCACCGATGTGCTGACCCGCGAGGAAGCGGTGGCACGGTTCGAGCTGCCGGGCGACCGGATCGGCGACATCATCCTGGTCTCCGGCGGGAACATCTGCATCGGCACCTCGGAGCACCGCCACGACCTGGCGGCGCTGAACGAGCCGCTCAGGAGCCATGGCGGGCTGACCGAACAGGAAGTGCCGTTCATCTGCAACCGCGTCCTGCCGCTGCCGGAGCGCCCGGTGCTGCGCAACTTCGATGCGTTTTTCTATGCGGCGCAGGCGGCGGCGCTGCAACCATGAAGGAGCAGATCATGAGCAGCATCGAAATCCGCAATGAGGGCATGCGCATCGGCGGCGAGGTTGTCTTTGCCAAGGACACCGTGCCGGTGCATTACCCCTATACGGGCGAGGTGGTGGGCCATGTGCCCGCAGGCCAGGCGGAACACGCCCGCATGGCCTTTGAGATCGCCGCGAGTTACACGCCGAAGCTCACCCGTTACGAGCGCAGCCGGATCCTGCAGCGGGCCGGGGAGCTGATCGGCGAGAAGCGCGAATGGCTGGCCGAATGGCTGGTGCTGGAGCTGGGCATCTGCCACCAGCACGCCATTTACGAGACCAGGCGGGCCCAGGATGTCTATCAGTTCGCCGCGGCCGAGGCGCTGAAGGATGACGGCGAGATCTTCTCCTGCGACCTCACCCACAACGGCAAGCCGCGCAAGATCTTCACCAAGCGCGAACCGGTGAAGGCGATCTCGGCGATCACCCCGTTCAACCACCCTTTGAACATGGTCAGCCACAAGATCGCGCCCGCGATTGCCACCAACAACTGCATGGTCTGCAAGCCGACGGAGCTGACGCCGCTCACCTGCATCGCGCTGGCCGACATTCTGTACGAGGCCGGGCTGCCGCCGGAGATGTTCCAGGTGGTGACCGGCTGGCCGCAGGACATCGGCGAGGAGATGATCACCAACGAGAACATCGACATCATCACCTTCACCGGCGGCGTGCCGGTGGGCAAGCTGATTGCCGAGAAGGGCGCCTACAAGCGCCAGGCGCTGGAACTGGGCGGAAATGATCCGCTGATCGTGCTGAACGACCTCAGCGACGCCGACCTGGACAAGGCCGCCGCCATCGCCGTGGCAGGTGCCACCGGCAACTCCGGCCAGCGCTGCACCGCAATCAAGCGCATCCTGGTGCAGGAGAGCGTTGCGGACAGGTTCGTTCCGCTGGTTCTGGAAAAGGCGAAGAAGATCAGGTTCGGCGACCCGCAGGACCCGGAAACGGAACTGGGCTGCGTGATCCACGACAAGGCGGCAGAGCTGTTTGAAAACCGGGTTCTCCAAGCCGAAAAGGAAGGTGCCGAGATCCTGTATCACCCGCCCCGCCAGGGCGCGCTCCTGCCGCCGATTGTCGTCGACAGGGTGCCGCACGGCAGCGAACTGGTGATGGAGGAGACCTTTGGCCCGATCATTCCCATCGTCCGGGTGCCGGATGACGACGCCGAGGTGATGAAGATCTCCAACTCCACCGAGTTCGGCCTGTCCTCGGGCGTCTGCACCAACGATCTGAACCGGGCGATTGCCTATATCAACGGCCTGGACGTGGGCACCTGCAACATCTGGGAACAGCCCGGCTACCGCATCGAGATGTCTCCTTTCGGCGGCATCAAGGATTCGGGCAACGGCGTCAAGGAAGGCGTCATCGAGGCGATGAAGTTCTTCACCAACGTCAAGACCTACTCCCTCCCCTGGCCGGAATAACCCCGGCCCGCCGGGGCCGGCGCCGTGCCGCCCCGTTTTTTTTCCTTTTCTTTGCCCCTTGAACGGAGGCGGCGCATGCTCGTCCACACCGAAGGTGAATCCAACACGTCCCAAGCCCGCCAGGCCTGGCTCACGACATCCACCGGTGCAAACTCGGCACCGCTGCTGGCGCGCGACGCCAAGGCCTTTCTGCACCAGAGCCTCTCCAGCCCCTGCGTCAGCACCATCGCCAAGGCCGAGGGCATCTGGATCGAGGATCTGGACGGCCGCCGCTACATGGATTTCCACGGCAACTCGGTGCATCACCTCGGCTATGGCCACCCCAGGCTGGTGGCGGCAATCAAGCAGCAGCTGGACGAGCTGCCCTTTGCGCCGCGCCGCTTCACCAATGAACCGGCGGTGCAGCTGGCCGAAAAACTGGCGCAGATCACCCCCGGCGATCTCGGCAAGGTGCTGTTCACCACCGGCGGGTCCGATGCCAATGAGGTGGCGCTGAAGATCGCCCGCGCCGCCACCGGCCGCTTCAAGACGCTGAGCTTCTGGGATGCCTTCCACGGCGCGGGCTTCGGCGCCGCTTCGGTCGGCGGCGAGGCCACCTTCCGCAGCCATATCGCCGGGCCGCTGCTGCCGGGCACGGAACATGTGGCGCCCTACAGCCCGTCGGACTGCCCGTACGGCCACGGGACACTGGAGGCCAGCGCCGAAGCCTGTGCGAAGATGATCGACTACGTGCTGGGCCGCGACGGCGATTACTGCGCCTTCATCGCCGAGCCGATGCGGGCGGTGCCCGTCGTGCCGCCGCCGGGGTTCTGGAAAGCGGTGCGCCAGATCTGCGACAAGCACGGCGTGCTGCTGATCCTGGACGAGATCCCCACCGGCCTCGGCAAGACCGGGCGGATGTTCTGCTTCCAGCATGACGGCATCGTGCCGGACATTGTGACACTCGGCAAATCGCTGGGCGGCGGCATCCTGCCCATTGCGGCTTGTGTCGCCCGCCGCGATCTGGACGTCTGTGGTGATTTTGCCATCGGCCATTACACCCACGAAAAGAACCCGGTGACCGCCCGTGCCGCCCTGACGACCCTGCAGATCATCGAGGAGGAAGGTCTGGTGGAGCGCGCCGGGGAATTGGGCCGCCACGCGATGGCGCGCTTGCGTGATGCGCTGGGGCATGTGCCCCTTGCCGCAGACATCCGCGGCCGCGGCCTGATGTTCGGAGTGGAGATCGCCGGCGATGGCGGCGGTATGGTCCAGGCCCGCGCCCGGGCCGAGCAGATCTACTACGCCTGCCTCGACGCAGGGCTCAGCTTCAAGATCAGCCAGGGCAATGTCCTCACGCTCTCCCCGCCGCTGACCATCGCCCGCGAAGATCTGGACAGGGCGCTGGATATCGTCAGCGCGGCCATCAAGACCGTCCGGTAGGCCGCCGCGCGGCGGGTCGTGGGACACCGCCGGGTGAATTTAAACGACCGCTCGGAACGGAAGACCAGCAATACCGTAACCCGATCCGGGGAGGTCCAGACCATGCCGGTGATCGAAACCCGCCAGCTGCGCCTTCGCTTCAACGCGGCGAAATGCCATGGTTTCGGCCAATGCCGTCTGACCCTCTCCCAAGTGATCCGCGCCCTTTCCGGCCGGGAGGATGCAACCGGGGACCCGGAGCGGCCGAGATGGCTCTGGTATGTTTGAGGGCGTGCGCGCCGGGCGATGCCCCGGCGCGCGCCTTAATATCCTGCGGACGGATCAGCCCAAGAGCGCCCGGTCCAGGTCTTCCTTGAACCGGGCGTGGAACAGCCGGTCGCCGATGATGTGCAGGTGATTGGTGCCGGGAACCACCGAGGCAGGTGCCGCGCGCGGTGACAGCCGGCGCCAATCAATCAGGTTGAGGCCGCGGCTAAGGCTGTCGCCGGCGCTGTAGGACGTGACGGGAACATCCAACCGGGCCGGCTGGTACCTGCGGAACACCAGCGCGTTGTCGATCAGCACCCAGAAGGTGTGCTCGCGGCTGGAGACGTCCGGCCCGTCAAACGGCAAGGGCTCCGCCTCGTTGCCGATGAAGCGCAGGAACTGGTCGTAGCATAGCGGATCCATCGCGCTGATCAGCGCATCCCATTGCGCCCGCATCCGGGTTTTGCCCAGCCATGCCAGCATCTCCGCTTCCAGCTGCGCGCGTTCACCGGGGGCGAATTCCGGAACCGCGCCGGGGGCGAAGTCGCGGCCCAGATCGCAGACATCGACCATGCCGGCCATGCGCAGGTCGATTTCCCCCTGCAGCTGTTTCGCCGCTTCCCAGGCCAGCAGCCCGCCCCAGCTCCAGCCCAGAAAGGCGCAGGGCCGCCCGGCGCTCTCCCGGCGGATGTGGTCGGCGTATCCCGCCACTACCTCCGGCACCGAGACATTCAGCTGCTTGTCCTCGTTCAGCGAATGGCACAGGAAGCCGGTCACCGGCTGATCGCCGCCCAGATAGGCCGTGAGCCGCATGTATTCGCGGGTGGAGACCAGCAGCCCCGGAAAGCAGTAGAGCATCGGTTTCGAACCGGTGCCGCGCAGGGCGATCGCCTGCCGTCCGGTCGCATTGCCGGCCTCGATCCGTTTGGCGAGGCCGCGCACGGTGGGGGCATCGAACAGATCGGCGATGGTCAGCGCGGTGTCAGGCCAGTGTTTGCGCATCTGCACCAGCACCTTCAGCGCGGTCAGGGATTTTCCCCCCATCGCAAAGAAGTCGTCGGTGACGCCCATCTCCGCAGTGCCGGTTTCCCTGCGCCAGATGTCCAGTATGGCGGCCTCGGTCTCCCCCTGCGGCGGCACGCCTACGGCGCCGCGCTGCCGCGTCCCGGGCAGCGGCAGCGCGGCGCGGTCGAGTTTGGCGTTGGGGTTGGTCGGCATCTTTTCCAGCACCACGATGGCCGAGGGCAGCATGTGCTTGGGCAGGCGCGCCTCCAGCGCCCGCATCAGATCGTCCTCTTGCACCTGCGGCGGGGCAACCGCGTAGCCGACCAGCCGCTTGTCGCCGCCATCCCCGCGCAGCAGCACCAAAGCTTCGGAGACGCCGGGCTGTTCCAGAAGTGCTGCCTCGATCTCACCGGGTTCAATCCGGTAGCCATTGAGTTTGACCTGGTGGTCCACCCGGCCGAGGAATTCGATGGTTCCGTCCTCGCGCCAGCGGCCCAGATCGCCGGACCGGTAGAGGCGCGCGCCCTGCCGCCCGTCCAGTTCCGGCGCAAAGGGGTCAGGGATGAAGCGGTCCGCGGTGGTGCCGGGCCGGTTCACATAGCCGCGCGCCACGCCTTCGCCTCCCAGATGGATTTCCCCTGTCACGCCGATCGGGCAAGGCATCATGCGCTCGTCCAGAACATAGGCGCGGCGGTGGCCCACGGCCCGGCCCAGCGGCGCATAGGCGCCATCGAAGCGGGTGCCCGCGCGTACCTTCCAGACCATTGGGGTCATGATAGTCTCGGTCGGCCCGTAGCCGTTGATCAGCAGGGGCGCGCGCAGTTCCCGCGACAACAGGTCAAAGGTAGTTTGGGCCAGCCCCTCGCCGCCAAAGGAATACAGGCGCATGTCCGGCGCCTCGCCGGTTTCCGCGGCCCATTCCGCCAGCTGCTGAAGATATGTCGTCGGGATCGAGGCATTGTTGCAGCCGTATTTGCGCATCGCGGCAAAGGTCTGTTCCGGCGTCCACAGCGGCCCGTCGGGGATCACGGCCGATCCGCCCATCATCAGGGGATTCATCCAGCGCTCGTGCCCCCCGTCCGAGGAGAACGGCAAAAACGGCAGCTCGCGGCTTTCGCTGCTCATCTCATAAACCCTTGCGGTGTCCTGCAGGTGATCGCTGAGCGGCCCGTGTTCGACCGCCACGCCCTTGGGTTTACCGGTCGAGCCGGAGGTGTACATGATATAGGCCATCTGGTCCCGGTGAATCGTGACCTCCGGATCGGTCTCCGGCTGGCCCGCGCCGGGGTCGCCGTCCAGGCAAAGAACATGGGCGCGGGTGCCTTCCGGCAGCCGGGCCAGATAGCGTTGGCGGGTGATCACCACCTGCACGCCCGCGTCGGTCAGGATATGGTGGTTGCGGCTTTCGGGGTGGTCCGGCTCCACCGGAATATAGGCGCCGCCCGCCTTCAGGGCCGCAAGGATCGCCATCACGGCCTCGTTGCCGCGCTCGACCATGATTGCGACAGGCGTTTCGGTGCCCACGCCCAGATCCAGCAGCCGGTGCGCCAGCCGGTTGGCGCGGCGGTTCAGGGTGCCGTGGCTCCAGTGTTCGCCGCCGCAGATCAGCGCTGTCTTTTCCGGCGTTGCCTTTGCATGGGCGGCAATGATCTCGTGAACTGCGCCCGGGTTGTTGCAGGCGGTGTCCTCGTACGGGGCGGAAAGCAGGTCCAGTTCTTCCCGTGCCAGCAGCGGGATCCGGCCGGCGGGCAGGCCTGGTTCGCTCAGCCCGGTGTCCAGAATGCGCGCGACATGAACCAGAAAACGCTCGATCAGCGCAGGTTCGAACAGGCCGCGGGCATAGTTCGCGTTCAGTTCCAGCGAACCGTCTGAACCCAACCGGGCCAGCAGCAGGCATTCGCCCTGGGCGGCCGGCTGCGGCAAGGCTGCAAACCGGAGGCCTGCGGGCAGGGCGGCTTCCTGGTGCACATGCAGGGTGACCGCCCCCAACGGGTGCCGGTCGGCGCCGTCCCGGCGCAGCATGTCCTGCACCAGCATTTCGGAGGGCAGGGCGTGTGCCTGCATCGCGGCCAGTGCCCGGGCGGTTTCCGCGACTGCAGCGGTGAACGGCTGACCTGGCTCCAGTGCAAGGCAGAGCGGCAGGATATCCTCGCTGCGCCGGGTGCCAGCGGACGCGGTCCGGCCGAGGGCAAACCGCAGGCTGCCCTGGCCCGTGTAGCGCATCAGTGCGAGCCCAACGGCGGCCGGCAGCAGGATGCCGGGAGGTACCTGACTTTGGTGCAGTTTTGCGGCTGCTGCGGCTTCAATCAGAAGGCTGGCTGCGCCGCGCTCCATCCCCTCCGCCCCGCTGCAGCGGGGCGGAAGCTGCGCGTTAAGGCAGCTTTCGCTCTTCAGCAGGGGGCGCCAGTGTTCCAGACGCGCGCGCTGTTCCTCTGCCGGGATTTGCGGCGCGCAGCCCAGCGGCTGAGGGTTCAGAGCGGCCCCTTGCAGCGCGTCTGCAAACGCTGCGGCAATAGCCCCGATGACTCCGGCGTCGCCAAGCGCAGGGTGTAAAGCAACGCCGAACAGAGTGCTGCCGTCACTGGGGGCGGTCAGCGCCAGTGCGCAGGGACCGCCGTCCAGATGGAAACGTGCAGCTGCCAGCCGGTTTTCGGCGTCGGCTTCCGGGACTTCTGTCAGGGAAATGCGGTCTTGCATGTTCTGGCTGCGGGCCAGCTCGCCGCCCGCCCTGCGGTGAAAGCGGGCTGAAAACACCGGCAGGGCGGACAAAACCGCCTCCGCCGCCGCGCGGACCTGTCCGGGGCTCCAGCGCGCGCCGGCTTCGATCAACAGCTTCTGGGTGCCATAGGGCGCAAGCTGGCCGACCTGGTCGTGCGCGCAGATCTGCTTTTCACCGGGGGTCAGAGCCAGCAGGCCGGGCGCGGGGCCGGAAACGGTGCTCATGCCATCACCTCCTGCAACGCGGCGGGGCGCGGATCAGTCCAGCGGGTTTCGATCATGGTGAGGCAATCCTCGCGCGCAGCGGGGGCGCTTTCCGCATGCCAGCCGGCCGGTAACGGCAGCTCCGCGGGCCAGACGGACCAGCGCCCTTCGGTGTTCTGCACACACATCCATTGGCCGGGATCAGATCGGGTCATCGGGGTCTCCATCAAGGTCGTGTCCCCTGCTTGACGCACATCAGCGCGCGGAATTCACAGACCGGCACAAAAAGTTTCGGTGCGCTGGTGAATTTCCGCGGCCGCAGCGCGTCAAATCACGGACAGCAACTTACAGCCGGAGCAACAGCTGCAATGACGCCAATCGATTTGGGCAGCCCCGCCCTGATGCAAACCCTGCTGCGCACGGCGCTGCCTGCGGTGGGCGGGCTATCCATCAATGCAGCGCATCAGGGGGTGGACGCCTATTTTGTCGGCAAGCTGGGGCCGGAGGCTCTGGCAGCGGTCAGTCTTGCGCTTCCGCTGACCGGATTGACTGCTGCAGCGGGGGTCGGCTTGGGTGTTGGCACTGCCTCTGCCGCCGGACGCGCCCTCGGCGCTGGGCGGAGGTCTGACGCCGATGATCTGGCCTCGGCCGCGATGGCGCTGTGCCTGATGCTGGCGGCAGTGTTTGCCGCCCTGCTGTGGTCTGCGCGGCTGCCGGTGCTGGACCTTCTGGGCGCGGCACCGCAGGTGCGCGGTCCTGCATTGGACTACCTGTCAGTCATGGCCTTTGCGGCAGGGCTGGGGATGGTCCAGATCCTGTGCGACTTCACGGCTATCGGTGAAGGCAACGCCCGCTTCAGCCTGCTGAGCCTTGTGCTCTGCTTCAGCCTCAACATGGTGCTGGACCCGGTTCTGATCTTCTGGGCCGGTTTCGGCGTCAAGGGCGCGGCGCTGGCAACCGTGCTGGCGCAGCTTGTGACACTGGCCCTTTACGCCGTCTACTTCGCCCGGGGACGCGGCGCCATCCGGCTGCGCCCGCGCTTGACGCGGGATGCTCTGGCGCGGCTGTGGCCGGTGCTGCGCGTGGGTTTGCCTGAGGCTGGATCGGTGCTGCTGGCAAGCGTTGCCTTTCTGCTGCTGTACCGGCTGGCCGGACACCTCGAAGGGGCAAGCGGCCAGGCGGCAATGGGGATTGCGCTGCGCCTGTGGGTGCTGGCCAGCCTGCCCATCGAAGGCTTCTGTCTTGGTGCCCAGCCGGTGCTGGCGCATGCGGCGGGGGCGGGCAATGGCCCGCGTCTGAACAGCGCGGCTGTGGCCACGGCCGCAATCGCCGCCGGTGCTGCGGCACTTTTCATGGCAGCTGGGCTGCTGGCGGCAGTTCAGCTCAGCCAATTGTTCGCGGACGATGCGGCCGTGCTGGCGCTGGCCCCTGCCGCGGTGTTCGCCCTGGCGCTGTCGCTGCCCGCCACAGCGCTGCGCCATGCAGCCCAGGTGACGCTGCAGTCGACGGCCCGCGCCCGGCTTGCCGCCGTTCTGGGGCTGGCGCCGCTGGGCTGGCTGTTCCTGCCGCTGCTCATCCTCTTCACCCGGCTTTGGGGGTTTGACGGGCTGGCCGCCAGCCTGACTGCCGCTGCGCTGCTGACCGGCATCGGTGCTGCGCTGATCCTGTGGCGTCTGCCGCGCTTTTCGTTGAAAGGACTTCCTGCATGAAAGACCAGCATATCCCGGTTTCCGCCCCGGCCTCGGACCGGATGACGGCTGACCTGATCGCCCCTCATGATCCGATGCCGCACGCTGCAAGTTCGGTGCCCATTTTCCAGACGTCATCGTTTCTGTTCGACCGCTACGAGGACATGGCGGCGGTCTTTGCAGGCGAGTCGGAGCGCTACGTCTACAGCCGCGGCGACAACCCCACGGTGGCCGAATTGGAAACCCTGATTGCCCGGATGGAGGGCGTGGAGGCCGCGCGCGGCTTTGCCTCGGGCATGGCGGCAATTGCGGCGGCTGTCATGCCCTTTGTGCAGGCAGGCGACCGGGTGGTGGCGGTGGAGAACCTCTATTCCGACGCCTTCCGCCTGTTCGAATGCGTGCTGAAGAAATTCGGGGTTAGCACCGAATATGTGGATGGCACAGATACAGAGGCGGTGGTCGAGGCGCTGCCCGGCGCCAAGCTGGTGTATCTGGAAAGCCCTGCGTCCTGGAGTTTCACCACCCAGGATTTGCGCGCAATCGGTGCGGCCGCGCGGAAGGAAGGCGTGATTTCGGTGATCGACAACAGCTGGGCTACACCGCTGTTTCAGCGCCCGGCGGACTACGGCATCGACCTGATCGTGCATGCTGCCTCGAAATACCTGGCGGGCCATTCCGATACCATCGCCGGGCTGGTTGCAGGACCGAAAGAGCTGATCAGCCGGATCAACCATGAATCCTACCATTACCTTGGCGGCAAGATGTCCCCGTTTGACGCCTGGCTGGTTCTGCGTGGTATGCGGACGCTGAACCTGCGGATGGCGCGGCACATGCAGAACGGGCTGGCGCTGGGCCGGGCGCTGTCTGCGCATCCGGCTGTCACCCGCGTGCGCCACCCGGCGTTCGAGGCCAACCCCGGCAACGCCTGCCTGTCGGGCTATGGCGGGCTGTTTGCCTTTGATCTGGATGCCAGCGTCGGCATTGCCCGTTTCACCAATGCCCTGAAAGTGGTGAAGATCGGCGTCAGTTGGGGCGGGCCGGAAAGCCTGGTGATCCCGGCGCAGGCCGCGCTGGGGCTGTCGGGGACTGCCAATGTGTTCCAGCGGTTCGGCACGCCTGCCGGATCGGTGCGGATCGCCGCCGGGCTCGAATGCGGCGAGGCCTTGGTGGAAGACGTGCTGAACGCCATAGAGGAGGGCCGCAAGTGACTGAAAGCAAACCCGTTGCCGAGGGGGATACCTGGACCGGAGCCCGCTGGTATGACCTAGCGGATACAGAAACTGGCGCGATCCGCCGGATCTTCCTGTGGGTGCCGCCGGGCGAGCCGCCTGCCGGGGGCTGGCCGGTGCTGTACATGACAGACGGAAACGCGGTGGTCGGCACCGCGATCGACGCGATGCGCGCGCAGGCCTGCTACCCCTCGGGCACAAATGTCGGATGGGGCGTGCTGGTCGCAGTGGGTTATCCAACCGGTGACGCCTATGATCCATTCCGCCGCAGCTGGGACCTTGGCCCGCCGCCGGGGCAAAGCTATCCGCCGTTCTGGGACGGCGGCGATGAGGTGCGCACCGGAGGCGGCGCGGAAATGGCGCGTTTCCTGCTTGATCAGGCCCGTCCGTTTGTGGCGGAAAAAGTTCAGCTGGATCCGCACCGCCAGGGCTTGTTCGGGCATTCCTTTGGCGGGCTGTTTGCGCTGTGGCTGATGTTCCGCCGGCCTGATGCTTTCAGCCACTGGATTGCGGCCAGCCCGGCAATCACCTGGGAGGACAGCTTTTTGCTGGCACATCAGCAGCGGTTCGATCCCGGCGCCTGCCGCCTGTACGTGCATCTCTCTGCAGGCGAATGGGAAGGCGACCGCCTGGCGCCGTTTCAGGAGGGAGCAGCGGATGCTCCGGCACGGCTGGCGGAGAAGGCCAAGACCCGCACGATTGCAGCAGCAGAGCAGATGGCGGCGGATCTGGCGGACTTGCCGGGTGTGGCCGCCGAGTACGAGACCTATGCCGGCGAAAATCACATGTCTGTGCTGCCAGTTGCGGTAAACCGCGCCATTCAGAAGGTTTTTGCGCTTAGCTGACAGCGTGAACCCGGCCGCAGCCTGCGTGACCCCGGCCCCCGCCATTCCGGCGGGCCGGGCTTTTTGCTGTGCCGTCCCGATAGACCCGATCACGGCAAAAAAATCGGAATTCCTGATCTTTTTTGTAAATTTCCGGGCCGCAGCTTCGTTCCCTTCAACAGACCCGGCGCAAGAAACCGCGCGCCGCATTGAATGGAGGGACCGCGTGTCACTGGATACAACCGCAACTGCAGAGCTGCCCTGCTGGGCGCGCCGGAACGGCAACAGAGTGACCGTCTATGCCAGCGGCCAGCCGCAGGAACTGGCCGTAACAGACTTGGGCGGCGGGCGGCTGGAATTGCAGCCGCCGCAAGGGAGGGCGGATGTTCCCAGCGTGCTGGCCGCTTGCGAAGCGCTGAGCAATTGGGCCGCCGAAGAAGTGCTGGTAATGCTGAACCGGCAGCACTGGCAGGCGCTGGAGCCGGACCTTCTGGCGCGTGGCGCGGCACAGGTTCTGGACGGCGAATGGCTGGGGGTGTTTCCGGAACTGCTGTGGCAATTGCCCGACCTGTGGCTGCCGCAGGGCCGTGACAGCTTCCCGCAGAGCATGGTGTCCGGCCCGCACGGCCCGCACCCGCTGCGCCCGGTCAAAGCCGTCGGCACTTTGTATCACCGGTATATTCCCTGGTTGGACCAAGTCTTTTCCCTGCGCGCACTGGACCAGGAAACGGATCTGGACCTGTTTCATCAGTGGATGAACGACGAGCGTGTGGCCGCCTTCTTTGAGGAATCCGGCACGCGCGACTACCATCGGACATATCTCGCGCGGATGGCATCCGACCCGCATATGATGCCGGTTCTGGGCTGCCTGAACGGCCGCCCGTTCTGTTATTTCGAGCTCTACTGGGCGCGTGAAAACCGTATTGGCGCCCACTATGGCGCCGGCGCCTGGGACCGGGGCTGGCATGTTCTGGTAGGGGATGAAACCGCGCGCGGCGCGGACTACATCACCACCTGGCTGCCCTCGCTGATGCACTACATGTTTCTGGCCGAGCCGCGCACCCAGGCATTGGTGGGGGAACCCGCCGCCAGCCACACTCAGCAACTGCGCAACCTCACCCGCTCGGGCTTTGCCAGGGTCAAGGAATTCGACTTTGCCCACAAGCGCGCGGTGCTGGTGCGGCTGGAACGCGACTATTTCTTCAAGGCGCGTCTGTGGTCCAGACCGGAACCTGCTGATCCCGGCCGCCCGCTGCAACTGTCCCTTTCTGCCTTTCTGCAATCCGGAGAATCCTGATGAGTGAACAACTGTCGCGCCATGATGTGATCGGCGTGGGCTTTGGCCCGTCCAACCTGGCCCTGGCCATCGCCCTGCAAGAGCGCAAGGCACCGCTGCAGGCTGTCTTCCTCGAGGCCAGACCAAGCTTTGCCTGGCATCCGGACATGCTGCTGGACAATTCCGACATGCAGGTTTCCTTCATCAAGGATTTGGTGACATTGCGCAATCCGGCCAGCCCGTATTCCTTTCTCAGCTACCTGCACGCCAAGGGCCGGATGGAACGGTTCATCAACCGCAAGACCTTCTATCCCAGCCGCCGGGAGTTCAATGATTACTTCACCTGGGCTGCAATGCAGATGCAGGACAGCTGCCAGTACGACCAGCGGGTCGTTGGCGTCGAACCGGTTGCGGGCGCAGAGGGCTGCATCAGTCAGCTGGATGTGATCTCGGAAAACAGCAAGGGTGAACAGGTCCGGCGCCGTACCAGCGACCTGGTTCTGGCCGTCGGCGGCAAACCGGTGGTGCCGGAGGTGTTTGCGGGGCTCAAGGATCATCCGGCGATCATTCACAGCTCTGCCTACCTGAGCACCGTAAAGCCGCGCCTGGCCGCTTCCGACCGTCCGCTGAAAATTGCGGTGATCGGATCGGGGCAGAGCGGGGCGGAGATCTTCTGGGACCTGGCCAATGATCCGGCCCGGCCGCAGGTGGATTTCATCTTCCGCAGCCACGCCCTGAAACCTGCGGATGACACCCCGTTCGTCAACGAGATCTTTGACGCCAGCTTCACGTCCTTTGTCTTTGATCAGCCCCGCGAGCAGCGCCGCGCCTTGCTGGCGGAATATGCCAACACCAACTACTCGGTCGTTGACGGGGATTTGATCTCGCAGATCTACGGGCTGTTCTATGAACAGGACGTGACCGGAGGCGATGCCTATGGTCTGATGCGCGGCACCCGGGTCGCGGCGGCAGAAGCCCGTGGCAGTCAGGTCGGACTGTCCCTGTCCCCTGTGCAAGGCGGGGCAGGGACTGCCCGGACGTATGATCTGGTCATCCTCGCGACCGGCTACCAGCGGCGCGTCGGAGAGACGCTGCTGGCGGGCCTCAAGGGCTATCTGGAAGGGACGGAAACTGACCGCAGCTACCGGATCGGCACCGTGCCCGGGTTCCGGCCGCGGATCTTTCTGCAAGGCTATTGCGAGGACACCCACGGGTTGAGCGACACGCTGCTGTCCGTCCTACCGGTCCGGGCGGATGAGATCGCCGCCGGACTGCTGGCTCCGCACGGCGAAGATCCCGGGATGCTTACGGCTGCGGAGTGATGACGGTCTGCGCAGTAGCGCGGCCACCTGCCGCCTGCAGGCAGCAGGACTCAGCCATGTCAGGTGCATCTTAACCAAGTTGCATTTGACCTGATCAGGACGGTCCGGCATAAAGGAGGGGCAACCAATGGCAGATTTTGCCTTAGGCAGTCCCCCCTTCAAATCCATTCAATGCCGGTGTCTTCCGCCGGCTGATTGCCGTTGGAAAAAACATGCCGAACCACTCACCGCTGCCGGTGTGCGAGGTGCTCATCCGTGAGTTGATCTCGCGCCGCAAACTGCATCTGTGCGAGGCCCTCAGAATCGTGGGGCGCCCCGATGCCGCCGAAGACATTCTGCAAAACACTGCGGTTAAATGCCTGACCTGCCCGCCGCGGCACCAGCCGGAAAACCCGGGCTGCTATGTGTCGCGCATGGTCCGCAATGCCTCCATCGACTACCTGCGCAAACATGCCAAGGAAATCGCCACCGCCTTTGATGGGGAAGACCAGATTGCCAGTGCCGGCACGACGCCGCTTTGCGGGCTCACCCATCTCGAGCGCAAGCAGGAGTTGGCCGCGGTGGCGAGGGCTCTGTCGGGCCTGTCTGAGCGCAAGCGCGAGGTCTTTCTTCGCCACAGGCTGGCAGATGTGCCTCAAAAGAAGATTGCCGAGGAGATGGAGGTTTCCAGGGCGCTGGTCAATGTCATGATCAAACAGGCCGAAAGCCACTGCGCACGGGCGCTGGCCGGGGAAGATGATGGGCGTGCTTTGGCCTTGAACGCCTGAGGCCTGCGTGTATGCCGGCTCCGGAACGATGAGCATGTCAAACAGATTGGCCCGACGCCGGACTTGCTGATTATGTGTCAAGCCGGTGTGTGTGTCTTCCGGTCCGGGATCACCTTCGCGCACCAGTTCCGAAGCTCGGCAGGATCGTCAGGAAGTGCCTCTGCCAGCCCGCCTGAGAATGTTGCAAATGCTGCTTCGCAGGTAGTGCTTACGCCCAAAAGGACCGGAATGCCGGCCTCCATTGCAGTGGCGATCAATGTGTAAAAACCGCGTCCTGAGCATTCTTCCGGGCCGAATTTGTTCAGGATGAACAGATCGGTATCGCCCATTAAGTTGGCTTCGGCCCGCGCGGCGGCTTCAGTGATAGCCGCGGGATCCAGCCGGCAGGCATCAGATCCTTGGCCCAGGTTCTGTGTGATCCTGATTACCGGCCCTGCAGGCAGCACGCGGATTTTCATGTCGCAGCCGTTGGCATAATGGCCCGCATAGCTTTGATCCTTGACGATGCCGGTCAGACGCCGACCCTCAGCCCGCAGATCCTCGGCAAGTTCAGCCAGCAAGCTGTCCGATCTGCCCCGCTTGGCCGATGTGACATAGGCAATTTTCATCGTGTGCCCCTTTCCTCCTAAATCGTGATCATTGAAACTTGGCCTTCCGCCCGCTCAGAACCGGGCGGCGGACCGGGCCGGAAAGCGCAGGCAAAAACGCTGCGGTAAAGACCAGCCACCCGGCGCACCAAAGCAGTGCAGCGGCTGTCAGGATACCATCCGAATAAGCCGGAATGAGCGGACCGGCCAGACGCAGGCAGGTCGTGATCCAAACCGCCAGGGTTCCGGCCATGAACCCGGTGCCGGCGCGCATGATGCCGTTTTCAGAACGACAGGCGGCCCGTCCGGCGATGGCCAAGATCAGCCCGGACATCGCGCCGATGGTGATAGAGTGAAGGGCATCAGCCATCGGATAGCGGACAAAGCCAAGTCCCGTGGCACCCAGGATCAGAGCCCCTACCGGCAGCCAGAGATATGCCAGATGCAGCGCCACCAGCAGCGGGTTGGAAAGAACTGCCTTGGTTCTCCACCCCTGCATGGTGCAGAGCAATGCCATTGCCGCTGCGATCAGTGCGGCATGAGCTGCGTCGGCATAGTTGGCAAGTTTTAACGCGAAAACGAGCGCCAGCAATCCACTGGCTGTATTCCTCAACCGGGCGCGCTCTGCGACCGGCGGCCCGGCGTAGCCCGTCTGGGCGAGCCAATTGCGGGTAAACGCGGGGATTATCCGCGCACCGGTGCTCGCCAGCATCAGGACGAGCCCGGCCAGGACGGCTTGGATAATGTCGGGAGCATACCAAGTCCGTCCTCCAGCGGCTTCGCTCAGGAACAGAGCTTCGCCCACACCCAAAGCCAAAACCGCAACCCCGAAACCCAATTTCCGGTAAGCGCCGGAAGTGACGGCCTGATGGCAAATGAACCAGGCCAGTCCCAGGAAGTAGGCCGCGTTGAGGGCAAGAGGCACCGCAAACGGCAGTGTCATAGCTTTTGCCGTGACGATCCGGGCCAGAAACCAGATCAGCACCAAGGCTTTTAACCCCGCGCCGCACAGAGAAGGCCGCGCCGTCCAGGCGGGAAGCGCTGTCAGCAAGTAGCCGCCAATTGCAGCGGCGCCAAACCCGAAAATCAACTCATGAACATGCCACGCAACGGCCGGCGCCAGCTCCGGGGCAGGCAGCCCGAACCGCACGCCCAGTGGCCACCAGGCTATGGATAGAATGGCCCATAGGAATGCTGCGAAGAACAATGGGCGGTACGGGGCAGCCCAGAACGTGCCGAAGTTGCGGAACGGGATCATGGAATGGCTGGAGCTGCAGACCAAGATACACCGCTCGGCCCTGTCAGAAACCCGTCACTCAGACGGGTTCCTGGCAGCCTGCGCAGCACTTCGCTGGCGATGGTGCCAGCGGGCGAAGTGCCGTTCAACCGCTCGCGGTAAGTTTGGCAGAGGCGGAAAAAACCCTGTGATTGCGGCGACAGGCGCAGGGCCGCGACGCCCGCCGCGGCAAGGGCCTCGATTTGGTAATCGGCGCAGGCATAGCTGTCTGACAGGGTCTGCACCCCGTTCATCGCCATGAAGGGCTGGCCGTCCAGTGTCCGCACCTCCAGCCCGTCCGAATCATCCTCGCAGGCAAACTGGCAGTTGTCCTTGGTCCGCTTGTGCAGGCGCGCGTGGTAGCAGCGCCCCGAAATTGCCAGCGGCAGCCGCCCATGGCCCCAGACTTCGATGGCAACACCCAGACCAGCCCCCGCGCGGGCCAGCGTCTCAACCGAGGCGAGCGGCAATTCCGGCGGCAGGCAGAT
Organism: Leisingera thetidis; assembly: GCF_025857195.1. Taxonomy (NCBI): domain Bacteria; kingdom Pseudomonadati; phylum Pseudomonadota; class Alphaproteobacteria; order Rhodobacterales; family Roseobacteraceae; genus Leisingera; species Leisingera thetidis. The sequence continues at coordinate 3,717,516 of NZ_CP109787.1, read as the reverse complement.
GCGCTTGGCGCCCAAAGAGGCCAGCCACGCCAATGTGCCTTCGTTATAGACATTGACCAGCGGACCAACATGAAACCCCAGGCCCTTGGGCAGATGCGCCAGGGCCGTCAGGTCGTTGACTTCAACCGTCACGCCCATAGCGGCCAGATCCGCGGTCAGCTTGCGCTCGCGGTTGAGGGTGACAAGCGCGAGACTGGTCAGCACCGCCTCCTTGCCTGCCTCAGTCAGGGCTGCCAGCGCCTCCGGGATGCAGTCCTGATAGAACGGCAGGCGTTTGGAGCACACAAGCTCGCCCAGAACAACACGGTCGACGGGGGCCTCGGCGAGATCGCGGTAGAACGCGCTCCATTTCTCGGCCGGCCAGAAAAATTGGTTCGGTCCGACAGTCAGTTCCATGCTGTTATCTCCAGGTTTTCTTGTAGGCGCCCGTGGTCATGGCCTGCCCCTCGGACAGCCGCGTCAGCATGCCCTGCGGCAGCGGCCGGCCAGCCTCCAGCGCGTCAACGGCGGTGCGGAAGTTGCGCACGACTTGCGCCACATAGGATTTCGAGCGCTGGCGCCCTTCGATCTTCAGCGCCGTGACCCCGGCCTTTTGCAGCTGCGGGATCAATTGCTCGGCATTCAGGCTGACCGGGTCTTCGAACAGGTGGCCGGTCTGGCTGCCGGCGGAAAAGCAGCCTTTGCAAAGGGTCGGGTAGGGGGCCGGTTCATCCTTGGCCACGCGGTGGATCGTATATCCGCCCAGCTGGGCATCCAGCGCCCCGTTGTCGTCGCGGTATTCCACATGGCTGGCCGGCGAGCAGACGCCGTTCATGTTGGGGGACAGACCGGTGGCATAAGAGGACAGCGAACAGCGCCCCTCAGCCATTACGCACAGCCCGCCAAAGACAAAGACTTCGGTTTCCACCTCGGTTTCGGCATTGATGGCAGCGATTTCCGGCACCGACAGGACACGCGGCAGCACAACGCGTTTGACGCCGAAAGTGCCGGCATAGAAGTTGATGATGTCGGCATTGGCGGCCGCGGCCTGCACCGACAGATGCAGGCGCAGGTCCGGGTGCGCGCGCGCGGCATAGGCCAGCAGGCCGGGATCCGCCAGGATGATTGCATCGGCGCCGGAGTGCCTGGCATCGTCAATGGCGCGGTGCCAGATCGATTGATCGCCCGCGCGGGGGAAGGTGTTTATCGCCACCAGGACCTTGGCGCCATGGGTGTGGGCAAAGGCCACGCCCATGCGCATTTCTTCTCGGTCGAAGTTGAGCCCGGGAAAGTTGCGGGCGTTGGTTTCGTCGTTGAAGCCGCAGTAGACTGTATGCGCCCCGGCCTTGACTGCGGCCCGCAGTGCGGCGGGCGTGCCGGCCGGGCAGACAATTTCCATCACCATGCCGCGTCCTCCGCCGGCCGGGCCAGGCAGACACCTGTGCGCCGCCCGGCAAAGTCAGCGGCCTGCAAAATAAACCGCGCAAACGGTCCGGACATGGCAGCGATCTCCTGTGACAGATCCAGTTCGGCATCATCCACCGCATTGCGCAGGGCCAGTGCCGCAGCCGTATCGCCTTCAATCACCAGGTCGCGCGAAAAAAAGAGCGCATCCCCGTCATAGGCCCCGTGAACCAGCCCCAGCAGGGCCGCAAGCGGGCCGGAAATCCGGGCCGCTCCGTCACACCTTCGGCGCGTGACGCGGATCGTCGGGCAGCCGTTATTGGGATCCAGGCAGAGCACAACGGGCAGATCGGCCGGATCCAGCACGAACCGCGTGCGGCCATGTTCGCCCAGGCGGCGGAACAGTCCGGGGTGGCGCCTGGCGATCCGGCGGGAGCAGGCCGTGAGCGAAAGAGACAATGGCCCAAGGGGCACCACCCGCAGCAGGCGCGCAAGCGCTGCAGGGCAAATGGGGATCAGGGGCTGGGGCAATAAAGAATTCCTTTCCCGCCGGTGGCTTCGGTGGCAGGGGCATTTCTATGCCCAGGCCGGCGGTTCAAGTTTGTTGCGCGTCAAATTCGCAGCGCGAAATTCTGCTAGGGGTCAGCGGAAGTCAGCCTTGGAGCAGTCCCGTTCGTACACTTCCGCCATATCCCAGCCTGCGCCATTTCCTTGATTGGTGTTCCGCAAACGGTCAGTTCCAGCAGATTCCGGACCCGGTTTCCGTGCGCCACCAGATGACGGCCGTGCATCGCACTGTTCTGGAAGCCGGAGGGCCGGTGCTGCAATTCGACCATCCGGTTCTGGAAGACGGCCGGGCTTCGGACATTCCTGTTGTCGTGAACCTGTTTGGCACCGCTGAACGCGTGGCGGCAGGCCTCGGGGTGGCTCCAGACCGTTTGGATGATCTGGGCGCCTTTCTGGCAGCACTTCGATCTCCCGCGCCGCCGGACGGTCTGCGTGATGCACTGTCCCGCTGGCCCATGCTCAAGGCGGCCTTGTCCACCCGGCCGAAGGTGGTGAAATCCGCACCTGCACAGGCGGTTGTGCGTGAAGGGGTGAAAGCCTGCTTGTCGGATTTGCCGGTGCAGACCCATTGGCCGGGGGATGCCGCGCCGCTGATCACCTGGCCGGTGGTGATCACCCGTCCGCACGGCAGCGCGCCGGAAAACGTCAACAGTTGCAACGCGGGCGTTTACCGGACGCAGGTTTTGGACAGGTCTCGTCTGATCATGCGCTGGCTGCCGCACCGCGGCGGCGCTGCGCATCACCGAAGCTGGGCGCAGCGGGGTGAAAAAATGCCGGTGGCGGTGGTCCTGGGGGCTGACCCCGCGACGCTGTTGTCAGCGGCGCTGCCTTTGCCGGAAACGGTCTCGGAACTGACCTTTGCCGGTGCCCTTGGCGGTGCCCGCCCGCGCATGGTCCCGTGCAAGAGCATTCCCCTGATGGTGCCCGCCGATGCCGAGATCGTCCTGGAGGGCTGGGTGTCCGCCTCCGAGACCGCACCCGAAGGGCCGTTTGGCGACCACACCGGCTACTACAACCCGGCGGAACCCTTTCCGGTGATGCAGCTCAGCGCAGTCACTCATCGCGAGACCCCGCTCTACCTGTCCACCTATACCGGCCGCCCGCCGGACGAGCCCGCCATCATTGGCGAGGTTTTCAACCGGCTCGCCTTGCCCGCGATCCGCGCGCAGATCCCCGAAATCCGCGATCTGTGGCTGCCGCCGGCGGCCTGCTCCTACCGCATCGCCATCGTCAGCATCGACAAGCGCTACCCCGGCCAGGCGCGCCGGGTGATGATGGCGCTTTGGGGGATGCTGCCGCAATTCAGCTACACAAAGATGATGATTGCGGTGGATGCCGATACCGACCCGCGGAATTGGGATGACATTGCCTGGGTGCTGGCCACCCGCATGGACCCCTCCCGCGATGTCATGATTCTGGAGAATACGCCGATGGACTACCTGGATTTCGCATCACCGCTGCCGGGGCTGGCCGGCAAGATCGGCATCGACGCCACAACCAAAACCGGCAGTGAAATAAGCCGCGAATGGGGGCGGGTCATGCAGGGCTCTGCCAAGGATCAAGCCTTTGCCGCAGATCTGGTTGCCCGCCTGATGCCAGGATTGCAGGCATGAGCGTGCGGCGTGTCGTGCTGGGTGTCTCAGGCGCGTCGGGTGCCATGCTTGGTCTGGCCGCGGCCCGGCATCTGTCGGCACAGGGGGTGGAGATTGATCTGGTCGCCAGCGCCGCCGCGGAACGCACTCTGGCCGAAGAATGCGGCCCGGGTGCCTTGGGAACGCTCAAGGCACTGGCCGCGCGCAGCCACGCGATCAATGACATCGGCGCAACCATCGCGTCAGGATCGGTTCCGGTGTCGGCGATGATCGTGGCGCCCTGTTCGATGCGCACCCTGGCTGCGATTGCGCATGGGCTCGATGACAATCTGCTGACGCGGGCGGCCGGCGTGCAGCTCAAGGAACGCAGGCGACTGGTTCTGCTGGCACGCGAAACCCCGCTGACGCTGGCTCACCTGCGCAACATGGCTGCGGTGACCGAGATGGGCGCCATCGTCATGCCGCCGGTCCCTGCATTTTACCTGTCGCAAAAATCCCTGGCAGAGGCTGCAAGCCAAATTGCTGCCCGTGCCGTAGATATCATGGCATTGTCGGCGCCCTGCGCGCAGGCTTGGTCGCCGGACAGCGCTGGGTGAACGCTTGGCTGTTCTTAGGGAGGCGGCAGCAAAATCTCCACCGGGGCAATGCAGTGCTGTATGGACCTTCCCCCAGTCCGGCCGTTTGATCCAGGTGCGGCAAGCCGGTTGCCTTGTGCTGGAAATGAGAGCCTGCCGCAGCGCCGCCGCAATGCCCGCCTTTGAGACCGGGTTCGATGCCGTCATTATGCAGCCATTGCGACAGCTGGTGGAGGTTCCAATTTTGATGGAACGCTCCCAAGCAGTCCGGCAAGCTTGAGAAGTTTGTTGTGGTGGCAAGAGCAGGGCACTTCGGCCGCGGCGGCAGCGTTTGGCATGACCCAGCCAACACTGTCCGCTGGCATCAAACAGCTGGAGGACCAGATTGGTGTGCAGCTGATTTTCTGCGGCTTGCGGTTCGCCGGTCAGTGAACCGCACCGGGTTTGCCGGAGGCTTCAACTCCTGAGTAGGATGAAGCCACAATGAGCAAGACAACAAACAAGTATTCTCCTGAGGTCCGCGAGCGTGCGGTGCGTCTGGTGCTGGACAACCAGAGCCAGCACAGTTCCCGCTGGCAGGCAATCATGTCGATCTCCGCGAAGATCGGCTGTTCGGCGCACACGCTGAATGAGTGGGTGAAGAAGGCGGAAGTCGACAGCGGCAAGCGGGCGGGTGTTCCAACTGATGTCGCCGACAGGATGAAGGCGCTTGAGCGGGAGAACCGCGAGCTGCGCCAGGCGAACGAGATCCTCCGCAAGGCATCGGCGTATTTTGCGATGGCGGAGCTCGACCGCCGGTCGAAGTGATGGTGTCATTTATCCGCTGCCCGGCAGCACATGCGCAGCATGTGCGAGAGGGGACATGCATCGCGGTGAGCATGGGGTCGAGCCGATCTGCATTCGCCATTGTCTCTCGGACCACTGGCGTTCCAATGGCTCCTTCCTGCCGATTGCCCCTTCCACGTATTACGAGCATCTGGCGAAGCGGGCCGATCCGGCCCGGTTGTCGGACCGTGCCCGGCGTGACGCGGCATTGCGGCCCGAGATCCTGCGTGTTTTCGAAGAGAACTGGCGGGTCTATGGCGTGCGGAAGATCTGGCGGCAATTGCAACGGGAAGGTTTTGACGTCGCCCGCTGCACGGTCGCCCGGCTGATGAAAAGTATGGGGCTTCAAGGCGCTCGCCATTGTCCTCGGACCAATGGCGGACAAAGGCTCGCTCCGGGGCAAGCCGCACAAAACCACGGTGCCCGACAAGAAAGCCCCGTGCCCCCTCTCGCACATGCTGCGCATGTGCTGCCGGGCAGTGGATGGACAAGGTAAACCGGCAATTCCGTGTGCCCGCGCCCAACATGCTCTGGGTCAGCGATTTCACCTATGTCGCCACCTGGAAAGGGTTCGCCTATGTCGCCGCTCGCCATTGGGCTCGAACCAATGGCGCCTTCAATGGCTCGCTCATTGACGCCTATGCCCGCAAGATTGTCGGCCCCCTCTCGGCAGATTTGGCATGGCCAAATCGCCTGCCGGTCAATGGGTCGTGTCAGCACTTCGGCGCATGCCGGGTTCGTTCTCGACGCCCTGGAACAGGCTGTTCACGAGCGGCGGCGGACAAAGGCGATGGGGCTTGTTCATCACTCCGACCGCGGCAGCCAATACCTTTCGATCAAATACACAGAACGGTTGGGCGAAGCTGGCATCGAACCTTCCGTCGGCAGCGTTGGGGACAGCTATGAGTTCAAGCGGGTCTGCGCAGCGGATCAAATGATCCGGGGGGATCATTTGAAGGCGCAGAACGCGCTGGCTGAAACGATCAATGGCCTTTTCAAGGCTGAGGTCATTCACCGCCGCGGCCAATGGCGCAACTTCGAAGCCGTGGAATACGCAACGCTCGAATGGGGGGATTGGTTCAACAACCGCCGCCTGCTTGAACCCATTGGGAACATCCCGCCGGCAGAAGCAGAGGCCAATTTCTACGCCGCTCTGGAAACTGAGGACATTGCCGCGTAACTAACTGAAATCAGCCTCCGGCAAACCCGGTGCGGTTCAATTCGCTGGCCCAATGTTTTCACAAATTTCCGCCTTTGTGTCTGTGAACGTGTTCGTTTGGGGTGATGGTGCAAGTGCCGTCAACTGCAATAGAGAGCGTCAGCCTGCCTCTGGAATTCGCACCTGCTCCCACCTCAAAGAAAGTATGGCCTCGCGTCTCGCAGCAGAGCAAAGGCCGATGAGGAGAAAGCCGAGGACGTGTAGCCTGTCAGGGCGCGTGCAGCACCTGTGCAGGACGCGTCGCATTTGCTCTTGGGTTATCCAATCTGTGCGCGTACCTGCGACCAAGCCTCTGATCTCAATTCGGCATTCGTAGGGCACGATGCGGTTTAGGTGTGCATGGCGCAAAGCTGCTCGTAGGACTTGCAAGTCTTTGATGATGGTGCCGTCGCTGAGGCTCTTCCGTTTTTGGTTCCAAGCGGTCAACGTTCTCGCGTGATCGATGTAGTTCTCGACGTCCAACTGCGAGAATTCCTGCCCCTCTAAAGGTCCCAGAAAGCTCTTTAGACGGGTCACTTTAGATTCGTATGGTACCGTGGTCTTGATCGTGTATTTGCGCTTTAGGTGATGAAGGTACAAGTCCAGCAGGAAACCGATCCGAACGTCAATCGGGACATCGAAGGTACCATTTGAGAAAAGCAGTGACAGCTTTCTTGCCGCGACAGCCTCTGTGCGAGTGCTGCAACTCTTTCGAATGCGCTTTCCGGTTTCTGGGTCGCGCCACACGATTTCCCAGATGCCATCTGTTCTACGCCGAAGTCTGTACTTGGAAGGTCGACCACTCATCCAAATAGGGTACACTGAGCGGACACCGCATCAAGTATATGATATTAAATGACAAAAGTCATTCTGAATGTCACTTTGAATTACGCCGCCGGAAGGTTTTACGCTTCAAGTTGGCGCTATCCCTCCGGTTTTTTGGTGCATTGGGCCGATGCTAACAATTCTAGCAAGGGGCAAGCAGGCCTTTGCTTTTGTCCTCTGGTTCTGTCGAAGGAAAAATTTTCACGTAGCCCTGCATTCCGCGTTTCTGGAAGACAGTGGTACAAGAAGCATACTGGGAGGAGTTTAGTGTGCAAATCTTACACACTAAGCACAGCGCTAATTCAGCGTCCTGGAATTTAAGCTATTGATTTCACTCAATAAATTGGTCGGAGTGAGAGGATTCGAACCTCCGACCCCTGCCTCCCGAAGACAGTGCTCTACCAGGCTGAGCTACACTCCGACCGTGGAGGGCGGGATAGCTCAGGGCGCGGGGTTTGACAAGGGCGATTCCGTAGAAAGATGCGGTTTTTGAGAAAACTTTTCCGGCGCCGGGCGCAGATGGATCAGCCATACAAAAGCCCCGCGCTGGCAGTCAGGCGGGGCTTAGCAGTTTCTAGACAACGTCTTGAGTATCAGAGGCTTGCGTCCAGCGCGGCAATCACCGCGTCGCCCATCCGGCTGGTGGAAACAGGCTCAACCCCCTCGCTGGCCAAGAGGTCTGCGGTGCGCACGCCGTCAGCCAGCACCTTCTCCACCGCGGTCTCCAGCCTGCCGGCCTCGGCGCCCTGGTCAAAGCTGTAGCGCAGCGCCATCGCAAAGCTCAGGATGCAGGCGATCGGGTTGGCCTTGCCCTGGCCCGCGATGTCGGGGGCGGAGCCGTGCACCGGCTCATAGAGCGCCTTGGGGCGGCCGTTTGCCATCGGCGCGCCCAGGCTTGCGGAGGGCAGCATCCCCAAGCTGCCGGTCAGCATCGCGGCGCAGTCGGACAGGATGTCGCCGAACAGGTTGTCGGTCAGAATGACGTCGAACTGCTTGGGCGCGCGCACCAGCTGCATCGCACCGTTGTCGGCATACATGTGGCTCAGCTCGACCTCGGGGTAGTCCTTGCCGACGCGGGTCACCACCTCGCGCCACAGGATGCCGGATTCCATCACGTTGGCCTTCTCCATCGAGCAGAGCTTCTTGCCCCGGCGCATCGCCAGCTCGAAGGCCGACCGGGCGGCGCGCTCGATCTCGCTCTCAGTATAGCGCTGGGTGTTGATGCCGACGCGCTCGTTGCCTTCCTCGAAGATGCCGCGCGGCTCGCCGAAGTAGACGCCCGAGGTCAGTTCGCGCACGATCATGATGTCGAGGCCCGCGACGATGTCCTTCTTCAGCGAGGAGAAATCCGCCAGCGCGTCAAAGCATTGCGCCGGGCGCAGGTTGGAGTAGAGGTCCATCTCCTTGCGCAGGCGCAGCAGGCCGCGTTCGGGCTTCACCGAGAAGTCCAGATCGTCATAGGCCGGGCCGCCCACGGCGCCGAGCAGCACCGCGTCGGCTTCCTGCGCCTTGGCCATGGTCTCATCCGCCAGCGGCTTGCCATGCTTGTCATAAGCCGCGCCGCCGACCAGATCCTCGCTCACATCGAACTGCAGGCCGCGTTTGTCGCCGAACCAGGAGATGATCTTGCGCACTTCGGCCATGACCTCGGGGCCGATGCCGTCGCCGGGCAGAATCAGAATCGATGGGTTGGGCATGGGGATCCTCCTAAAAACAGCTGGCACGGGCGTAGCGGGACAGCGGGGCAGGGTCAATAATGGGCCCTGAAAATAAAGGGGTTTGCCAGAGATTTGCGCAGGCTTGACCCGGGTCAGTCCAGCGCGATATCGACCCAGACCAGCCGGTGGCGGCTGGCGGTGGCAGCCGCGGCATCAGGACTATCGGGCCAGACGACGCCGCTGCCGGTGACCGCCAGCCCGGCAGAGGGCAGCACGTAATCCACCCGTTTTTGTCCTGCACCTTGCCAGTCGACCGTCGCGACGCCGCCCTCATGGCTGTGCGGGCGCGGATCCTGCAGGCGCGGATCCGCCAGCAGGCTGCGGATGGCGTCTTTTCTGCCTTCCCCTTGGTCCGGGTCGAGATTGGCATCGCCGGCAATGACAAAGGCGCCTTGGAGCGCAGGCCCCAGCTTCCCGTCCAGCAGCAGCTGCCACAGGCGGATTTCGTCGCGGTTGCGCCGTCCGTTGCGGTCTTCCGGTCCGTCAAATACGGGCGGCGTGGCATGGAAGGTCATTACGTTCAGCCAACCGCCGCCGGGCAGCCTCATCGGCACCAGCCAATGCGCGGTTGCAGAGAGGCGCTGTACGGCCTGGGCCTCAGCAGAGGGAAACGGGCTGCCGTCCGGGTGCTGCGGCAGCCGGGCTCCGGGCAGGTCCTGCCACAAAAGCGTAGAGAAATCGCGGATCGCTGTATGGTCCACCGGCAGCCGGGACAGCAGCGCGATGCCGCCCTGGCCGCGGAACCGTCCATAGCCCTGGTTGTCGCGGGGGCCGCCGGATCTGCCATCTCCATCAAGGTCCATCAGGGCAGGGGGCGGCAGGCCGGCGTTGGGCTGCAGCGCGACAAGATACGGGTAGCTGGCGCCAGCTTTGCCGAGCCTGGCGGCCAGCGCGGTGAGGGCACGGTTCTCGAAATCCCAATCGACCCCCTGCAGCGCCAGCACGTCAGGCTGCACGGCCGCGATCACGTCCACCACCGCGGCAATTTGCGGATCCTGGCCGCGCTCGATATCGCGCAGCAGCAGTCCCGGGCCGTCGCGGGAAAGTTCGGTGTTGAAGGTTGCAAAGCGGAGCGTCTCTGCCTGGCCCGCCACGGCGGCAAGGATCAGAAACAGACCTGCCGCCAGCCGGATCATGCGGTTTGCAGCGCCTCATCCGGATCGCTGCAGGCCGTGCGGCGTTTCTGAGCGATCAGTTCCGCGATGCGCAGCATGGCCAGGCCGCGCATGATCATCGATGCCGGCACCAGCGCCCAGCCGCTGATTACCCAGATCATCATATGCGGCGCCGCCAACAGCCCGGGATCCACGAGGCCGGAGGCCAGCTTGACCGATGCGGGCAGGGCGAAGGGCAGCAGCACGCCGCCAATGATATTGATGCGACCGTCCCGCTGAAGCCTCTGCACCACATCGCCGCCGGTAGTGGGGTCGAACAGCGGCAGGTTGACCCAGACGTTGAAGGCGCCACTGCCTACGGGCCAGTTGCCGACCCGGATCACCAGCGCAAAAACGGCAATCGCGGCGCCAGCGGCGGCGCTGGCCAGCCCGGCGGCATCGCGCACCATCAGCACCGTTGCCTCCGGCACCTGCGGCGGCATCATCAGGACCGTCAGCTGCACCGGAGAATAGGCAAAATCCAACAGTCCGCCCAGCCAGCTGCCGAGCTGCTGTACCAGCGCTGTCAGCCCGGTCGGCGCCAGCGGATGCGCCGCCAGCAGGCTCAGCGCTCCTACCGAGGCGGCGCTGGCAGCAAACCGCATGCGGTTGATCGGCGGCGCGTTGCGGAACTCCACGAAGCTGGGGAAGTGCGAATAATATTCGGTGAAGGCCAGGACAGAGCCCAGAAGCGCGATGAACAGGATGATCTCGGGCGAATCGGTGGCGGATGCCGGTAGGATCAGCGTCGGCAACGCAAACAGCATGGCCACAAGTATGCCGCGGAACGCCGCGCCTGATATGCGTGCAAACACGTCTTTGTTTCCCTTCAAACTGGACCGGGTGTTTTTCCCCCTGGTTCCAGATTTGAAGCCCCCCGGTTCACCTGGGGCGCTCTGCCTCAATTTTGCCCCATTGTTGCCCGCAGGCAGCATTCCGCTCAAGGGCTGGCGGCAGGGCATAGGGTATATTCGATGCCGGACTGGTGCGGGATTGCATCAGCGTTTTGGTTGAATTTTAGGGGGTTGGCAGAGGGTTCACTAGATGCTGTAGCTGCCGGCTCAACACACACAAGGCGCCGCCGCTTCCGGATTGCGGCGAAAATGCGGCGCAAATCTGGCGGCCGCAACAGAAGAGAGCCGCCCGGGGTGGGGCGGCTCTGTCGATTCCAGCGCTCAGGTCCGGATCAGACCCAGGGGCGTTCCTGCGACGCCTTTTCTTCGAAGGTCTTGATCGATTCCGCCTTCTCCATGGTCAGACCGATGTCGTCCAGCCCGTTCAGCAAGCAGTGCTTCTTGAAGGCATCCACTTCGAAGGCGATCACTTCTCCGTCGGAGGTGGTGATTTCCTGCGCTTCCAGGTCCACGGTCATGCGGGCGTTTGCGCCCTTTTCCGCGTCAGCCATCAGAATGTCGACTTGGCTCTGCGGCAGCACGATCGGCAGGATGCCGTTCTTGAAGCTGTTGTTGAAGAAGATATCGGCAAAGGAAGTGGAGATGATGCACTTGATGCCGAAATCGGCAATTGCCCAGGGCGCGTGCTCGCGCGAGGAGCCGCAGCCGAAGTTGTCGCCTGCCACCAGGATCTCGGCGTTGCGGTATTGCGGTTTGTTCAGCACGAAATCCTCGATCTCGGTGCCGTCGCGGTTATAGCGCATCTCGTCGAACAGGTTCTTGCCGAAGCCGGTGCGCTGAATCGACTTCAGGAACACCTTCGGGATGATCATGTCGGTGTCGATGTTCACCAGCGGCATCGGGGCTGCGATGCCCTGCAGTTTCTGGAACTTTTCCATTACTCGTTTCCTTGTTTCTGGTGCTTCAATCCGCTGAGATCAAAACCGATCTCCTGCGCGTGGCGTGCGATGAAGCTGTGTTTTTCGGGCCGGTGCGCCTTGTGGTAGCGGCGCACCATGGATGCGTAGAGATGAACGGCCAGCGTGTTTTCCGTCAGCCATCCGTCTTCCTGGCAGCTGCCGCTGAACAGCACGTCGGTCAGAACGCCGCGGATCGGGTAGAAGACGTCCGGCTCGCGGACGTGTTCGACCTCGCCGGTCAGGTTCAGCGTGTAGTCCAGCGCACGGGGGCCAAGCGACGGGCGCTGCAGCTCGAAGGCTGTCAGCAGCCGCTTGCCGGGCGGGGCGGCCTCCACGTCCTTGCGGATCTTGCGGCCCAGCCAGGGCGGCACGAATTCGGGGTCCTCGAACCAGTCCAGCAGGTGGTTCAGCGTTGCCGAGCTTTTCGGCAGCCGCAGCACCGCGCCGTTGATCGACCGTGTCGGCTCGTAGCCGACGTGATAGTCCACGTCCGGCAGGGGCCGGACGCAGAGCATATCGGTGTCGATCCAGATCATGTCCGTCTTCTTCAGCAGATAGAGACGGAACAGATCCGACAGCATCGAGGCCGGGGCATCGCCGTGCCCTGCCGTGGCAGGGTCCCAGATTTCTGCTGCTGGGCAGGTGCGGACACCTGCCGGCACCGGCGGCGGCTCAAACCCGGTGTGGAACAGCACCACCTCGTGACCACGCTGCACGAAGCTTGCCAAAGACAATTCGTGCAGCCAGTTCAAGGTGTCACCGATCCACAGGCTGGCAACCGCTGGAAGGGAAGTGCTGGACGGCATCGGCAGCCCCCTCACGCTCAGATCAGCTCGCGCACATCCGTCAGCTTGCCGGTCAGCGCTGCGGCAGCGGCCATGGCCGGGGACACCAGATGGGTGCGGCCCTTATAGCCCTGACGGCCCTCGAAGTTCCGGTTCGAAGTCGCCGCGCAACGCTCGCCCGGGGCCAGCTGGTCGGGGTTCATCGCCAGGCACATGGAGCAGCCTGCAAGGCGCCACTCGAAACCGGCGGCTTCAAAGATCTCGGCCAGGCCTTCTTCCTCCGCCTGGGCGCGGACGAGGCCGGATCCCGGAACGATCATGGCCCGCATGCCGTCCTTGATCTTCTTGCCCTTTACCACCTCTGCCACGGCGCGCAGGTCCTCGATGCGGCCATTGGTGCAGGAGCCGATGAACACGGTGTCGATCTCGATGTCGGTCAGCTTCTGGCCGGGGGTCAGCCCCATGTATTCAATCGAACGGCGCGCCGCTTCGACCTTGCCGCCGGTGAAGTCCTCCGGGTTCGGCACCACGCCGGTGATCGGCAGCACGTCCTCCGGCGAGGTGCCCCAGGTCACGACCGGCTGGATGTCTTCGCCCTTCAGGGTGACAACCTTGTCGAAATGCGCGCCTTCGTCGGTGTAAAGGGTCTTCCACCAGTTCAGAGCCGCTTCCCACTGGGCGCCCTTGGGGGCGTGCGGGCGGCCTTTGACGTAATCAAAGGTGGTTTCGTCCGGTGCAATGAGGCCGGCGCGGGCGCCGCCTTCGATCGCCATGTTGCAGACGGTCATGCGGCCTTCCATCGAAAGGTCACGGATCGCTTCGCCGCAGTATTCGATGACATAGCCGGTGCCGCCGGCGGTGCCGGTCTCGCCGATCACGGCCAGGGTGATGTCCTTGGCGGTGACACCCGGCTTCAGCTTGCCGGTGATCTCCACCTTCATGTTCTTGGACTTCTTCTGGATCAGCGTCTGGGTGGCCAGCACGTGCTCCACCTCGGAGGTGCCGATGCCATGCGCCAGCGCGCCAAAAGCGCCGTGGGTGGCGGTGTGGCTGTCGCCGCAGACCACAGTCATACCGGGCAGGGTCCAGCCCTGTTCCGGGCCGACGATATGCACGATGCCCTGGCGGATGTCATCCACCGGATAGTAATGCACGCCGAATTCGCGGGCGTTCTTGTCGAGCGCCTCGACCTGGATGCGGCTTTCCTCGTTCTCGATGCCTTTGGCGCGGTCCAGCGTGGTCGGCACGTTGTGGTCCGGCACCGCGATGGTTTTGTCCGGGGCGTGCACCTTGCGGCCGGCCATGCGCAGGCCTTCGAACGCCTGCGGGCTGGTCACCTCGTGGACCAGGTGGCGGTCGATATAGAGCAGGCTGGTGCCATCCTCGGCTTCATGCGCAACATGCGCATCCCAGATCTTGTCATAGAGTGTCTTGGGGGACATGGGTCCTCTCCCGTATGTATTGGGTATGCTGGCTTTGGGCTGGGCAGGCACCTTATAGGCGCGCCAGGACCGTGCGGGCGGCGCCAAAGAACCGTTCACGCAGGCGGGCGCGGTCTTGCAGTTCGATCTTTTGGGCCAATACGAGGGTCATAGCTGTCAGATACATCCGCAGGCTCCGGCAATCAAGATTCGTTCTGTTGGATTAGAGGCGTATCCAAGTGCCGTTCAGCCCGGCCGGCAGGCCGGGCGCTGCCCCGGCTGTTTTCATTCGAAAGCGCGGCCGGGCCCGCGCTTTCGGCGGTGCGTTCTTGATTGAAACCATACGGGGCGGCACACTGCCGGAAAAAGGGGGGCGCAATGGAGCCGGATGAGCAGATCCAAACCAAGGACGCGCTGGCGGAAAGCGCCGCTGACGCGATCGAACTCGGGCAGCAGCTGTGGGAGTTTGCCGCGACCAGCGCCGAACTGCTGCTAAGGCCCTGGAACGCCTATCAGGTCGGGATTGCGCTGGCGGTCTTTGTGCTGGCGGCCCTTCTGGCGCGGCCGCTGAGCGCTGCGTTCCACGACTGGTTGCGCAGCCGCGAGGGCTGGCCGCGCTGGCGGATGCGTCTGGGGCTGGTAGTGCACAAGCGGATCCGGGGGATCCTGTTCGTGCTGTTGATCTGGCTGGTCGTGCTGGTCATGCTGGAGGCCACTTGGCCCAGCCGCTCGCGGCTGCTGGCGGTGATCGCCAACCTGTCGCTGGCCTGGCTGATCGTCTCCCTGGCCACCCGGCTGGTCGGCAATCCGCTGCTGCGCAACCTGGTCAAATACGGCGCCTGGATCTGGATCACCCTGCGCATCCTGGGCGTCACGGCGGAGGCCACGGCGCTGCTGGACAGCATCGCCATCGATTTCGGCGATCTCAGGATCTCACTGTTTCTGGTGGTCCAGGCGGCGGTCATCCTTGGCGTGATGCTGACACTTGCTCGGGTGATCTCTTCGGTGGCGGCAAACCGCATCCGCACCAATCCCGATATCTCCCCGTCGATGCAGGTGCTGGGCGCCAAGCTGGCGCAGATCCTGCTCTTCGGCGGGGCGTTCTTCATCGGCTTGAAAGCCATCGGCATCGACCTCACCGGGCTGGCAGTGCTGTCGGGCGCCATCGGCGTGGGGCTTGGCTTTGGCCTGCAGAAAGTGGTGTCGAACCTGGTGTCCGGCCTGATTATTCTGTTGGACAAGTCGATCAAGCCCGGGGACGTGATCTCCCTTGGCGATACCTTCGGCTGGATCAATTCACTCGGGGCCCGCTATGTCTCGGTGGTCACACGGGACGGGCGGGAGTATCTGATTCCAAACGAGGATCTGATCACCTCGCAGGTGGTGAACTGGTCGCATTCCAACAAGTTCGTGCGGCTCGACCTGAATTTCGGCACTGGCTACGGCGACGACCCGCACAAGGTGCGCAAGATTGCGATCGAGGCGGCATCGGGCGTGAACCGGGTGCTGCAGGCGGGCAGCCTCAAGCCGGTCTGCCACATCACCGGCTTTGGCGACAGCAGCGTCGATTACGTGCTGCGGTTCTGGATCGACGACCCCACCGGCGGGCTCACCAACATCCGCGGCAATGTCTATCTGGCACTTTGGGATGCGTTCCAGGCCGAGGACATTTCCATCCCCTTCCCGCAGCGCGAAGTGCGGCTGCTGAACGAACCGCTGCCGGTCAGGGTTGCACCTGCCGAAGATGACGGATAAAGCACATGGCTTGCATCGCGGGGGTGGGCTTTCATTGAAAGTTTACCCGCTGGTTGCTACATTATTAACAGGCCCGGCGCCGGGGCTTGGCGGCGCGTTGCAAGGAGGACTATGTCCTGTCACCCGTACCTCAAGCGGCGGATGCCGCTGTTACTGGGGCAGCCGTGATGGCCGCCCGGTCCCAGCCCACCAGCGAACAGCTGCTGGAGCGGATTCTCTCCTCACTCAGCGATGACAAAGCCGAAGATGTTGTGCAGATCGACCTGCGCGGCAAGACGTCGATCGGCGATTACATGGTGCTGGCCTCCGGCCGCTCCACCCGCCAGGTCGCGGCGATGTCGGAAAAGCTGATGGACCGGCTCAAACAGGAGTTCCGGGTCAGCTGCAAGGTCGAAGGCAAGGATGCAGGCGACTGGGTGCTGATCGACACCGGTGATGTGATCGTCCATATCTTCCGCCCGGAAGTGCGCGAGTTTTACCAGCTCGAGAAGATGTGGATGCCCGCAGGCGCCGCGGCGGCTCCGGCAGCGCAGGCGGCCGAGGACTGATCCAAGGCTGAACCGATGCAGGCCCGTGCATGGGTGCGGGCCGGTTTGTTTCAGGAACGTCATGCGTCTGCATATATGTGCGGCCGGCCGGTTGCGGGCTGGCCCGGAAAAATCCCTCATCGACGACTACCTCGCCCGGTTCGACCGGACCGGCCGCGCGCTGGGTCTGGGGCCTGCGCGGGTGGTGGAGATCGAGGACAAGAAAAACGGCGGCATGTCGGCCGAAGCCGCACTGCTGCGCAAGGCGCTGCCCAAGGGGGCGGTGATCTGCACTCTGGATGAGCGCGGCAAGGCAGTCTCCTCCCCCGGATTTGCGGACAAGCTGGCAGCCTGGCGCGACAGCGGCCGCCAGGACCTGGCGCTGATCATTGGCGGGGCGGACGGGCTGGACCCCGGCTTGCGGGCCGAGGCCGATTTCTCAATCTCCTTCGGCAAGATGGTCTGGCCGCATATGCTGGTGCGGGTGATGCTGGCCGAGCAGCTCTACCGGGCTGCCACGATTTTGGCTGGCAGCCCGTACCATCGGGTGTGAGCCTTCTCACCGGGCTTGAATGCGCCTTGCAGCGCATGCCTGCGGCGCGAGTATTTTTGGAAAGATGAAATTCAATGCAGGGTGAGAACGTAGGCACCCTGGCCCCAGCCGTCCACCAGGCAGCGGGCCTGTATTTGAACCCTCGTTGCGCCCTGCGGGATTTGCACGCCGCTGAGGGAGCGGGTGAACGGTTGCTCCTGCTCATGCGGATGTGCCAGCACACGCAGTCCCAGTTCATTGCCCTCAATGTCCAGAATCCGCCAGCCATCGGCGTAATGCTCCCAGCCGGTGTCAGGGTGGGAGAGGGTGACGCTGAAGGTCCAGCCGTCGCCGGACGGGCGGGCGGTGGCCCCCTCGACCACCGGTTCCGCCGCCAGGGCAGGCAGGGCAGCGGTGCTGAAAATGAGGGGCAAAAGCAGAAATCTCATGGCCCTACCTTAGCCTTGCACGGGCACAGAGCTGGTCACGAAACTGTGTCCCCATGGCTTTCGGGCGGGATGCGCAGCAGGATCGTGCGGGAGTGCGAGGCAAATTCCCGCCGGTAAAGCACTGCAAAGGTGACCAGCGCGGCACCGGCCAGCGGCACGGCGCCTGCCAGCCAGGCCACCGCTGCCAGCGCAAAATAGGTTGCCCGCATGCCGCGGTTGAAGCTGCGCGCCGCGGTGATGCTGATCTCGGCGGCCTGTGCGGCGCGTGGATAGGCCAGCGCGTCCCCACGGTCATTCGGTACCGCCGCCATCAGCACCGAGCAATAGCCGAACAGCCTGTGCGCCCAGACGTATTTCAGGAAGGCATTGGACAGGAACAGCAGCACGACCAGGATCTTCACCTCCCAGACGAAGGCAGGAACGCTGTTCTGAATCAGGTCTTGGGCGATTCCGGCCAGCTGTTCGGTATTGCCGATAAGAGCCAGCCCGCCGCCGATGGCGATCATCGAGGCCGAGGCGAAAAAAGCGGTGCCCTGGCGCAGGTTGCCAACCAGCTGGGCGTCGAAGATGCGCGGGTCGCGTTCCACCATCCGCTTCATCCAGTCGCGCCGGAAGTCCGCCATCAGCCAGGATACCGAAGGCCGTCCCGCCGGCGGGTTCTCTATCCGCCAGCTGATCCACAGCCAGCTGGCGACCAGAAGGCTTAGGGCGGCGAGATCAAGCAGTGAAAACTGCGCAAGGCGTGTGGTCCAATTCATGGCCTGACCCTAGCGCGGCAATCCGCCCCTTGCCAGATGGGATAAATTGGTAATATTATTTTACCAAAGAGGAGAGCCCGATGGAGATGCCATCCCCGAACCCCGCCATTCTGGCCCGCAAGGCAATGCTGGCAGCGCGGCTGCTGGCTGTCCTGCCTTCCGATGCGGTGATCCAGGACGAGGCCGAAACCCGCGTTTACGAATGCGATGCGCTGACGGCCTACAAATGCCCGCCGCTGCTGGCGGTGCTGCCGCGCAGCACGCAGGAGGTCTCGGATGTTCTGCGCATCTGCCATGAGGAGGGCGTGCCGGTGGTGCCGCGCGGGGCGGGCACCTCGCTGGCGGGCGGGGCGCTGCCGACCGCGGATTGCGTCATCCTTGGCGTGGCCCGGATGAACGAGGTGCTGGAGACCGATTACGGGAATCGCATCATCCGGGTGCAAACCGGGCGCACCAACCTGAGCGTCTCCGGCGCGGTGGAGGAGGAGGAGTTCTTTTACGCGCCCGACCCCTCGTCGCAGCTGGCCTGTGCGATCGCCGGCAATATCGCGATGAACTCCGGCGGGGCGCATTGCTTGAAATACGGCGTCACCACCAACAACCTCTTGGGCGTGACCATGGTGATGATGGACGGCACCGTGGTGGAGATCGGCGGTGCCCATCTGGACGCGGGCGGGCTGGATCTTCTTGGGGTGATCTGCGGCAGTGAAGGCCAGCTGGGCGTGGTGACCGAGGCCACCCTGCGCATCCTGCGCAAGCCCGAGGGCGCGCGCCCGGTGCTGATCGGCTTTGACAGCAACGAGGTCGCAGGCGCCTGTGTCTCGGACATCATCAAGGCAGGCGTGTTGCCGGTGGCCATCGAATTCATGGACCGCCCCTGCATCGAGGCCTGCGAAGCCTTCGCCAAGGCGGGCTACCCGATGTGCGAGGCGCTGCTGATCATCGAGGTCGAGGGCAGCGCAGCAGAAATCGCCCACCAGCTGGGGCTGATCACGCAGATTGCCCGCTCTCACAACCCGGTGGAGCTGCGCGAGGCGGGCGATGCGGATGAGGCCGCCCGCATCTGGCTGGGGCGGAAGTCAGCCTTTGGCGCCATGGGGCAGATCAACGATTACATGTGCCTGGACGGGACGATCCCGGTGTCCTCTCTGCCGCATGTGCTGCGGCGCATCGGCGAGATGAGCCGGGAGTTCGGGCTGCAGGTTGCCAATGTGTTCCACGCGGGCGACGGCAACATGCACCCGCTGATCCTGTTCGACGCCAACAAGCCCGGTGATCTGGAAACCTGCGAGGCTTTCGGCGCCGAGATCCTGAAGCTGTGCGTCGAGGCGGGCGGCTGCCTGACCGGCGAGCATGGGGTGGGGATCGAGAAGCGCGATCTGATGCTGCACCAGTACACGCCGGCGGACCTGGAGGCGCAGTTGAAGGTCAAGGATGTGTTCGATCCCAAGTGGCTGCTCAACCCGGCCAAGGTGTTCCCGCTGCCGGTGACAGAGAGTCGGCGGGCGGTGGCCCTGGCGGCTGAATGATTGGGGCTTTGCCCCAAACCCCAGAGTATTTGGACAAAGAAGAAAATGCTGACACCAGGGAACGAGGCCGAGCTGGCTGAAATCATCGCAGATGCAAGCGGGCCGCTCTGCATCCAGGGCGGCGGCACCCGCGGGCTTGGCGTCGAAGGGGACGTGCTGAGCACGACCGGGTTGTCCGGTATTGAACTCTATGAACCCGGAGCGCTGACGCTGGTGGTTAAGTCCGGTACGCCGCTGTCAGAAGTGGAAGAACTGCTGGCAGCGGAGAACCAGCGGCTGGCCTTCGAGTCGATGGATCACCGGGGTCTGCTGGGAAGCGAGGGGGAGCCGACCATTGGCGGGGTGGTCGCGGCCAATATTTCCGGCCCCCGGCGCATCCAGACCGGGGCCGCCCGTGATCACCTGCTGGGGGTGCGCTTTGCCGACGGCACCGGCCAGACGATCAAGAACGGCGGCCGGGTCATGAAGAACGTGACCGGCTATGATCTGGTCAAGCTGATGTGCGGCGCCCATGGGACCCTGGGGGTGCTGACGGAAGTGTCGCTGAAGGTGCTGCCGCGGGCCGAGGCAGCTGTCACTGTGACCGTCACCGGCGTCGATCTGCCCGGCGCGCTGCGGGCGATGGCCGCGGCGCTGGGGTCGCCTTTTGACGTGACCGGTGCGGCCTATGACCCCGAGAGCCAAATCGTTTGCATCCGGGTTGAGGGGTTTGCGGATTCGGTCGATTACCGCAGTGCCCGGCTGGCGGAGGTACTGGCGAGGTTCGGCCGCTCCGGCATTGCAGCTGACAGCACGGTTCAGTGGCAGGGCATCCGCGATGTGTCCGCCTTCCACGGGCAGGCGGGGGATGTCTGGCGGATCTCGGTGAAGCCTTCGGATGCTGTGCAGCTGGTCCCGCGGCTGGAGGCAGGGGCGCTGCAGTTCGATTGGGGCGGCGGGCTGATCTGGGCGCTGGTGCCGGAGGGCACTGATTTGCGCGCCCGGATCAATGTGCCGGGCCATGCCACGCTGGTGCGCGCTTCGCGGGAGACCCGCGCGCGGCTGGGCGTGTTCCAGCCGCAACCCGCGCCGCTGGCCGCAATATCTGCAGGGCTGCGGCGTCAATTCGATCCGAAGGGCATCCTCAATCCGGGGCTGATGGGGTAACAAATGCAGACTATTTTCACCGAAAAGCAGCTTCAGGACCCGGGCACCAGGCGGGCCAATGAGATCCTGCGCACCTGCGTTCACTGCGGCTTTTGCACCGCCACCTGTCCGACCTATCAGGTGCTGGGCGATGAGCTCGATTCCCCGCGCGGCCGGATCTACCTGATCAAGGACATGCTGGAGAACGAGCGGGTGCCGGACGCAAAGACCGTCAAGCACATCGACCGCTGCCTGTCGTGCCTCGCCTGCATGACCACTTGCCCCTCGGGCGTGCATTACATGCATCTGGTGGATCACGCCCGCGCCTACATCGAAGAGCATTATGACCGGCCGTGGAGCGACAAGGCCCTGCGCTGGCTGCTGGCGCGGGTTCTGCCGTATCCGGGGCGGTTCCGGCTGGCGCTTTTGGGAGCAAAATTTGCGAAGCCGTTCAAAGGGCTGCTGCCGGACGCGCGGCTCAGGGCGATGCTGGAGATGGCGCCTCAAACGATCCCGCCGGCCAGCCGCAACGATAATCCGCAAAGCTTTGCCGCTGCGGCGCCGCGCAGGAAGCGCGTGGCGCTGATGACCGGCTGCGCGCAGAAGGCGCTCAATACCGATATCAATGATGCCACCATCCGCCTGCTGACCCGGCTGGGCTGCGAGGTGGTGGTGGCCAGGGGCGCGGGCTGCTGCGGCGCGCTGACCCATCACATGGGGCGTGCGGCGGAAAGCCATGCCGCTGCGGAAAAGAACATCCGCGCCTGGGCGGCGGAGATGGACGGGCAGGGGCTGGACGCCATTGTCATCAACACCTCCGGCTGCGGCACCACGGTCAAGGATTACGGACATATGTTCCGCAATGCGCCGCTGGCGGCGGATGCGGTGCGGATCTCCGGGATCGCGATGGATGTCTCTGAACTTCTGATGCAGCTGGAACTGCCGGAGGGCGCGGACAAGGGCCTGACGGTGGCCTATCACGCCGCCTGTTCGCTGCAGCATGGCCAGCAGATCAAGACCCACCCCAAGACGCTGCTGAAACGCGCAGGCTTCAAGGTGGTGGAGCCTGCCGACAGCCACCTCTGCTGCGGTTCGGCCGGCACCTACAACCTGATGCAGCCGGAGATTTCCGCCGAGCTGAAGGCGCGCAAAGTGAAGACGCTGGAGGCCAAACAGCCCGATCTGATCGCCGCAGGCAACATCGGCTGTATGATGCAGATCGGCTCCGGCACCGAAGTGCCGATCGTGCATACGGTGGAACTGCTGGACTGGGCCACCGGCGGCCCGCAGCCGCCCGCGCTGACCGCGCCGGGCAAACGCGCTCCGCAGGTGCCTGTCTTGCGCTGACGCCCTGCCGGAAGAATCGGGCTGCATATGCCCCGCACTTGCCGTAATTTTGCCGGAACAGACCAATAATCTCCCAACCGGTGGATAACAGGAGACGCATGTGAGGCAGTGGATACTGGCGGTAGTGGCGGTGCTGCTGCCCGCCGCGGCATTGGCGCAGGACAGCCGTTTGCAGCGGATGGATACCCTTGATGCGGGCCGTAAATGGGAAGCCGTCGGGCGGCTGGACGTCAACGGCGAGGGCTTTTGCACCGGCGCGCTGATCGCCCCGGATCTGGTGCTGACCGCGGCCCATTGCCTTTATGACAGCCGCACCAGGGAGCGGATCGACCCTGCCACCATCGAATTCCTGGCCGGCTGGCGCAATGGCCGCGCCTCGGCCTACCGCAGCGTGCGCCGGGCGGTGCTGCATCCCTCCTACGTCTATGATGGCGAGCTGTCGACCGACCGGGTGCGCAACGACCTTGCCCTGCTGCAATTGCAGCGCCCGATCCGAAACACCACCGTGACCCCGTTCCAGACCGACGACCGGCCGCGCAAAGGCGCGCGGATCGGTGTGGTGTCTTATGCCCATGACCGCTCCGAGGCGCCGTCCCTGCAGGAGGTCTGCGCGGTGATGGCGCGCCAGGAGGGGATTCTGGTGATGTCCTGCGATGTCGATTTCGGCTCTTCCGGCGCGCCGGTGTTCTCCTTTGAGGGCGGCACCCCGCGGATTGTGTCGGTGATCTCCGCCAAGGCCGAAGTCAGCGGCGAGCGGGTCTCGCTCGGCTCCGCCCTGGCGGAAGAGCTGACGCTGCTGCAGGCGCAGCTGACGGGGGTGGCCACCGGCGGCCGCCTGCCGCCCGGGGTTGGCCGGGTGAAAGTGGGCGAGGGGCGCAGCTCCTCCGGTGCAAAGTTCATCCGGCAATGATTTTCCGTGCCCTGATACTGGGTGTTGCCGCTCTGGCGTGCGCCGCCGGCGCAACGGCCCAAGGCACCGGTCTCAGGCGGCTCACCGACCGCGATGATCTCTTGGGATGGGAGGCCGTCGGGCGGCTGGAGCTGAATGGCCAGGGGTTCTGCACCGGCACGCTGATTGCGCCGGAGCTGGTGCTGACAGCGGCCCATTGCGTTTATAACCGGAACGGGGAAGCGCGGCCGGCGGAGCAGATCACCTTCCGGGCCGGGCTGCGTGACGGCGCGGCCATTGCCGAACGCCAGGCGCTGCAGATTGCCGCCCATCCGGGGTTCAACCCGAGGACACGCCTGAATATGGAGAACATCCGCCATGATGTGGCGCTGATCCGCCTGACGGCGCCGATCCTCAGCGGCCAGGCGGACGCCTTTGCCCTGCACGCGGGCCGCGATTACGGCAGCGATGTTTCCGTCACCTCCTATGGCCAGGGCCGCGCCGAGGCGCTGTCGCGGCAGCGCCAATGCAACCTGATGGGCGAAAGCGGCGATGTGCTGATGATCGATTGCAATGTCACCTTCGGCTCCTCCGGCGCACCCGTGTTTTCCCAGGTCGGCGGACGAGGCCGCATTCTGGCGCTGGTTTCCAGCGGCGGCAATTACCGTGGCAAGCAGGTGGCCTTCGGCATGAAACTGCCCCAAAGGGTGGCCGAGCTGAAGGCGCAGCTGCGCCGCAATCCGGTGGCCGCCCCGGACCGGCGGATCAAGCGGATCCGGGTCGGTGGCGGCAGTTCCGCGGGCGGGGCGAAATTTGTCCGCCCGGGCGGCTGATCAGCCTCTTGAAGCCGCGTTTTGCATTCCTATCTCAGGTCTATCCGGGCAGCCGCTGATTGGGGCCCGGACACTGCCAGCCTGTCCCCGCGGGGAAGGCGCCCTGAAATCGCTCGAAAATGAGGATGACACATGCGTACGTTTGATTTTGCACCGCTGCACCGGGCCACCATCGGCTTCGACCAGATCGCCAGCCTGATGGACCGCGCGCTCAGCGCCGATGCCGCCCAGTCCAGCTATCCGCCCTACAACATCGAAAAGACCGACGCCGACAGCTATCGGATCTCGATCGCCGTGGCCGGTTTTGCCGAAGACGACCTGAGCGTCGAAGTGAAGGAAAATGCGCTGGTTGTGGCCGCCAGGAAGGCCGACGACGGCGAGGACCGCACCTTCCTGCACCGCGGTATCGCCACCCGTGCCTTTGAACGCCGTTTCACCCTGGCCGATCATGTCCGCGTGACCGGCGCCAGCCATGAAAACGGCATGCTGCATATCGATCTGCACCGCGAGGTGCCGGAGGCGCTGAAACCGCGCCGGATCGAAATCTCCTCCTCCCGCCCGAACCGCGCCGAGATCGAGGCCCAAGCGGTCAACTGATCCCGCGGCAAGGTTCGAGCGCACCTGCCCCCCTGGCTTTGGCCCGGGGGGCTTTGCCGTTCCGGGCGTCTGTCCCCGCGGGGACAGCGGCATTTCCAGACGCCCGCGTGTCGCCAGGGTGCCCTGAAATATGCGGTGCCTAAATCGGATCTTAATCGCAGCATGTTACCCTGAACCCGGTTGAAGAGTATGTGCCGGGGTGTCCTGCGCACGGCTGGCGGGCCGTGCAGATTGCAGTTTCCCTCCTGGCACGGCAGCGGTGTTTCGCAGGGATGGCTTATGAAACCTCAGGAAATTCAGCATGTTCAGCACAGCTTTGCCGGGGTTTTTGCCCGCAAGGCGGATCTGGCTGAACGGTTTTATGTGCATTTGTTTACCCGCCTGCCGGAGGCGCGCGGCATGTTCCGCGGCAATTTCGTGAAGCAGAAGGCGATGCTGACCGCGATGATTGCCGCCTGTGTCCGCAATCTGGACAACCCGCAAACGCTGGCAGAGCTGAGCGCGCGGCTGGCCCAGGACCACGCCCATCTGGATCTTGGCGCGCGCGAAAGCGAAGCGGCAAAGCGGGCGCTGATTGCCGCTTTGCGCGATGTTCTGGGGCCGGCGCTGGACCTGGAGACGGAAACCACCTGGGCCAATGCCATCAGCCGGGTGGCCGGGACGATGACCCGGCACTGACCTGCGGGTGGCTCAGACCGCCATGCAGATGTATTTCATCTCCAGGTAGTCCTCAATGCCGTGGTGGCTGCCTTCGCGGCCCAGGCCGGACTGCTTGACGCCGCCAAAGGGGGCCACCTCGGTGGAGATGATGCCGGTGTTCACTCCGACAATCCCGTATTCCAGTGCCTCGGCGACCTTGTACACGCGGCTCAGGTCCTTGGCGTAGAAATAGGATGCCAGGCCGAAGATGGTGTCATTGGCCATCGCGATCACCTCGTCCTCGTCCTCGAATTTGAACAGCGGGGCGAGCGGGCCGAAGGTCTCGTCGGTGGCAAAGGCCATGTCCTGGGTTGCGCCCTTGACGATGGTCGGCTGGAAGAAGCTGCCGCCAAGCTCCGACGGGTTGCCGCCCAGGATCACTTCGCCGCCTTTCGAGGTTGCGTCGGCAATATGCTCCTGCACCTTTTCCACCGCGTCCTTGTTGATCAGCGGGCCGAAGTGGATGCCGTCCTTGAGACCGTCGCCGACGTTCATCTTTTCCACCGCGGCTTTCAGTTTTGCCGCAAAGGCATCGTAAACGCCGGACTGCACATAGATCCGGTTGGCGCAGACGCAGGTCTGGCCGTTGTTGCGGAACTTGCACATGATGGCGCCTTCGACGGCGGCGTCGAGGTCGGCGTCGTCAAACACGATGAAGGGGGCATTGCCGCCCAGCTCCATCGAGCATTTCATCACCGTGTCCGCTGCCTGGCGCAGCAGGATGCGGCCGACCTCGGTGGAGCCGGTGAAGGTCAGCTTGCGCACCGCGTCGTTCTCGCAGAATTCCTGGCCGATGTCGGACGCGCGGGACGAGGGCACGACGCTGAAGACGCCTGCGGGGATACCTGCGCGGTCGGCCAGAACTGCCAGCACAACAGCCGAAAGCGGCGTTTCCGCCGCGGGGCGGGCGACAAAGGCGCAGCCTGCGGCCAGCGCCGGACCGGCCTTGCGGGTGATCATCGCGTTGGGGAAGTTCCAGGGCGTGATCGAGGCAGCCACCCCGATCGGCTGTTTCAGCACGGTGATGCGCTTGTCGCGCTGGTGGCCGGGGATGGTCTCGCCATAGATCCGCTTGGCCTCTTCGGCGAAGAACTCGATGAAGGAGGCGCCATAGGCGATCTCGCCGCGCGACTCGGCTAGCGGTTTGCCCATTTCGGCGGTCAGGATCACCGCCAAGTCTTCTTGGTTTTCCATCATCAGGTCAAACCATTTGCGCAGCACGTTTGCGCGTTCCTTGCCCGTCCATTTGGCCCAGTCCTTCTGGGCGGTTTCGGCCTGGGCGATGGCGCCGGCCGCCTGGGCGCGGCTGACGTCGGCCACCTGGGCGATCACATCGCCGCGGGCGGGGTTGGTCACGTCAAAGGTGCCTTCGCCGTCGACAAACTCGCCGCCGATATAGGCGCGGGTCTCCAGCAGGCTGGGGTCTTTGAGCAGGGATTTCAGGTCAGTTGTTGCATCAAGCATTGCGGGCCTCCCGGGTGTTCTGTCGCTGAAATGCAAATCAGCTGTGCCTTGATAAGTCCAGAAACATTGATGAGTCCAGAATTTGATCAAATTGTGCGCAGGAAAATTCCGCTCATGGATTTTGACGGGCAATTTGACATGTCCTGTGAGAGACTGTCAGGTAAGCGCAAACAATAATATTCAGGGGAGATTGGGCATGGAATTGGATGATGCCTATGCCAACGGGGCCTATATCGAGAATGCGGGCACCTACCCGCCGCGCTGGGCGGCTTCGGCGGAGGATTTCCGCAACAGCCTGCACGAGCGCGCCCGGCTGGATATCCCCTATGGCGAGGGGGAGCGGCAGAAATTCGACCTGTTCCTACCGGAGGGCACGCCCAAGGGAGTGTTTGTCTTTGTTCACGGCGGCTATTGGCTGGCGTTTGACAAAAGCTCCTGGTCGCATCTGGCCCGTGGCGCAATCGCCCACGGCTGGGCGGTGGCGATGCCGTCTTATGACCTGTGCCCGGAGGTGCGGATCGCGGATATTACCCGGCAGATCACCGCGGCGGTGAGGCGGATCGCGGGGGAGGTTGAGGGGCCGATTGCGCTGGCGGGCCACTCTGCGGGCGGCCATCTGGTGGCGCGGATGCTGGACAAGGCCTTGCTGCCTGCGGAAGTCGGGGAGCGGATCAAGACGGTGATCCCGATCTCGCCGCTGGCCGACCTGCGGCCCTTGCTGCGCACCTCGATGAACCAGAAGTTCAAGATGGATTCGGCCGCGGCGATTGCCGAGAGCCCGGTGGATATGACGGACCGCTACCCGGCAGAGGTGACGGTCTGGGTCGGCGGCGAGGAGCGCCCGGCGTTCCTGGATCAGGCGATCTGGCTGGTGGAGGCCTGGGACACCGACCACGTCATCGCCTTTGGCAAGCACCATTTCAATGTGATCGATCCGCTGGCGGACCCGGAAAGCGATCTGGTGGCGCTGATCGTGAATTGATCTCCCGCCCGGCCGCCAGGCCGGACCGCGCCCGACCCTCCACCACGGGGAGGGCGCTTTCAGCACCCGCCCCGAGATTCGGGCGCTGTCCTGGCTGTGATGCGGCCATAGGCGGACAAAATTCCTCTTGCCAGAATCCCGTTTCCGCCGCATCTTCCGCGCAAGGGCCAGGCGATGGCGTCGCCGCATGGGATACATGGTGCCCCCACATTCCAAAACTGTCCTGAACGCCGGGACCTTTCTTGTAAGAAGGAAGGGTCTGATATGACTGCACGTCCTGAAATGTACCGTTTTCACAATGGCGAAAAAGCGCCGCTGCAATTTGCCGTCTCCGAATACGAGGCGCGCATTGCCGGTCTGCGCAAGATCATGGCCGACACCGGGGTGAGTGCTGCTGTCTTCACCTCGATGCACAACATCTCCTACTTTTCGGGCTTCACCTACTGCGCATTCGGCCGCCCCTACGGCCTGGTGGTGACCGCGTCCGAGGCGGTCACCATATCGGCCGGCATCGACGCGGGCCAGCCCTGGCGGCGGTCGTTCTGCGACAACATCACCTATACCGACTGGCAGCGCGACAACTTCTGGCGCGCGATCAAGTCGGTCTCCGGCGCGGGCGCGGTTGTCGGCTATGAAAGCGACCACCTGACCCTCTTGCAGAAGGGCAAGCTGGAGGCGTTTTTGGCGCCGTCCAAACTGGTTGACCTTTACGAGCCGACCATGCGCCAGCGGATGGGCAAGTCGGCAGCGGAACTGGACATGATCCGCGCCGGTGCCGCTGTGGCTGACGTCGGCGGTTTTGCGATCCGCGATGCGGTGAAGGAAGGCGCGCGCGAGATTGATGTCGCCATGGCCGGCCGCGACGCGATGGAGCTGGAGATCGCCAAGCGCTTCCCGGATGCCGAATACCGCGACACCTGGGTGTGGTTCCAGTCCGGCATCAACACCGACGGCGCTCACAACCCGGTCACCGGCCGCACCCTGCAGCGCGGTGATATCCTGTCGCTGAACACCTTCCCGATGATCTCCGGCTATTACACCGCGCTGGAGCGGACCATGTTCGTGCGTGAAGTGGACGCCGAGAGCCTGAAGATCTGGGAGGCCAATGTGGCGGCCCATGAATACGGCATCTCGCTGTTGCAGCCGGGCGCGAGCTGCGCGGAAATCACGCATAAGATCAACGCCTTCTTCGAAGAGAGGGACCTGCTGCAGTACCGCACCTTCGGCTATGGCCACTCCTTTGGAGTGCTGTCGCACTACTATGGCCGCGAGGCCGGGCTGGAGCTGCGCGAGGACATCGATACGGTGCTGGAGCCGGGCATGGTGATCTCGATGGAACCGATGCTGACCATTGGCGAGGGCAACCCCGGTGCCGGAGGCTACCGCGAGCATGACATCCTGATCATCCACGAGGATGGCAATGAGAACATCACCAAATACCCCTATGGGCCGGAATTCAATGTCGTTGGGTAAGGCGCGTTCCGGAATCGCTCCGGGGGTGCGGTTCAGCGCTGAACAGGCAGAGCCCCGGACCGGCTGAGACCCGCAGGCGGGGCGCTCCCGCCTGCTCATGGCCTACTGTGAGGAGGCCTTCGCAGTTGGGCCTGGCACCGTGCAATGCACGGTGCCATTTCTTTCTCGGGGCGGCCCCATTGCACCGGCTGTGCACCGGGGGCAGCGCCCGTTTTAGCAAACGTTGCGCTGGGGCGCAGCTTAGGGCATATGTGCGCCACGGTACAAATTGCCCTGAAGTTAGCCCCAAGGTTCACCCGCGGGCCGCGGTGTGCCCCAGCCCCGCGAGGAAGAAAGAGCCACCGCCATGTATGATGTTCCGGAGAAGAAGAAGTCGGAATTTTTTCTGATCCAGCTGATGCCGAACATGATGACTATCGGCGCCATCTGTGCGGGACTGTCGGCGATCCGGTTCGGGGTTTATGGCAACTACACGCTGGCGGTGCTGATGATTCTGCTGGCGGCGGTGCTGGACGGGCTGGACGGGCGGCTGGCGCGGGCGCTGCACAGCGAGAGCAAGATGGGCGCGGAGCTCGACTCGCTGGCCGATTTCCTGAATTTCGGCGTGGCGACACCGATGGTGATCTATCTTTGGGCGTTGCAGGATGTGCGTGGTGTGGGGTGGATTTCTGTGCTGGTGTTCTCGGTCTGCTGCGTGGTGCGGCTGGCGAGGTTCAATGTCAGCACAAAGTCCGAGGAAGCGCCAAAAGGGCGCAGCGGCTATTTCGATGGCATCCCGTCGCCTGCGGGTGCGCTGCTGGCGCTGCTGCCGATGTTTGTCTCTTTTGCCGTTGATGGTGCGGTGGTGCTGCCGGAGCTGCTGATATGCCTGCACATGGTTGTCATCGGGTTGGCAATGATCAGCCATATTCAGACCTGGTCGCCCAAAGCAGTTAAAATTTCCCGCGAGAATGTTAAGTACCTTCTGGTGGGCTTTGCCTTCATGGCTGCGGCATTACTGACCTATGCATGGACAGTGCTGGTTGTGCTATGCCTTGGCTACGTTGCGATGGTGATTTGGGGGCTGGTTTCCAAGCCAAAGGACTAGCTCATGACGTCCAGGGGAGGGACGAATTGGATATCAAGGCAGTTGAAGAATCCTACGCGCGCTGGGCGCCGGTTTACGACAGAACGTTTGGCGCGGTGACGCGTTCGGGCCGCCGCCGCGCTGCCCGGTACATCAACACCCGGCAGGGCAGCGTGCTGGAGGTCGGCGTCGGCACCGGCCTGTCGCTTCAGCACTACGCACCGCATCTGCAGGTGACTGGCATCGATTTCAGCCACGACATGCTGAAAAAGGCGCGCAGAAAGGTTCAGGAACTGGACCTGAAACAGGTCAGGGAGCTGCGTCAGATGGATGCGCGGCAGCTGGACTTCCCCGACAACTCCTTTGACACAGTGGCAGCGATGCATGTGCTGTCGGTGGTGCCGGATCCGGACCAGGTAATGCGCGAAATAGCGCGCGTCCTGAAGCCGGGCGGACAGCTGGTGGTCACCAACCACTTCAAGAGCGGCAAGGGGGTGCGGGCTTCCCTGGAAAAGCTCTCGGCACCCTTGGCCAATGTCATCGGCTGGCATTCGGATTTTGCGCTGGAAACGGTGCTGCAGGAGGACCGGCTGCAGGTTGAGCAACAGGAGAGCATCCCGCCGTTCGGCATGATGACTTTTCTGGTGCTGGGCAAGGCCCAGAGCATGTGAATTGGCTGAATTGCGCAAAGCGGCCCCGGGGTGTTCTCCGGGGCTTTTCTTTGTGCGGCCTCTCTGCAACAGTGCGTCTGAACCGGGCGGAATTCCGCCGCCCCGGGGGATGTAAAATTCATTTACATCCCCATTTGAGGATCAGGCATTTCAAGGGGAGGGACGGAAACTATGAGTGTTTCCCAGTTCGAGAAGATGGTGGCAGAGAGCCAGGATAAAGTCCGGGAATCTCAGTCCAAGATCGAGGCGCTAACCTCGCGCATTGAATCCGCGCGCAGCAAGATCGAGGCGGGCGAGGATGCCAGCATCGATATCGAAAACGCCACACTTGAGGACGTGCATGCCCATACCGAGGTGATGAACGCCAATATCGCCGAGCTGATCATGGGGCTCGATGATGTGACCGCGGCGTTTTCCAAGGATTTTGACGACATGCGGGGCAAGACCGGCTGGGAGAGCTTTGTCGGTTTTTTCAGCAAGGGCAAGTCGGACTCGATGCGCCAGGAGCGGATGCGCACTGCCAATATCGACGACAAGCTGCAGGATCTGATCGCCAAGTCGGACGTGATCGTGAAACTGCTGGAGGGCCAGCTGGCAACGCTGGAAGAGCAGCGCGAGAAGGTGCAGGAAAACCTGAGCGCGACGCTGGACGACCGTGAGTTCACGGTGCAGGAGCTGGAAGCTGTGCGGGCCGGGATCGTGGCGCTGGACCCGCAGATCATCGAGCTGGAGAACAAGATCTCGGTCGAGCAGGACGCCGCCGCGCGCACCAAGCTGGAGACCGAGCTGGCGGATCTGAATGCCAAATACAACGCGATGGTGCAGGAGGAGCAGGTGAAGCTCGCCAAGTCCCAGACGCTGGAGCGCTATATCGAGAAGGGCAAGACCTGGGTGGATTCCTTGCAGAACCAGGCGGCGACGCAGATGGTGCTGATCAACAAGCTGCAGACGGACACGGCGCAGCGGGTTGTGCTGTATGATGCGCTGACGAAATCGCTGAAGACCGCGCAGCAGCAGGACATTGCCCACCGGATCAACGAGATCGGCGTGGCGACCGACAAGGAAGCCCAGACCGCGATGGCGGCAATCGGCACCGCGACCAACCAGAAGATGGCCGACATGCTGGAGAGCCATGAGGGCAACATGGTGTTTGCCCGCGACGTGCTGGAGAAGAAGGCCAAGGCCGATGAACGCTTTGCTCGTCGGTTTGCCGCGATTGTCGAGAAGCACGACAAGAACCTGTATGGTGGGTGATGTTCCGCTTATTCGAGCAACAACACCGGCCCATTAAGATCAAAAGCCTGAAAGAACTTGAGCCCGGTTTTAAGCCCCGGTGGTTCCGAATTTCGCTTCGCCTGATCTTGATAGGCTTCTTGTCAATGCCAGTGATCGTGGCTGGCAGCGTGTCGAAGGTTTCGCTGCTTATCTGGCTGGGAGTTGCAAGTTTTCACTTTGTGATAGTTGCGTTGATCGCTTTGTCAGTGGTTCCGAGGATTATCAGTTTTGTCGGGTACTGGTGGCCTTGGGTGGGTCTGAAAGCGGCGCAACTGGACAGTTGGCTTGAGCGCGACTTGGACTGGGGAAAATAAAATGACAGATCCTTCCCGCGACCACGCAGGCCTCAGCGATACCTTCGCCTCGCGCCGGTATTTCAAGAAGTTCGAGACCATCATCCGGCATCTCACGCGGGTGGCGGCGGCGATGCAGGCGGAGGGGCGGCTTTCGAAATCCGACGTGAAGGTGCTGACCGCCTATCTGATGCGGCTGAATTTCACCTTCCGCGCGCTCTCGATGAAATACCTGATGGCGGGGCGCGATACCGGGCGGTTCTTTGGCAGCCTGGCGATGGACAAGCGTGACAGCGGCTTTCCTGTGGCGGCAGAGCTGATGACCATGGCCAATGACGCCCAGCAGGCGGAGCGGCATCTGGCCAATATGGCCAGTGAGGCGCAGCTCAAGGACGATATGGTGCGCACCATCATCTCGGACCGCGCAGTGCCTTCGAAACTGCAGTTCGCGCTGTCGCAGCGGCTGTATTATCAGGAACTGCTGAAAGGCGAGCTGTTCTGGACGCAGAACGATCCGGAATGCGAATGGCTGGAAAACATCGGTGAGCGGCGCAGGCGGTTTCTGCTGCATTGGGCCGCCTATGACAGCCAAGTCAACCTGCCGGTGATCTACCTGATGGAGCTGGAGGACAGCGGCAAGGTGGCGCTGCCCAAGGACGAACGCCGCTGGCCCGAGGTGCAGGCGCATCTGATGGCACAGGCCTTGGCCGGGCTGAAGCTGGTGACCATTGCCAAGGGGTTTGATGAGGATTTTGACGACCTCCATCCCAAGCATCTGCGCCGCTACCACGTCGGGCCGATGTATTCCTCCGCCTATACCGAGCAGTCCGGCCCGCTGCACAGGGTGCTGGAGGAAGCGGAGGCGCCCGAGGGCCAGGACTGGGCCCTGGCCTGGACGCTGGAGGAGCTGGAAAGCGAGGAGGTGCGCGAGGAGCGGTCGGGCTGGTTCGGCACCGTGGAGCGGGAGATCTTTGCGCTCGACCCCTTTGGCGGCCGCGGCGCGGACACCGGGGCGACCCGCACCCAGCGCGCCATCATCCTGCCGCAGCGCCCGTTCCAGGTGCTGGCAGAGCTGGACCCGCCGGGGTTTGGCGATGTGCAGAAGTTCGTGGTGAGCGACGCCGGGCAGGTGCTGCGGTATTGAGCGCCTGTGCGTGCTGCGAGTGCGGGAGCCTCCGGCGGGAATTTTTTGGAAAAGAAGAAGTTGGGCGTATGGAGATGAAACAGAAATTTTCACGGTTGTCCGCTTGTTTCACCCTGGCGTGCATGGCGGCCGGATGCGCCCAATCCGTGCGGCCTTCTGCCGAGCATGTCGGCCAGAGACTTCAGGGGGGTGCTGAGACACAGCTCTCAGTCATAGGCTGGTTGCAGAAACGCGGCTTCAAGGAATTGGATAGGCACAGCTTTAGCGGTCCATGGCCAAGAAACGGGCCCTGCTATGAGAAAGCCAGAGGAGGCGGTTCATATGGCGTTGATATCGTCCGAGTTTGCTACCTTGAAGACAACCGTCCAGCCGTTTTTTCGCGGCAAACTCATGGCGATGGGTGGACCGAGGTCTTCCCTAACGACATGACGGCAGCGCCTTTCGGGAACAAGCTGTACCGGATTTCGGGCGCGACATTGGAGGCATTGGATAAATGAGCATTTCAGGCAATCAGATGGAACTGCGGGAAGAGGATATCCGCAAGCATTACGCCGCTGCGGCAGCGATGCTGGAGGGATTTGACCACACGCCGCGCATTGCCAAGCCGGCTGTTGAGGGAAAGGCGCCGGAGCGTTCGCCCGGTATTGCCCGCACCCGCCGCTTCCGCTCGACCACGCCTGGGCTGGTCACGCGCTCCACCGCGCGGCCCGAAGGGGTGCATCTGATTGCCCGGATCGAGGCGGCGGATGAGAATGATCCGCTGACCTCGCCCTTGCAGGCGACCTTGCAGCACGCCTTGCGCCGGGCTCTGGCGGTCTCCTTGGCGATGGGGGAGGCTTATGCGGATGTGTCCGGCTTGGCGGATTTGAAGCGGGCCAATCTGGCGGGATCTCTGGACGCGGCGCGCAAGGGGGAGTTTACCGAGCTCTTGGCAGCCGAGGCGCTGATTGCGGCGCATGTGTTTGCCAATGCCGCGGCCTTCCTGCTGGCGCCGCATGGCAGTGAGGCGCAGGCTGAGGTGGGCGAGGCGGAGGAGCTTTTGACCGACAACGCGCCGCTGGCGCTGCACGGGGCGCTGTGGGAGCTGGACCAGAAGCTGGCGCTGCATGCACCGGATGATGCGCATCTGATTGCGGCCGCGGCGGCCTATGCCGAACAGCTGATGGAGAAGGCCGCCTTGCGCGCGCAGAATGCGGGCCGGTTGGAGGCGTTCACCGCCGCTGCCTGGCGGGTGGAAGCGGATGATCTGACCATCAGCGGCTTTGATGCGGCAGCCAAGGCGAAATCCACCACTCTGACGATGGCCTTCAAGAAACCGCAGGAGGTGGTCGGCAACCATATCGCCAAGTTCCAGGCGATGCGGCTGGCCAAGATGCTGATGGCCTATGACTTCGACCGCCGCCTGAACCCGTTTGCCGAGATGGGCGGGTTCATCTTCACCTTCATGGGCGACGGCAAGCCGGGCACCGGCAAGACGACGCTGATCCAGATGATGGCGGGGCTGATCCACGACTACTGCCAGAACGCAGGCTATGCCTTCCGCTACCAGAATTTCGGCATCGACAATATCGACAGCTATCAGGGCAAGTCGGGCCAGAACGCCAAGAGCTTTATCCAGAACGTCATCGACCCGGGCGTCATCGGCTTTGGCACCATCGACGACATCGACCAGATCGCGGGCAAGCGCGGCGACCGGCAGTCCAGTGCGGGACAGCAGGAGGTGACGGCGGTGTTCATGGAGGCCTTTGCCGGCGCCAACACCGTGGTGCGCGGCAACTGCACCTTTGGCATGTTCTCCAACTATCCGGAGAATGTGGACGACGCGTTGCGCCAGCGGGCGGGCGCGCGGTTCCTGGTCGACGGGCCGCAGACGCGGGAGGATTACATCGACATCCTGACCCTGCTCATGGGCAAGAACCATGCAATCCCGCTGGGGGAGCATGACCTTTACGGCGCGCAGGAGATCAGACGGGCGGTCGCGCGGTCCTTCGAGGCGCACAACCACCCGCAGGAGCCGGGGCTGATGGAGGTCTTTGGCCGGGTGCAGGATCAGATTGGTGAGCTGGATGATCTGGCCAAGCTGGGTACCTATCTGAAGGCCATTCAGCAGGCGGATGAGCGGTTTACCGGCCGCGCCATCAAGAACATCACCGATGCGGTCAAGGTCCGGGCGATGGATTTTGAGCTGCCGGATGAATGGATGGAGAACCCGGAGCTGTTCCTGTTCAAGGATTATGACACCAAATCCGCGATGATTGCGGAGCTGCGGGTGCCGATCACGGTCGACATGGTGGTGCAGGAGATCAACCGCTACGCCGACAGCGAGTTCCGTTATGCCGACAAGTCGGATGAGGTGGCGATTGAAAACATGGTGCGCGATTTCGGGCGGCAGGAAGAGGCCAAGCGGCGGTATCTGGAGGGGCAGGGGTGACTGTTGCGCGCAACATGAGGGCAGAGCCTGTCCGCGGGCGGAAGCGTAGCGCCCGCCCGTTTTGCTGGAGGCAAACCTTCGGTTTGACGGGGCGGACGAGCGCTGCCCGAGCCGCAAGCGCCTCGGGCGGGGAGATTTGAATGGCTGAACGAACAAAGTCGATTTGGACCGAATGGTCGTTTGTTGCAGGCGTTGTCGTTACTGCCGCGGTGCTTGCGATGTTCGCTTGGTCTCTGACTTTTCCTGTCGAAACGGGCGAGCAAAATTTTTCGAGCAAGTGGCAATACTTACAGCAAGCGACACCAAATGAAATAGGCGACACCTTAGCTGGCGTTGCGGGTAGCTTGGCATTCGTTTGGGTTGTTGTTGCGGTGTTGCTTCAGAGCCAAGAACTGGCAGCGCAGCGGGAGGAGCTCGCCGCTACACGATCGGAACTAAAACTGGCTCGCGAAGCACAAGAGCAGCAGGTTGAAGTAATGAAAGAGCAGGCGGAAGTCTTTCGTTATGAGCAGCGCCAGCGTGCAGAAGCGCGGGCGAGTGCGCTCTTAGAGGAAGCATCAAAGAATGTCATTAGATGCTTCTATGAGGCGGACTTGGAAACACTTTCTTGGTACATAGGAGAAAGCTCACAGGACACTCGAAGAGAGAGATTCCTCAGCCATGGCTACAATCAAAGCAAAGTCGATGAAACGAGTGATCGTGTTTTGGCTTTGCTCGCCGAATTGTTTGGAGTTGCAATCCAAAGATTGGAGCGTGTGGGACCACGAAACTTGCATTCCAAACCCGAACGGCCGGCAGAATTGTTGCAGCTCCAAAGGTATCTAAAACTTATCGTCAACTGCTTGGGCGACTTGCCCGAAGTCAACGCTGAGCGGCAGCGGGAAATCAGGCTGCAAGAAGCAGAGCGGAGTTTGTGCGAACTGATAGACGGTCCGTTTTGGGATGAAGCGGAGGCCGCCCAATGAAACGCCTCATCCAGCATGGCCTGCTGTTCGGCAATCTCTTACATGTGGCCTCGCCCGCGCTGGTGGAGCGGTACAATCGCGCACTGAAGCATCTCACTGGCAAGACCACGGCTCTGACGGATTTCCACGTCGATATCTCGGGTTTTTCGCCGGAGATCGGGGATGAGCTGGGGGATGATCACTATCTGAACCATGCGGGAGTGAACCGGCAGTTCATTCTGCTGTCGACCGAGCAGAAGCGCTGCCCGCTGCTTCACGTGAAATTCTCTACCAGCCGGGACATTCTGCGCCGGTTTATCGAGGTCAACGAACGCCAGCTGTTTGCCCTGACCGCGACCGATGCGGTGGCGGGGGAACTGGTGAATTCGGTGTTTGAGGTGTCCTCGCCCGCGAAGCTGTTCGACATCCGGCAGGTGCGGATCGAGGCGGATACAACCCGCGGCACGCTGCGCCATGCGGACCGTCTGGCGGAGCTGGTGGAGCGGTTCAAATCAGGTGAGGATGCCTGGTTTGATGATGGTCTGATTGCTGAGATGATCGCGACCGCGGAACAGACCGGCGATGTGACCCGCAATCCGGTGCATCTGGAGCATGAGGTCTTTGAGCAGGGCAATTTCTGGACCGCACATTTCGGCGGGCTGTACCTGTTTCAGGACTTGGAACATCCAGCGGTGATTGCCAGCGGGGCAAAGCCTGAGGGCGTTCCGCTGCGCCATGTCTTTGACCTGAGCCAGCGCAATGCAATTGCCAAGTTCCTGGAGCTGAACGGGCTGGCAGAGCCGGTGATCCGCGCGCGCGGCGTCGATGGCGCGGCGATCCTGCGGCAGAAGATGGGGTTTCTGGCGGTCAGTGTTTTGACAGAGAAGGGCCGGGACTTGACCGGGCTGTCGCGGGCGGATCTGCGGCGGATGGCGGCGCGGCATGCGGATGAGCTGCCGGAGGAGTTCGAAGGGCTGGCGGCCATTGTGCGCTGGGCTGAGGGCGGCGGCAAATGGCCGAAGATCAGTTCGGACCATCCGGCTTATTTCTATTCGCTGCGCGCCTCGGACTCAGCTCAGCGGGACCTGGTCAACATGCTGCTGGCGGAACTCTGCCCGCATGACTTCCGCCAGATGTTCATCTGCCACAAGGAGGAATTCTACCGCCAGTACCGGGGCTGGCCGGAGACAAAAAAGGCCTATGCGGCAGAGTTCCTGGCGCGGGAGTATGCGGTGGACAAGGCCGGCGCGCGGCAAGCGCTGTTCGGACATGAGCCGGATATGGAGGGCCGTATGCCCCAGCTGCCGAGGGTGCAGCGCAAGGGGATGGTCGAGCGGGTTGGTCCCTGGGGCGCGGTGAACCGGGTGAGGGGGCGATAGAGATGTTCGGTTTTATCCGCCTGGTCCTGATCCTGCTGGTGGGGTTGACCGTGGTCTATGGCGCGGTGTCGCTCTATTCGCGCGAGGTGCGGCGGGCGAAGCTGAAACGGCGCTGGAAAGACAAGGGGTTGACCGGCGACCGCACGGCCTTCATCCAGCGGGGGCTGCGGCAGTATGACCGTTCGTTCCGGCGCAAACTGATCCTGCTGGTCTATATCATTCCGCTGGGGGCGATCGCGCTTCTGGTCTATGTCATTAACTTCATGTGAGGAGCTGCCCCGTGCGTTACATCAAATGGGCCTTCCTGATCACCTTCTGGGTGCTGTTCGGCGCCTTCCTGCACTACACGCTGCCGCAGTACGACGTGGTGCGCATCGTCAACACTTATGAGGAGCGGCAGGAGCTGAATGACTGGACCCGGCTGTTCTGGTCCAAGCCGGACGACCAGTCGGCGGAGTTGATCAACCGCGATGTGCAGTTCATCCAGGCAGTGCGCGCCAACGGCCGCAATATGGTTTACCGCAACGAAGACACCGGCTGGAACTGGCCGCCCTATTTCAAGTTCGATACTGCGAACCTGTACACGGACGCCAATGACAGCATCTCGACCAAGGCCAGCCCGGAGTGGGTGGCGGTGCTGCATTACGGCTGGCGCAACGAGTTCCTGTCGATCTTTCCCAATGCCGTGTCGATCAAGCCGGTGGCCGGGCCGGAGGACAAGCCAACCAACTGGTTCTCGATCATCTTCCTGGTGCTGCTGGCCGCCATCCTGTGGGCCGTCTACGTGCGCTGGCGCCGGTTCCGGCGGGCCAGGATCGACCCGATGATCGAAAGCGCTGAGGATAGCCTCTATGCCGCGGGCGATGCGATTGCCGAGCGCAAGGGCCGGTTCCGCCGCTGGCTGGACAGCTGGAAATCGAAGTGAAAGAGGCCGCCGGAAAGGCGGCCTTTTTCTGTCCGTGGTGAACGCGGAAAGGCAGCAGGGCAGGGCATTATGCCTGACGTGCTCCCCGCAGAGTCCGCGGTTATTAGTTCGCTCTGTTCAGGGTTTGGTCCTCTACTGACCGTGGTGATACTCCCACGGGGTGAGCCCGTCGCGGCTCGTATGTGGGCGATGGTGATTGTAATCGTCACGCCAGGCCGCGATCAACTCTCGGGCGTGGCGCAGGCTGACGAACAAGTGCTCGTTGAGGCACTCGTCCCGGAGGCGGCCGTTGAAGCTTTCGACAAAGCCGTTCTGCATGGGCTTGCCTGACGCGATGTAGTGCCACTCGACCTTCCGGTCTTCCTGCCATTTCAGAATGGCATTCGACGTCAGTTCGGTCCCGCTCGCCATTGTCCTCGGACCAATGGCGGACAAAGCTCGCTCGCTGACCACCATGCAGGGATAGCCACGCGTTCGGGCGATAGTAACGAGCTCACGGGCAACCCGCTGGCCGGAGAGCGAGGTGTCCACGACCGCGGCCAGGCATTCCCGGCTGAAGTCGTCAATGACGCAGAGCACCCGGAAACGGCGGCCATCCCTTGCCCGGCAGGGCATTGCGCAGCAATGTCCCGAGAGGCGGACAAGCGGTCCGAGACGAAGTCCAGCGACCATCTCTGGTTCGGCCCTTGCGGGATCGCCCCTCTCGGCAGCATGCTGCGCATGCGCCTGCCGGGCAGTGATGAGCGCACGCGTCCCAATGACGCGTTTTCGCCCGCCGCGCTTGCGCACGCTCAGCCCCTCTTCGCGGTAGATCCGGTAGAGCGCTACACCCTACAAACGATCCCCCGGATCGTCTGCCTTACGGGCTTCGATCCAGTTCACCTTCCAGCCCTCGCGGCCGAGCAGCAGGTGCAGCCGCCCCTCTCATGGTTTGCAAGCAAACCACTGCCGGGCAGTGGATAGCCGAAGCGCCGCCGTTCGCTGGACAGCTCCTTCAGCCTCTCTCGCAACTCGGCGTCCGCAGGCCTGGTTGATCCACGCCGATGGACGCGCGGATCGATCCCGGCCAGGGCACAGGCCCGCCGCTGGTTGTAGTTCTTCTCTGTCATGGCCCAGTCCACGGCTCTCCGCCTTGCACCGGGCCTCAAAAGGGTTCGCAGGCTCACTCGAACGCATGGCGTTCGCCTGCTGCCATTCCCAGCATCTCTTTCAGCGTTGCCACATCAAGCATGTGCTCGGCCAACATCTTCTTGAGCTTGGCGTTCTCGACCTCCAGAGCCTTCAGCCTCTTGGCCTCGGACACTTCCATGCCGCCATACTTCGAACGCCTTTTGCAGAAAGTGCCATCGCCCCCTCTCGGGACATTGCTGCGCAATGCCCTGCCGGGCGGTGGATGCCGTGCTTCCGGCACAGTTCCTTCGCCCCCATTCCGGCTTGGTGCTCCTTCAGGATGCCAATGATCTGCTCTTCGCTGAAACGGCTTTTCCGCATCGTCTGTCTCCTCGCTTGGAGAACAGGCTAACTTCAAATCGCGGACTTTTCAGGGGAGCACGTCATGCCGAGCCGGCAGCCGTTGCTGGCGTTGCCAGCAGCTCTCCGGCGCCAGCGTGCGGCCTGCGCGGCGGCGGTTTGGCTGGGCATGGGCCCGGCCGGCAGGGGGCACAGGCTTGGCCGGTGCTGCCCCCGTGCGCGCCGCTGATGCGCGGCTCATCTCAATTTGGCACCAGGCCGGCGGCGGCGAATCGATTCTCACAGGGCGATGGCGGATAAACGCATGAAAGATAAGCGCCTTGCCGCAAACAGACCCGCGGATGCCGGTTTGAGATTCTGGCGTGTGTGCCTGTGCCGGCAGCAGAAAACATGCATGTCTTTTTCCGGTTTTGGCGGGTCGGATTTGTCTCCGTCCTATTGCTGGAAATCGGGCAATACCGCGGATAGCAAGGTGCCGTCCTCCGGGGCGGAGAATTGGGAAGCTGGTGTAACTCCGGCACTGCCCCCGCAACGGTGACCCCGGGCAAGGCATGGCAATAACCACTGAGGCAGCGGCTTCGGGAAGGTGCCAGGCCCCGCCGCCTCAAGGCCCCGGGACAGTCCGGAAACCAGCCTTGCCATGAAAACGTCAACCGCGGGCGGCGGCGGGGCGGTTGCGGGCGCGTGGCCTGCAATCCCTCTCCTGATGCCCGCACCCAAGCCAACCTGCCGCGGGGATGCGGCAAAGGAGAGAAGCAGATGCTTCACGACAGCGACATTCTGGCCAAGCTGATGGCCCGGCAGAAAAACTATTCCCTGGAACAGGCGTTCTATACCGATCCGGGGGTTCTGGATCTGGATATGCGGCAGATCTTCTACCGCGAGTGGCTGTTTGCCATTCCGGCCTGCGAGATCCCGAAGGCGGGCAATTTCGTCACCCATCAGGTCGGGTCCTACAACGTCATCATCGTGCGCGGCACCGATGGCGAGGTGCGTGCCTTCCACAACGCCTGCCGCCACCGCGGCTCGGTGGTGTGCAAGGCCAAGAAGGGCAATTCGCCCAAGCTGGTCTGCCCCTACCACCAGTGGACCTATGAACTGGACGGCTCGCTGCTGTGGGCGCGCGACATGGGGCCGGATTTCGACGCCTCCAAACACGGGCTGAAGCCGGTGCATTGCCGCGATCTGGCCGGTCTGATCTACATCTGCCTGGCGGATGAGGCACCGGATTTCGATGCGTTTGCCGCTGTGGCCCGCCCCTATCTGGAGCCGCACGACCTGAGCAACGCCAAGATTGCCCATGAAAGCTCGATCATCGAGAACGGCAACTGGAAGCTGGTCTGGGAGAACAACCGCGAGTGCTATCACTGCGGCGGCAACCACCCGTCGCTGTGCCGGACCTTCCCCGAGGATCCCTCGGTCACCGGTATTGAGGGCGGTGAGACCCCGGCGCACCTGCAAAAACATTTTGACCGGATCGAGGCGGCTGGTATCCCGTCGGCCTTCACTATCGACGCGCGCGGCCAGCACCGGCTGGCGCGGATGCCGCTGAACGAAGGCGCCGAGAGCTATACCCTGGACGGCAA
The DNA here is from genome assembly GCF_025857195.1 of Leisingera thetidis. NCBI lineage: Bacteria > Pseudomonadati > Pseudomonadota > Alphaproteobacteria > Rhodobacterales > Roseobacteraceae > Leisingera > Leisingera thetidis. The sequence goes on along the minus strand of NZ_CP109787.1, from coordinate 3,675,517 downwards.
GGCGGCGGTTGCCAAGCAGCTGGGCCGGGTGCCGTTCGCCGATGCGGGCACGCTGTTGAAGTTCCACTACCCGACCACCTGGAACCACTTCCTGCCGGATCATTCCATCGTGTTCCGCGTCACCCCGATCAGCCCGACCGAAACCGAAGTCACAACCAAATGGCTGGTGCACAAGGATGCGGTCGAGGGCCAGGACTATGACCTGAAGCGCCTCACTGAGGTCTGGATGGCCACCAACGACGAGGACCGCATTGTGGTCGAGGACAACCAGCGCGGCATCAACTCGCCCGCCTATCAGCCCGGACCCTATTCCGAAGTGCAGGAAAGCGGCGTCATCCAGTTCTCCAACTGGTATGCCGAACACCTGACCCGCGCGCTGACCGGCCGCCACCTGATCGCGGCGGAGTAACGGCATGGGACTGCAGGCGAATTTCGAAACGCTGGACGAGACCCTGGCGTGGAAGGACGACGAGAAGCTGGAATGCGTCTCGGTCGTGCCGGAAGCGCCGGACACCACCACCTTCAGCTTCCGCGCGCCGTCCGGCGCGTGGTTCAAATACCAGCCGGGCCAGTTCCTGACGCTGGAACTGCCGGTGCCGGGCGGCACCGTCTGGCGCACCTACACCATCAGCTCCTCGCCGTCGCGGCCGCTGTCGATCTCGGTCACGGTGAAGGCGCAGGCCGACAGCATCGGCACCCGCTGGATGCTGGACAACCTGCGCCCGGGCATGCTCCTCAAGGCCTCCGGCCCGGCGGGCGTGTTCACCCTGCCCAAGCGCCCGAACGGCAAGTTCCTGTTCATCTCCGCAGGCTCCGGCATCACGCCGAGCCTGTCGATGACCCAGTACCTGTTTGACCGCGGCCAGTCGCCCGACATCAGCTTCATCAACTGCGCCAAGCGGCCCAGCGAGATCATCGCGCGGCGCCAGCTTGAAGGCATGGCGGCGCGGGTGCCCGGCATCAAGCTGCATTTCGTGGTGGAGGAGGATGACCCCTATCAGGTCTGGACCGGCTACCGCGGCCAGCTCAATCAGATCATGCTGGGCCTGATCGCCGGCGACTACCTGGAGCGCGAAGTCTATTGCTGCGGCCCGGAACCGTTCATGCAGGCGGTGCGCGACATGCTGAACGGCCTGGGCTTCGACATGGAGAACTACAACCAGGAGAGCTTTGGCGCGCCGGTTGAGACCGAGGCCGATGCGCCTGAGATCGACGATGTGGTGCCGGAAGAGACCGCTGCCGCCGAGATCACCTTTGCCGCCTCCGGCGTGACCGCGAGCTGCACCGAGACCGACACGGTTCTGGCTGTGGCCAAGGCCTCGGGGCTCAATATCCCGTCGGGCTGCACCTTCGGCATCTGCGGCACCTGCAAGGTCAAGAAGACCGCGGGCGACGTGCATATGGTCCACAACGGCGGCATCTCGGAAGAGGACGTCGAGGCAGGCTACATCCTGGCTTGCTGCTCCAATCCGATTGGCCGGGTCGAGGTCGAGATCTGAACAAACGAGGGCGCGCGCCGGGACCGGCGCGCGCCCTTTCCTAAACCCGGCCCGTTCAGGCTTCCAGCGCCAGCTTGTGCACGTGGATTTCGTTGATCGGGTGGCTCTCAGCACCGATCACGCCGGGGCGGGCGTGGCGGTAGAGCGAGCGCCAGTAGGGCTGGATGATGGTGCCGTCCTCACGCATGAACTTCTCAATCTCCTCCATGTGGCCGCGGCGGGTATCGGCATCCGCAATGGCTGAAGCCGCTTCCAGCATGCTGTCGAACTCGGCACTGGCGAGGCCGGTCTCATTCCAGGCGACGCCGGTCTTGTAAGCCAGCGTCAGCACCTGCACTCCCAGCGGCCGGTGGCCCCAGTCGGTGGAGCTGAACGGGTATTTGTCCCAGTCGTTCCAGAAGGTATTGCCGGGCAGCACCGTGCGTTTGACCTTGAAGCCCGCATCCCGCATCTGCGCCGCCAGCGCATCCGTTGTGTTGCGCCGCCAGTCATCGTCGATCGAGACCAGCTCATGCTCGAAGTCGAGCATGCCGGCTTCCTCCATCAGCTGGCGCGCCGCCTCCGCGTCGCGCACCGGTGCGCCGATATCGGCATATTCCGGGTGGATCGGGCAGACATGGTGGTTCTCCGCCAGGGTGCCGCGGCCGTCATAGCCCAGTTCCAGCAGCACCGCATTGTCGCAGGCCAGCGCCAGGGCGCGGCGGACGCGGGCGTCGGCATAGGGCTGTTTCCCGTCAACCTCGGCATCGCGGTTGGTGCGCAGAACCAGCGTGTTGGCGGAGATGGACTCGCTCACGTTCCAGCCGATGGAGGTGAAGATGTCGACGTATTCGCCCACGGTCTCATAGGTCATGTCGATTTCTTCGGACTCTGCCGCCGACAGATGGGTGGCGCCGTCGGTGCCGAAATCGATGAACTCGATCCGGTCCAGATGCGCGCCGTCGCCCCACCAATCATGGTCCGTGTTCTTCTCCAGAACCGCTTTCACGCCGACCTCGTATTCCACCAGCTTGTAGGGGCCGGTGCCAATCGGATCAGTGCCCGGATCGCCCGACCAGCCGTCCGGCACGATGGCGGCGGGGTATTCGGTGACCGCCGGGATGATGGTGATATCGGGGCGCGTGAGCTTTACCTTGAGGGTCAGGTCGTCCACCACCTCCAGCGCGCCCTCGGCGGGGCCGTCGCCGGCCTCATTCTGCAAGGAGCCCATGCGGGCGGCCATCGAATTTCCTTCCCATTTGCCGTCGCACCAGCGGGCAAAGTTGTAGGCCACGTCCTTGGCGGTCAGGGTGCCGCGGCCGTCGTTCCAGTTCACGCCGGGACGGATGTGCAACAGGTATTCGGTGGCGTCCTCGTTGACCTCCCAGCTTTCCAGCAGCCGCGGTTCAAAGGTGCCGTCGGCGTTGTATTGCACCAGATATTCCATGTAGCCGCGTACCAGGTTGCCCAATTGCGGCCAATTGAACAGCGGCGGGTCGAGCAAGGCGCGCACCACCTGCTGGATGCGGATGGTACCGCCTTCCTGCACATTGGCCGCGGCCTGCACCGGTTGGCTGAGGCCGATCATCCCGTAGGCGGCGGAGGCGGTCACCCCCAGCGCGGTTGCGCGGCTCAGAAACTCACGCCGGTCCAGCTTGCCTGCTGCGGCTTCCTCCGCATGCATGCGCACCGCGGGGTGGAGGGTTTCCCAGTTGTAGTATCGGGTCATATTGCTTCCTTTTTTTGCTGTGCTCAGCGGCGGGAGAGGGTGCGGGCAGCAGTCTGGAGGGGAGAATGGCCGCTCTGCCCGCCAGCAGCCATTCGCCGGGAGATGCCTTATGCGGTCGGTTCCTGGATCACGGTGGTGGCCAGGCCCGCTTGCGCGCGGCGGCCGTCGTTGTAGATCGCCTTGATCAGGGCGGCGCATTGCAGCACCATCACCAGCGAAAACGGCAGGGCGCCGATCACCATTGCGGTCTGGATTGCCTTGAGGCCCCCGACCAGCAGCAGCGCCGTCACCACCGCGCCAAGCGCCACACCCCAGAAGATGATGTGCGGACGGGCCTTGGGGCCTTCGTCACCGGCGGCGTTGATGGTGTTGACGATCAGCACCGCGCTGTCCGCAGTGGTTACCAGATAGGTCATCAGCAGGACCACGATCATCACCGACATCGCCCAGCCCAGCCAGGGCGACAGCATGTATTGTACCATGGCAAAGATCTTGTCGCCATCCGGTGCGGCGGCGATCTGGCCGCCTGCGCCGCCGTTCAGCTCCAGGTCGATGGCGGTGCCGCCGGCCCAGGTGAACCAGACAAAGCACATCAGCGACGGCACGATCATGGCGCCCAGCACAAACTCGCGGATGGTGCGGCCCTTGGAGATGCGCGCCAGGAACAGGCCGACAAAGGGGGCGAAGGCAATCCACCAGGCCCAGTAGAATACTGACCAGCCGCCCTGCCAGCCTTCGAGCTTGGAGGCGACGCTGTCCGGGTTGCCGTCACCGGTCCAGACCCGGAACAGCATGTCGGGCATGGCGATCAGATAGTCCCAGAGGCCAACCAGCAGTGCCTGCAGGCCAAAGAAGGTGGAGCCGAACAGCAGGAAGAAGCCCAAGAGCGCGATGCTCAGCACCATGTTGATGTTGGAGAGCCACTTGATGCCCTTGCCGACGCCCGACAGCGCCGAAGCGGTGGAGGCCGCCATGATCACCAGAACCGCCACGATGACGCCGGTGGTGTTGGCGGTGCCACCCTCATTGGTCAGCCCGCCAATGCCGATGCGGGTGAGGCCGGAAACGAACTGCTCCACCCCGAACCCCAGCGTCTGCGCCACGCCGAGGATCGTGGCGACAACTGCCACGATATCCACCAAATGACCCATCGAGCCTGACAGGCGGGCGCCGAACAACGGTGTCAGCGACGAGCGCATGGTCAGCGGCAGTCCGCGGCGGTAGCTGAAGAACCCCAGCGCCAGCCCGGCAATCGCATAGCAAGCCCAGGCGCCCAGCCCCCAGTGCAGGAAGGACCATTTGTAGGCCATGCGGATATTGTCCGCGCTGCCGCCATTGGTCAGGCCCTGAATCACTTCGGGGTTGTTGTTCCAGTGATAGATCGGCTCGGCCACCGCCCAGGTCAGCATGCCGACCCCGATGCCGGCCCCGAACATCATCGAGAACCAGGAGAAGTTGGAAAACTCCGGCCTGTCGCCTGGCTGCCCCAGCTTCAGCCGCCCGGCGCTGGGCCACAACGCAAGAGCGGCGCAGCACAGTACAAACAGCGCCACGGTCCAGATGTACCAGGCGCCGAAGGAGGCCAGGATGAAGCCGTTGATCGAATTCAGCACCGCGCCGGATTGTTCCGGAAAGGCAATCGCCCAGATTACCAGCCCGCCGATCATCAGCTTGGAGGAGATGGTGACGATCTGGCTGAAGCCCCGGTAAAAGCCGCGGTCGGATGTGCCGATCGGCAGATCCGTCAAAGGAGGTTTGATTGACATAGAGTATCCCTGTTTCCCTTGTTCTGCCGGTTGGTGCCGCCGGGGCTGCGGGTTTAGCAGAACTTACGCAGGGCATTTTCTGTTATAAAAATTCTGCCTTTTGCAGTATGCAATTACTTATGAAGGACATTAGCAGTATTAATAGGAAGCTGAGCTACAGCCTGGTCGCGCTGCACACTTTTGACCTTGTGGCGCGGCATGGCAATTTCACCGGCGCGGCCGAGGCGCTGGGGCTGACGCAATCGGCGGTTTCGCAGAAAATCAAAGGGCTTGAGACCGAATTGGGCATTGCCCTGTTCAGGCGCGGGCACCGCGGCGTGTCGCTGACCAACGAGGGGGTGCGGCTGCTCAATGTGGTGCGCCCGGCGATGGCGCAAATGGGCAATTCCGTGGCGTCGCTGCTGGAGCGCAAGTCGCGGCCCAGGGTGCGGATTTCGGCGGATTTTGCCTTTGCCAGCTTCTGGCTCCTGCCGCGGCTGTCGCATCTGCGGGCGGAACTGGGGGATGAGATCGAGATCCAGATCCTCGCCTCCCAGGTGCCGCCGGACGACTACGGCGAGGACTGCGATATCAAGATCCACGTCGGTCCGCGCAGCAGCATGGGCGGCGGCGATGTGATGCTGCTGCAGGAGCGGGTGGGGGCGGTGTGCAGCCCGGCCTATCTTGAGGCGCATGGCCCGGTGGCCTCGGCCGCCAGCCTGCTGGATTGCCAGCTGCTCAGCCTGTCCAAACCGACCTCAGCCGAATGGCAGACCTGGCAAGGCTGGTTCGACCGTCTGGGCATCGCCGGGGAGCGGTCGAAGAATTACATCAGCTTCAACAACTACGACATGGTGGTGCAGTCGGCAGTTGCCGGTGATGGCATTGCGCTGGGCTGGCTGGGGCTGATCGACAGGCTGCTGCAGAGCGGCGCCCTGGTTCGGGCGGTGCCGGATGTGGTGCTGAGCGACGCGGGCTATGTGATGTCGCGCGACCATTCCAGTCGCCTGCAGGGGCCGAGCCTGGTGTTCGACTGGATTGCCGAGCATCTGGCAAGCTCCGCCGTGCCGTAGGGGGCTACCAGCCGCGGCGGCCCAGCAGGGCGTGCAGCCGGTTCTGCGGCGCAAAGGCGTCGATCGGGGCGGGCCGGGCGAGGTCCTGCAGCACCCGGTGCACCAGCAGCGCGCCGAATGCGGCAAAGATCATCCCGCCGGCCGCCTGGCCCAGCAGCACCCCCGGCGCGCCGGCCAGATAGCCGCCCAGCACCGCCAGCGGCCAGGTGCCCAAGGTGTGGCGGCCCCAGTTGATCCAGGTGGAATAGACCGGGCGGCCCAGGTTGTTGAAGCTGGCATTCTCGACAAAGATCACCCCGTTGAAGAAATGCGCCAGCGCCAGCGGCCCGCAGAACAGGTAGATCAGCCTGCGGGTCTCGCCGGTGGCAGAGAACAGATCCGCAATCGGCATCCTGAGGGCAAACAGAACGGCGGCCATCAGCAGCGTGTAGATGGCGGTGAACGCAATACCGGCCAGAAAGGCCTGGCGGACGCGGGCAAACTGCCCGGCGCCGAAGTTCTGGCCGATGATCGGCCCGATGGCGCCCGACAGCGCAAAGATCACCGAAAACGCCACCGGCATCAGGCGGCCGATGACCGCCATGCCGGCCACCGCCTCGGTGCCGAACTGGGCGATTTCGCGCAGCACGATGGCATTGCCGGCCGGGGTGGCGACATTGGTCAGCACGGCCGGCAGCGCAATCGCCCGGATCGCGCGCAGGTCGCCGCCGATCTGGCGCAGCGCGGGCCGCATGAACCCCTGATGCACCCGGATCGCGGGCCAGAACGCGGCCCCGAGCATGCAGGCCCGGGCCAGCACCGAGGCGATGGCGGCCCCGTCCAGCCCCAGCCCCAGGCCAAAGATCAGCAGCGGGTCCAGCACCGCGTTCAGCCCGCCGCCATAAAGCGTCGCCAGCATCGAGCGGCGCGCATCGCCATGGGCGCGCAGCACCGCCATGCCGGTCATCGCCAGCGCCACCACCCACATCGTCGGCAGGATGATCCAGACATAGCGCATCGCCAGCCGCAGCACCTCGCCCTCGGCGCCAAGCAGCGCCAGGACCTGCTCCAGGTAGGCCAGCACAAGGATCGGCATCACAAGCCCGGTCAGCACGCCGATAGCGGCGACGCTGGTTGCATAATGCCGCGCCTGGTCCGGTCGTCCTGCGCCCAGCTCCCGCGCCACCAGCGAGCCCGCGGTGATCGACAGCCCGATATTGACCGAGTTGGTGAAGAACAGCAGCGTGCCCGCATAGCCCACCGCCGCTGCCAGCGCGTCATTGCCCAGCATGGCGATAAAGGCCATGTCGACGAAATCGACGGCAAACATCGCCATCAGCCCGATGCTGGCGGTCAGCGACATGCGGGTGACATGCCGCATCAGGCTGCCGGTAAGGAAAATGGCCTTGTGTTCCGCCTGGTCTGCCATTCTTCAAGACTTTCGGTGTTTGTGGCCAGGCTCCGTTGCCGGGCAGGGGCGCGGGTCTGTCCGGCTCAGTCGGCAAACAGGTAATGCGTTTCTGCGATCTGCATGGCCTTGTCCTCGGATAGCCCCAGAAAACCGCAAAGCTGACCTGCATTTTCCTCCGGGCTGCTGCTCTCGCGCATTTGGTACAGCTGGCTGAACCCGGCATCCCGGATGCGGTCGTTCTCATGCAGGATGTCGTTGCGGATGGTCGGCAGCAGCCGGTCCAGCGTCAGCTGCGGCGTGCGCTCGCCCGCCAGCCCGACCCGGTGAGCATGACCGATCAGGTAGTCGTCGCTGAACTCGCATTCGATCTGCAGGAAACGGGTTGAGGAGCGGTCTGAATGGAAATCATTCATCAGGTCTATGGCGCCGGGATCCAGGCAGATGATCAGCTGATCGGACTCATAATATTCAAAAAGCATCCGCATCAGCGCCCGGCGGTGGCGGGTGCGCTTCATCAGCGCCGCCTGGATGCCGCCAAGGTCTGGCAAGGGGGTGTCTTCCTCGTTGAAGAGATATTCGATTGCGGGGACATTGGTCACCAGGCGTATCTGCTCCAGCAGCCGCTTGGCCACGTGCCATTTCTTGCAGATCACGATCAGCAGCTCCCGCTCGCGTCCCAGCGAGCTTTCGGTTTCCCAGAACCGCGGCGCGAACCGGCGCCCCGCGCGGCCGCGCTGGACCAGGAATTTGTAGAGGCTCCGGCCCTCGTTGGAGATCCGGAAGTCCACGCCTTGTGCCGCGTACAACCGTCCCAGGCGCGACTTCAGCTCCTTGGCCTCCGGGCTGATCTTGCGGGCAAACAGAAAGTCCTGGCTCAACAGCAGGTCATAGTGGTCATTGTGGAAATTCACTGGCATGCCGTAGTCGGTGAACATCAGGAAGGTAAGAGTGCGGGTCTCGATCTCCTGTTCCGGGATCAGGTGGCGCACCAGGGTCTGAAAGAAGGTTTCATCCGGAATCCAGGTGGTGCGGAAAAAGCGGGTGACATCGCGGCGTTTGCGGATGAACTCGAGGATCCATTCCACCGTGCGGCGGCGCAGGCACCACCACTGGCTGCCGATCTGCACCTGGATATCGGCCGGGATCCCGCGCTGCAGCCCCAGCCGTTTCTGCAGCCCGTGGCTCCAGTAGAACAGCTGCTTGTGCTTGCGTTCGTTGAAGAAGTGCCGGTAGATCAGCCGGTCCTCCTTCATGCCGGTCTTGATCCAGTCGCTTTCGAAGAAATCGAAGCTTTCGATGAAATCCTTGTCGTGCGCGTCCAGGAACCGGTGGGCATATTCCGCTGTCTTCACCGCCATGCAATCGCCCGACAGCATGTAGAAATGGGTGGCACGGGGAAAGTCTTCGACCGCGCTGCGCAGCGCCAGAAGCGTGGCTTCGACCAGCGACCACTCGCCCCAGCCGCATTTGATCCGCCTCTTGGCAAATGTCACATTGGGGTTGTCCGCCAGTTCGGCCCGGATCATCTGATCGTCTTCCGGCGCCGCCCGCCCGTCGAAGTGAATCGCCATGTAATCGCCGGCCGCGGTCAGTCGCTCAGCCTGCTGGATGATCGCCTCGGGGTCTTTATGGCAGAGCAGAATATACGCGATTTTTGCCATACTGGGGATGGACCGCCTTGTTTTGCCTGATTGTTTCCCTTGATATGCGGGCTTCGGCCACGAATAAACCAGATAGTTCCCGTTTCGGTAAACATATGCGAATACTGCGGGCGACGGCGCATCAGAAAGAAGAGGGCAGCGGATGGGGTTCCCCGGCACCTGGATGACGGAAAGTGAAACTGTGGTCTACCGGGTGGTGCCGAAATGCGCCTGCTCGACGATCGGGCAGATCCTGTATTACTCCGATCACGGGACGTTCTTTGACGGCGACATCCATGACGCCAAGGAGGGGCTGCACAAATGGGCGCTGGAGCACAGCCAGGGGCCGATCAGCCGCAATGTGCAGGGGCACCGCTCCTATGCCTTCACCTGCGTGCGCAATCCTTACACACGCATCCTGTCCTCCTTCTTCGACAAGATCTGCGGCATCCAGCGCAACGGCCGCCGCTACCGCGGCAATCTGGTGCCCAAGCTCGCCTATGAATACGGGATCGAGGTCGGCGGTGACGACGGCAAGCAGGCGTTCGACCAGATCGCCAGCTTCCGCCGCTTCCTGCTGTTCGTGCGCGACACCATCCGCTGGCGCCGCCCGATGGATCCGGACATCCACTGGTCGGCGATGTCGGGGCATGTGTCGACCTTCATCCAGAACGGCGGCCGCTATAACCAGATCTTCTGGACCGAGGCGTTCAACGACGGGATGCAGGGGGTGCTGGATTCCATCGAGACACCGCACGCCGTGGATCTCGCGGCGATCCCGCGCTTCAACGAAAGCGAAGGCCACGGCCCCAAGCGCGCCCACCCGGTGGAAGACTATTTCGACGACCTGTCGATGCATTTGGTCTATGAAATCTACAAGCGCGATTTCGAGCTGTTCAAATACGATTTCGCAAACCCGGCCAACAAGATGCCTGTGGGCGAGATCGACCTGGACGAGGTGCACGCCAAGCTGGGGGAGTAGGCGGGCGGCGGCGCCAGGGGGCTCCCGCGCCTTTGCCGCTGCATCACAGATGCAGCAAAAAGCCTTGGGCCGGGCGCCGCTGACGCGGCGCGTCAAAAGTTCGATCCGCTTTTTCTTCTTAGCTGAAAATACTTCCGCCGCCGGCACGCCCAACTCCGCTTGGCGTGCTGGCGTCAGTTGACGGGTCACAGCGGGGGCGGGAGGGTCCGGCGGATGCAGGAGGATTTGCCGAGAAGCGGTTCAGGGGCAGGTTTGCCCTGAACGCGCCTTGGCCAGTGTAAAGCGCCTGAACCCGCCTCAAGGGCAAGCGGCTGCGCCGCCGCGCGAACGCGCGGACCTTGACCCGGTTTCAGGCGCAAAAGGCAAAAGAAAGCCCGCCGCGATTGGGGCGGCGGGCTTTGCATGTCCTGCTGATGTACTGCCTCAGTCTTCGTCGGGCAGCGCGCGCACCGCGCCCTTGGCGGCGGAGGTGGCCAGCATCGCATAGGCCTTCAGGGCCTTGGAAACCTTGCGCTTGCGCGGCTCGGCGGGTTTCCAGCCCTTGGCGTCCTGCTCCTCGCGGCGCGCCGCGAGCTCATCGTCAGCCACCGCCAGGTGGATGGTGCGGTTGGGGATGTCGATCTCGATGGTGTCGCCCTGGCGCACCAGGCCGATCTCGCCGCCTTCGGCCGCCTCGGGCGAGACGTGGCCGATCGACAGGCCGGAAGTGCCGCCGGAGAAGCGCCCGTCGGTCAGAAGCGCGCAGGCTTTGCCCAGGCCCTTCGACTTGAGGTAGGAGGTCGGGTAGAGCATTTCCTGCATGCCCGGACCGCCGCGCGGGCCCTCGTAGCGGATCACCACCACGTCGCCTTCCTTGACCTTGCCGGTCAGGATGTCGTTCACCGCCGCGTCCTGGCTTTCGCAGACATGGGCGGTGCCGGTGAACTTGAGGATACTGTCATCCACACCGGCAGTTTTCACGATGCAGCCGTCGCGGGCGATATTGCCGAACAGCACGGCAAGGCCGCCGTCCTGGCTGAAGGCGTGTTCCTTGGCGCGGATCACGCCGTTTTCGCGGTCGGTATCCAATTCCTTGTAACGGTTGGCCTGGGAAAACGCCTGGGTGGTGCGCACGCCGCCCGGAGCCGCCTTGAACAACGCCTCGGCCTCGGGGTTGTTGGCAACCTTGATGTCCCACTTGGCAATCGCCTCGCCCATGTTCGAGGTGTGCACGGTGTGGCAGTCATTGTGCAGGAGCCCTGCGCGGCTCAGCTCGCCCAGGATCGAGAAGATGCCGCCCGCGCGGTGCACGTCTTCCATGTGGACGTTGTGGATATTGGGCGCGACCTTGCACAGGCAGGGCACCCGGCGGCTGAGGCGGTCCATGTCGGTCATGGTGAAATCGACCTCGCCCTCGTTGGCGATCGCCAGCAGGTGCAGCACGGTGTTGGTGGAGCCGCCCATGGCGATATCCAGGCTCATCGCGTTCTCGAACGCCTCGAAGGTGGCGATCTCGCGCGGCAGCAGGCCCTTCTCCTCGTCCTGGTAGTGGCGCTTGGTGATCTCGACAATCTTGCGGCCGGCTTCCAGGAACAGCCCCTTGCGGTCGGCGTGGGTGGCCAGTGTCGAGCCGTTGCCCGGCAGCGCCAGACCCAGCGCTTCGGCCAGGCAGTTCATCGAGTTGGCGGTGAACATGCCGGAGCACGACCCGCAGGTCGGGCAGGCGTTTTCCTCGATGTGCTTCACCTGCTCGTCGGTGAACTTGTCGTCCGCTGCGGCCACCATCGCGTCCACCAGGTCGATCTTCTTCATGTCCAGATCAGCAATGTCGATCTTGCCCGCTTCCATCGGCCCGCCGGAGACGAAGATCGCCGGGATGTTGAGGCGCATGGCGGCCATCAGCATGCCGGGAGTGATCTTGTCGCAGTTGGAGATGCAGACCATCGCGTCGGCGCAATGGGCGTTGACCATGTATTCGACGCTGTCGGCGATCACCTCGCGCGAGGGCAGCGAGTAGAGCATGCCGTCGTGGCCCATGGCGATGCCGTCATCCACCGCGATGGTGTTGAACTCCTTGGCGACGCCGCCGGCCGCCTCGACCTCGCGGGCGACCATCTGGCCCAGGTCCTTGAGGTGGACGTGGCCGGGCACGAACTGGGTGAAGGAGTTGACGATGGCGATGATCGGCTTGCCGAAATCATCATCCTTCATGCCGGTGGCGCGCCACAATCCGCGCGCGCCCGCCATGTTGCGGCCATGGGTGGAGGTTCTGGATCGGTACTTTGGCATCAGGCTGGTTCCCTTAGTCTTTGCCCTCAGGGACACGATTTGCGCAATAAAGGCAACATGCGGGGGCGGTCTTCGGTAATTATGGCGCAGTTTGCGCCGGATTTCTGTCGCGAATTCTCCGTCAGGCGGGTTTTCCGGCGCCGGCCCGCGCCCGGGCGGGGCGCTTCAGCAAGTGATTCACCGCCAGCCCCAGCACCAGCGCCCAGAACGGCGCCCCGATTCCGAAAAAGCTGACGCCCGAGACGGTGGTCATGAAGGTGATCAGCGCCGCCTCGCGGCCGGTGCTGTCCGCCAGCGCGGCCGACAGGCTGTTGCCGATGGTGGCCAGCAGCGCCAGGCCTGCGACGGTGGCGACCAGCGCCTTGGGGGCGATCAGGAACAGGCTGATGACGGTGGCGCCGCCCAGCCCCACCAGGATATAGACGAGGCCGGTCATCACGCCCGCCAGGTAACGGGTCTCCGGATTCTCATCCGCCTCGGGACCTGCGCAAATGGCGGCCGTGATGGCAGCCAGGTTGAAGGCAAAGCCACCGAAAGGCGCCAGCAGCAGCGAGGCCAGTCCGGTCACGGTCAGGCTGGCGGAAACCGGCGGCTGATAGCCCGCTGCCTTCAGCGCCACCACGCCGGGCATGTTCTGCGAGGACATGGTGACAATATAGAGCGGCAGGCCCACGCCGATCAGCACCGGCAGCGAGAAGGCGGGCATCACGAATTCCGGCCGCGCCAGGGTCAAGTCCAGTGCCTCCAAGCTGCCAAAGCTGCCGCTGCCCGCGCACCAAATAACTCCCGTCGCCAGAACCGCGGGAATGGTGTAGCGGGGAAACAGCCTGCGCCCTGCAAGAAAGGTGAAGCCCATCACGGCGACCATTGCGGTGTCGGTCTGCAGCGAGGTGAAGGCCGACAGCCCGAATTGGAACAGGATGCCGGCCAGCATCGCATTTGCCAGGCTGTCGGGGATCAGCCGCGACAGCGCCGCGAACCAGCCGGTGACGCCTGTGAGGATCAGTAGCACGGCGCAGAACAGGAAGGCGCCGACGGCCTCGCCCAGCGGCACCCCGCCCAGGCTGACCGCCAGCAGCGCCGCGCCCGGCGTCGACCAGGCTGTCAGGATCGGCATCCGGTACCGCAGTGACAGGATCAGGCAGGTCAGCCCCATGCCTGCCCCCAGCGCCAGCATCCAGCTGTTGGCCTGCGACTGAGACGCGCCCAGTGTCTCGATCGCTTGAAAGATGATGGCGACCGAGCCGGTATAGCCGACCAGCACGGCCACCGCGCCGGAGACAATATGCGAAAGCTTGAGATCCTTGAGCATGCGGGTTTTCCTTTGGCGCCGGATCGGGTAGGGATTTTGTGCGTTATAGCGCACACTACAGTCTGTGCGTTATAACGCACAAGCGTTTTTTGACGGGCAAAGACAATGAGCGATGACGGCATCACCCTGAACCTGCGGGAAATCCGCGCGGCGGCTGGGCTTAGCCTGTCCAAGGCGGCAGAGGCGACGGGAGTCAGCAAGGCGATGCTGGGGCAGATCGAACGCGGCGAATCGAGCCCGACGATTGCCACCCTGTGGAAAATTGCCAAAGGGTTCCACCTGCCGCTGACCGCGCTGATCGGCGAGGCGACGCGGCCGGTGGGGGAGGCCGCGGGGGTTTATGAGACGGTGCAGTTTCCGGGCAGCATCGGGGTGAAGATCGTCTTCCCGTTTGATCCGCTGCTGGGTGCCGAGACATTTCAGGTCACGCTGCGGCCGGGCCAGAGCCACCAGTCCCAGCCGCATGACACCGGTGTGACCGAGGAGGTCTTTGTGCTGCATGGTTCGATGGAGGTGCTGAAGGACGGCGAGTGGGTGCCGCTGGAGGCCGGGCAAGGCCTGCGCTTTGCCGCCGACCAGCCGCATGGCTACCGCAGCCTGGAGACCGGCGCGGCCTTTCTCAACATGCACCATTACCGGCACGCGGGTCTGACGCAGCGGGACTGATCCCGTTGCTTGTGCATTTTCTCCGGCGGCCCTACCAATTGCGCAAGTTATTGAGTTTCAGGGATTTGGAGCCGGGAATGGACACGCTGCGCGGGAGCCTTCTGATGGTGCTGGCCATGTCTGCCTTCGCGCTGGAGGACATGTTCATCAAATCCGCCGCCGCCAGCCTGCCGGTCGGGCAGATCCTGATCCTGTTCGGCCTCGGCGGCATGGCGGTATTCGCAGCATTGGCGTGTGCGCAAGGTCACGCCCCCTGGCACCCGGGCTTTGGCACGCGCCCGATGCTGTGGCGCTCCTTGGCGGAGGTCGTGGGGCGGCTGTGTTTCACCTTGGCAATTGCATTGACGCCCTTGTCTTCGGCCTCGGCCATCCTGCAGGCGACACCCCTGGTGGTGGCGGCCGGCGCCGTGGTGTTCTTTGGCGAGACCGTCGGCTGGCGCCGCTGGCTGGCGATCGGGCTGGGGTTTGCAGGGGTGCTGCTGATCCTGCGGCCGGGGCTGAGCGGGTTCGAGCCCGCCTCGCTGTTTGCGGTTCTGGGCACCTTGGGCTTTGCGGGCCGTGATCTGGCCACGCGTGCGGCGCCAGGGGACATGAGCAACAGCCAACTGGGATTCCTCGGCTTTGCGATGCTGGTGGCGGCGGGCGTGATTGCGCTCGGCTGGACCGGCGGCGCGGTCTGGCCGGCGCCGCGCAACTGGCTGGACATTGCTGCTGCCACGGTGATCGGGGTGATTGCTTACAACGCTCTGTCGGGCGCAATGCGGGCGGGCGAGATCGCGGTCATCGCGCCGTTCCGCTACACACGGCTGGTGTTTGCCATGGTGCTGGGGGTGCTGGTTTTCGGCGAGCGCCCCGATACGCTGACCGTGATCGGCAGCACCATCATCGTGGCCAGCGGTGTTTTCACGCTGCTGCGCAGCCGCAAAGCATAACCGTATCTTGCGCCCGCCGCTGCGCGGGCTTACATCTGCCGCCCATGGCCAAGAAGAAGCAGACAACAGACCCGAATTACAAGGTGATCGCCGAAAACCGGCGGGCACGGTTCGATTACGCCATCGAGAGCGATATCGAGTGCGGCATCGCGCTGGAAGGGTCCGAGGTCAAGGCGCTGCGCGGCAATGGCACCAACATCGCCGATTCCTATGCCGCGGTGGAAAACGGCGAGTTGTGGCTGGTGAACTCCTACATCCCGCCCTACGAGCAAGCCAAGGTGTTCAAGCACGAGGAACGCCGCCGCCGCAAGCTGCTGGTCTCGCGCAAGGAACTGGCCGACCTGTGGAACCTGACCCAGCGCAAGGGCATGACCCTGGTACCGCTGGTGATCTATTTCAACCACAAGGGCCGCGCCAAGATCAAGCTGGGCGTTGCCAAGGGCAAGAAGCTGCACGACAAGCGCGAAACCCAGGCCAAACGCGACTGGGGCCGCCAGAAGCAGCGGCTTCTGAAGGACGCGCGGTAGGGCAGGGAAGGACGCTGCCCTTGTGGCCTCGCGGCCAGTTCACCCCGGATCATCTGCGGATTCGTCTGCCCGCCAGTCACATCCGCCGCTGCGGCACGCGCCCCTGGGGACCGCTGTGCGGGCTCAGTGCACGGCAGCGATATAGGCGGCGATTTTCTCCTTGCCGAGAAGGCGCTTGCGCCGCTCCCGGTCGGGGCCGGCAAACACGATCTTGAGGCTCTCGATCTTGAGCAGCGGCTGCAGCGCCTCGGCAGGCAGACCGACCGCCCGCAGGATCGACAGCTTCTTCAGGCCGGTCAGCGGTGTGAGGTCGGTGACCCCGGTGCCTGAAATGCTGAAGTCCCACAGGTCTTCCATGTGCTGCACCCCGGCGAGGCTGGTCACTGCGGTATTGCTCAGTGACAGTACCCGCAGGGAATTGCCGGCCAGCGGCGCCAGGCTGGTGACGGCGGTGTCTTTCAGGCTCAGCTTGCGCAGCGACACCAGCCCGGTCAGCGGGGCAAGGTCGCGCACCCGGGTTCCGTTCAGTGCCAACTCATCCAGGCTGACGGCGTCTGAGATCGGAGTCAGGTCGGTCACTCGGGTGCCCGACAGGATCAGGGTCTGCAAGGCCGGTTTGTCCTGCAGCCCGTCAAGGCTGTCCAGCAGGGTGCCGTCCGCCCGCAGCATCTCCAGCCGGTCCGATCCGGCCAGCGGCGCAACGCTCCGCACCGGGCAGTTGGAGATCCAGGCCACCTGCAGGTTTGCGCCTGCCAGCGGGCTCAGGTCGGCGACCTGCGTGTTGAAGGCCAGGAACACGGCCAGATCGTCCAGCCCCTCCAGCGGGCTCAGGTCGGCGACGCCGGAATCCGCGATGTTGAGGCTTTGCAGCCGGGTCAGGCCGCTGGCAAAGGACAGGTCGGTGACGTCCTTGATGCCCCAAACCGACAGGTGCTCAAGACCGGTGAGGCTGGCCAAAGGCGTGAAGTCCGGCGCGTGGACAGAATCAAGGCTCAGCCGTTTCAGCTTCGGCAGCCGGGTAAGCGGCGCCAGATCCGGTGCCGTGACGCTCACCAGGGCAAGCTTTTCAAGGTTCGCAAGCGCGGCAAGCGGGGCAAGGTCGACCGGCGCGTCAAACCGCAGATCGGTCATCAAGGTCAGGTCGCGCAGCTGGGAAAACTGCGCCAGGGCCTGCAGGTCCGGCGTGTGGCTGCCGATCCGCACCTTGGCCTTCAAGTCATTGCTGCTTATGCATGTTTCCCCGATCTCTACGCAGTCTGCGCGCAGCATGCCGGGGGTGGCCATGGCGGCCGCAATCATCAAAGCTGCAAGGAAACTGCGGAAACCGGACATGCAACAAGCCTTTGCAATAACGCACTGAAATAGTGTCCTCTGTTATTACCGCTCCGTAAAAGGCCCGCAAGAAATTTGTAACCGCAAGCTGGGGGCGGGGACAGCTTGCACCGATGTGCCGCCGGATGTACCCATGGCGCATGCGCAGAAAGGGAGACGCTTTGATGCAGGACGATCCGAAGACGCTGGTTTCCACGGACTGGCTGGCTGCCCATCTGAAGGACCCGGATCTGCGGGTGCTGGACGCCTCATGGTATCTGCCGCAGCAGGACCGGGATGCCAGGGCCGAATACGAAGCGGCGCACATCCCCGGCGCGCGTTTCTTTGATATCGAGGACATCTCCGACAATCGCTCGGACCTGCCGCATATGGTGCCGCCGGTCGAGAAATTCATGTCCAGGCTGCGCGCGATGGGGGTCGGCGACGGCCATCAGGTGGTTGTCTATGATGGTGCCGGCCTGTTCTCGGCGGCCCGCGTCTGGTGGCTGTTCCGGCTGATGGGGCAGAATAACATCGCGGTGCTGGACGGCGGCTTGCCGAAATGGCAGGCCGAGGGCCGCCCGGTCGAGGACCTGCCGCCGGTCATCCGCGACCGCCACATGACGGTGCGGGTGCAGAACCACATGCTGCGCGATGTGACCCAGGTCTCCGCCGCGGCCAAGCTGGGCGACCACGAGATCATCGACGCGCGCTCGGCCGAACGCTACCGCGGCGACGCGCCGGAGCCGCGCGAGGGGCTGCGCGCCGGCCATATTCCCGGCTCCAAGAACGTGCCGTTCGGCAATGTGCTCAATGCCGATGGCACCATGAAGGATGCCGACGGCATCCGCGCCGCCTTTGAAAGCGCCGGCGCCGACCTGAGCAAACCTGCAATCACTACCTGCGGATCGGGCGTCACTGCCGCCATCCTCAGCCTCGCCCTGGAGCGCATCGGCAAGTCCGATCATGCGCTTTATGACGGGTCCTGGGTGGAATGGGGTGCCTTCCCGACCCTTCCCGTTGCTACCGGAGAGAACTGAGCAATGTTCGAAACCCTCAAACCCCAGCCCGCCGACAAGATCCTGGCGCTCATGCAGATGTATCGCGACGACCCGCGCGCGGACAAGATCGACCTTGGCGTCGGCGTCTACAAGAACGCCGAGGGCGTCACCCCGGTGATGCGCGCGATCAAGGCAGCCGAGCACAAGCTGTGGGAAGAGCAGACCACCAAGGCCTATGTCGGCCTGGCCGGCGATCCGGCCTATTCGGATGCGATGATCAAGCTGATCCTCGGCGATGCGGTCGCGCGCGGAAACATCGCCGCAGCGGCCACCCCCGGCGGCACCGGCGCTGTGCGCCAGGCCTTCGAGTTGATCCAGATGGCCAACCCCAAGGCCCGCGTATACGTGTCCGACCCGACCTGGCCAAACCATGTCTCGATCCTGAAATATGTTGGCATCGAGACCGTCACCTACCGCTATTTCGACAGCGAAACCCGCGGCGTGAACTTCGACGGCATGATGGAAGACCTGAAAGGCGCGCAGAAGGGCGATGTGGTGCTGCTGCACGGCTGCTGCCACAACCCGACCGGGGCCAATCTGAACGAGACCCAGTGGAAAGAAGTGATCGCGCTGCTGAACGAGCGCGGCCTGATTCCGATGATCGACATCGCTTATCAGGGCTTTGGCGACGGTCTGGAAGAGGATGCCAAGGGCGTGCGCCTGGTCGCCGCCTGCTGCCCAGAGGTTCTGATCGCGGCCAGCTGCTCCAAGAACTTCGGCATCTACCGCGAGCGCACCGGCCTCCTGATGGCGGTCTCCAATGACGCCGCCGCGCAAGGGCTGAACCAGGGCACGCTGGCGTTCTTGAACCGGCAGAACTATTCCTTTCCGCCGGACCACGGCGCCCGTCTGGTGACGATGATCCTGAACGACGACGCGCTGCGTGCCGATTGGGCGGCCGAGCTGGAGGAAGTGCGCCTGGGCATGCTGGACCTGCGCCAGCAGCTGGCGGATGAACTGCAGCGGCTGACCGGATCCGACCGGTTCGGCTTCATCGCGCAGCACCGCGGGATGTTCTCGCTCCTGGGCACCACGCCTGAGCTGGTCGAGAAGATGCGGCTGGACAACGGCATCTACATGGTGGGCGACAGCCGTTTGAACATCGCGGGCCTGAATGCGCAGACCGTGCCGGTGCTGGCCAAGGCGATTACCGACGCCGGCGTCTGAGGCCCCGCAGCCGGCAATCCTGAAACGCGCCCCATCGAAGGGCGCGTTTTTTTACGGGCGCCGCGCCTAAGACTTTTTGGAAAAGTCTTAGGCAAAAGTTTTCAAAAACTTTTGCACGCGGTTTCAGCCAAACGGCGGCCGGCCAGGGCGGGGCTCCCGCGCCTGGCGGCGTGCCTTGGCTGCGCCAAGACCCTTGCAAGCTTGGGCGTGGCACCGCTGGCGCGGTGCCGGACCTGCTGAGAAGCGTTTGACCCGGCAAAGCGCAAGGCCGCCGCTTGTCGCTAGGTCACCCGGATGGTGGCAATGGAAGAACAGGCCGGCCGCGCTGGTCCCCGCAGGCGTCACAAGCGTCACAGCCCGGGAGACCAGCCATGTTCCCCGCACGACCTGCCCTCGCTTTGATCCTGTCCGCCGCCGTTGCCCCGCCATTGGCGGACCCTGCCTTTGGTGCAAATGGCGAGGCCATCGGCCGGTTGGAAAACCGTGCCAACCGCTGCGAGAACCGCCGCGATGAGGCCGTGGGCACCGGCGTGCCGGACGTGTGGAGGGTCATCTGGACCGCGCCGAAGACCGCCGCGATTACCGTGACCGGAGAGCGCCGAAGGTGATTGCTGTCCCGTGGGGCTGAGCGTGCAGCCTGCGCCGCGGCAGCGGCGCCCGGCCCAACAGGTGAAGATCATCTGTGATGACCGCACAGCTGGCGGGAGCGCCCCGCTCAAACGGAAACGCGGCGCCTGAAGCAGGCGCCGCGCAGTTGCTGGCAGGATCCGCAGGTCAGCTCGGCGAGAATTCCGGATAAGCCTCCATGCCCAGCTCTGCCATGTCGAGCCCGTTGACCTCATCCTCTTCCTCGACCCGGATACCGGTGGTGGCGCGCAGGATGATCCAGACCACGGCAGAGGCAGCGACGGTGAACACGCCCACCACGGCGATGCCGGTCAGCTGGGTCAGCAGGCTGGCTTCAGGGTTGGACAGCACCACGGCCACGGTGCCCCAGATGCCGCAGATCAGATGCACCGGGATGGCACCCACCACGTCGTCGATCCGCAGCTTGTCCAGCATCGGCACCGCGAAGACCACAATCACACCGCCGATGGCGCCGATCAGGGTCGCGAGGCCCAGGCCCGGGGTCAGCGGCTCGGCGGTGATCGCCACCAGGCCCGCCAGCGCGCCGTTCAGGATCATGGTCAGATCCGGCTTCTTGAACAGAAGCTGGGTCAGCACCAGCGCGGCCACGGCGCCGCCCGCAGCAGCAGCATTGGTGTTGGCAAAGATGCGGCTGATGTCGGCCACATCACCGACCGTGCCCATCGCCAGCTGCGAGCCGCCGTTGAAGCCGAACCAGCCCATCCACAGGATGAAGGTGCCAAGCGTTGCCAGTGCCAGGTTGGAGCCGGGCATCGGGATGGTTTTGCCGTCCTTGTACTTGCCGATGCGGGGGCCGAGGATCAGCGCGCCGGTCAGCGCCGCCCAGCCGCCCACCGAATGCACCACGGTGGAACCGGCAAAATCCAGGAAGCCCATCTGGTCCAGGAAGCCGCCGCCCCATTTCCAGCTGGCCTGGAACGGGTAGATCACCGCGGTCAGGACGATGGTGAAGATAAGGAAGGGCCACAGCTTGATGCGCTCCGCCAGGGTGCCCGAAACGATCGAGGCGGTGGCGGCACAGAACATCAGCTGGAAGAAGAAGTCCGAGCCGGTGGAGGCATAGGAATAATCATCCGCCCCCTCCGCGGTGATCCCCACCGCCTCCAGCACGCCGGGACCGAAGACGCCGGACAGCACGCCGTCAACGGCCCAATTGCCCAGCGGATACATCAGGTTATAGCCGATCAGCCAGTAGAACACCGCCGCCAATGAGAACAACGCCATGTTCTTGGTCAGCTGCATGGTCACGTTCTTGGAGCGCACCAGGCCGGCCTCAAGCATGGCAAAGCCCGCGGCCATCCAGAACACCAGGCAGCCGCCGATCAGGAACAGAAGCGAGTTCAGGATGAACACGGTATCCGTGGCCGGGTTCACGCCGGGGGCGGGGCCGTCCTGGGCCAGCGCCAGGCCCGGCAGGGCTGCCAGCGCCAGCGCCGTCAGGGGGAGTTTCAGGGTCTTCATAGGTCTTTCCTCCATGCCGGGCGCCTTACAGCGCCTCGAGATCGGTTTC
Source organism: Leisingera thetidis (assembly GCF_025857195.1). NCBI lineage: Bacteria > Pseudomonadati > Pseudomonadota > Alphaproteobacteria > Rhodobacterales > Roseobacteraceae > Leisingera > Leisingera thetidis. Next base: position 3,654,078 of record NZ_CP109787.1, on the reverse strand, counting down.
GCCGGTGCGCACCCGCACGGCCTGTTCGACATCCAGAACAAAAATCTTGCCATCGCCGATCTTGCCGGTGCGGGCGGTCTCGGCGATGACGCTGACGGCCTGCTCGGCCTGGTCTGCAGGCACCACCAGCTCCAGCTTCAGCTTCGGCACGAAATTCACCTCGTATTCCGCGCCGCGGTAGATTTCCGTGTGGCCTGCCTGGGCGCCAAAGCCCTTGATTTCGGTCACCATCAGCCCGCTCACGCCAAGACCGGTCAGCGCCTGGCGGACCTCGTCCAGCTTGAAGGGCTTGATGGCAGCTATGATCATTTTCATCTCAGCACCTCTTGGTTCTGCCGTGTGCGGGCCTCATGCCCAATCACTTTGCACCTGCAGCAAAACCGGGCGCCCGAGTCGTTCAAAGCTGCGGCCAGCAAGTTTCCGCGCGTCTTTCTGCGTGCGCACAATAATTTTGCGCCTTTTGCCCCCTTCGCTTAAAAACCGGACAGCTGGCAAAGGGGGAAAGGTCCGGATTCTGCCCCCTCTACATTCCGGGGCGGGCAGGGTATTGTCCCGGCAAACGGGCAAACCGGGCAGGAAATGACGATGGCTCAAGGATCCGGGCGAAAGCCTCTGGTGGCAGACAAACGCTATTCCAAGGGCGGCAGGGGCAAACCCTCCGCCGCGAAGAAGCCTGCGCGCAAGGCACCCGCGCGCAAGGCCAGGAAGCCGGGCCTGCTGGCGCGCCTGTTTGCCCGCAAGAAGACCCGCGCCAGGCCGGTGCCGAAGAAACGCGGGTTCATCGGCCTCTTGCTGGCGCCCTTTGCTTTCGCCTTCCGGCTGGCCTGGGGCCTGACCTGGCGCATCGGCATGGTGGTCTGCCTGCTGGCCGGGCTGGCGGTGGCGTTTCAATATGCCAGGCTGCCGGAGGTCTCGGCCTATCTGGACGGGCGCGCCCGCGGCTCTGTCACCATTCTCGACCGCGAGGGCGAGGTGTTCGCCTGGCGCGGCGACCAGTTCGGCGGCGTGGTAACGGCGGATACGGTTTCACCGCATCTGAAGAACGCCATTGTTGCGACTGAGGACAAGCGGTTCTACCGCCACTTCGGCATCTCGCCGCGCGGCGTTGCCAGCGCTATCCGCATCAACCTGAGCGAAGGCCGCGGGCCGTTGTCGGGCCACGGCGGCTCCACCATCACCCAGCAGGCCGCGAAACTCCTGTGCCTCGGCAAGGTCTATGACCCGGCCGAGTGGAAAAGCGAAAGCGCCTATGAGGCCGACTGCCGCAAGGGCTCGCTCTGGCGCAAGGGGACCGAGGCGATCTTTGCGCTGGCGATGGAAGCCAAGTACACCAAGGACGAGATCCTCTCGATCTACATGAACCGCGCTTATATGGGCGGCGGGGCCTATGGCGCGGAGGCCGCAGCACAGCGGTATTTCGGCAAATCCGCAAACCAGCTGAACCCGGCCGAAGGCGCGATGCTGGCGGGTCTGCTGACCGCGCCCTCGACGCTGGCGCCCACCAATAACCTGCAGCGCTCGCAGGACCGGGCAGCCACCGTGCTGCGGCTGATGCAGGAGCAGGGGTATCTGACTGCGGCGGAGATGCAGAAGAATCAGGACAGCCCGGCAGAGCTGAGCGAGGCCGCGGCGGCGCGGGCAGGGGGGTATTTCGCCGATTGGGTGATGGACAGCATCCCGGATTTCCTGGGCGACCAGACCACTGAGGATGTGGTGATCCGCTCTACTCTCGACCAGCGTCTGCAGGGAGCGGCTGAGGAAGCGCTGAAATACATCTTCGAGAACAAGGTCCGCTCCGGCTCCAAGGCGCAGGCGGCGATTGTGGTGATGAGCGCCGATGGCGCGGTGCGCGCCATGGTGGGCGGCCGCAGGACGAAGGTATCGGGCGTGTTCAACCGCGCGACCCAGGCCAAGCGGCAGACCGGATCGGCCTTCAAACCCTTTGTCTATGCAACAGCACTGGAGCTGGGCTACTCGCCGTATGACCGGGTGCTGGATGCCAAATACTGCCTGAATATCCCCGGATCCGGCCAGTGGTGCCCGGATAACTATACCCGCAGGTTTTACGGCGAAGTGACGCTGGCCCGCGCGCTGCGCGATTCCCTCAACGTGCCGGCGGTCAAGATTTCCGAGGCGGTGGGCCGGGACAAGGTCAGCCGGGTGGCGCGGGATTTCGGCATCGACAGCGACCTGGCGGCCGGGCCTGCGCTGGCGCTGGGTGCCTCGGAAAGCTCACTGCTGGAAATGACCGGCGCCTATGCCGGCATCCTCAACGGCGGCTCTTCGGTGACGCCTTACGGGGTGAGCGAGCTGAAACTGGTCGAGGACAGCGAGGCGCTGATGGGCGCCAGCGGCGGCATCGGCGAACGGGTGATCCGTCCCGAGGCGGCGCAGCAGCTGGTCTGGATGATGGAGAAGGTGATTTCCGGCGGCACCGGCCAGCGGGCACAGATCCCGGGCTGGCAGGCAGCCGGCAAGTCGGGAACGACCTCGGCGGCCAAGGATGCCTGGTTCATCGGCTTCACCGCCGATTACGTGGCGGGGGTCTGGATGGGCTATGACGACAACACGCCGCTCAGCGGCGTGACCGGCGGCGGCCTGCCGGCCGAGATCTGGCGCGAGACCATGGTGCGGGTGCACGACGGCCTCACTCCGAAGCCGCTGCCGATGCTGGAGCCCGCCCCGATCGCCCCGCCGCCGCAGCAAACCCGCCGCGAGCGCCGCCGCCAGGGGCCGCAGCTGGGCAAGGAGCTGGGCCGTGCGGTCGACAACATCCTGCGCGACATCCTGGGCAACTGACCGGATCAGAAACGGAGGTGCTCCCGCCTGGCTCCGGGCTCCCTTGCGGGCGCCATCGCCAGTTGGGTCCAGCGCCGCACCTTGCAGGTGCGGCGTGCGCCCTGCCCGCCGGGCAGGGCGCCGGGCCTAACGGGAGCGCAGCATCTTTGATGCAGCAGCGACGGGCGGGAGAGCCCCGTTTGCCGGCAGCAGCCCCCTCTTGGGTGCGGCAGATGGATGCGGCAGATGAAAAAGGCTCCCCGGGAAGGGAGCCTTTCAGAATGCTTCAGATAGGTGCAGGGCTCAGCTCAGCCGGTCCAGCTCGGCGATCAGCGCGTCGATGTCGCCCTTCTTGCTGTCCAGGATCGCGCCGATCTCGGTGCGCTCGGTCAGCAGCAGGTTCACCCCTTCGATGAACATGTTGAAGAACAGATCCCGGCCCGAGCGGTCCGACACCAGGAACGTCACCTCAAACGGCGACTGGCCCTTGAGGTAGGCAATGGTGCTCACCTCATACCATTTCTTCACCTTCTTGACGCCCTTGACCTCCAGCTTGCCGCCGATGAATTCGCGGAAGCGCTTGCCGTATTTGCGCGAGATGTAGCCCTGGAACGCCTTGGAGAACGCCTTCTTCTGGGCCGAAGACGCCCGGCGCCCGTCCACCCCCAGTGCATATGCCGCGATATAGGAGGTGTCGCTGTAACGCTGGAAGATCCGCTCGAACTCGCGGAACATCGCGTTCTCGCCCTTGCCGGAGTCGATCACACGGTTGATATCGGCAACCAGGCTGTTGATCAGCGTGCTGGCGCTGTTTTCGTTCAATGCCCACAGCGGCTGCGGCGCAACTGCCAGCACGGCGCCGGCACTCATCAGAAAATTGCGGCGGTCCATCATCAGAATCCTTCAGTGTCCAGTTCGAACGGGTCGATTTCCTTGATCTCGGCGCCGTCGCCCAGCTCGAACCGGCGGTTCTGCAGGTAGATCAGGCGCGATTGCGCATAGCTGTCGGCGCTCTCGTAGAGAATCGAATCGATCGTGTCGGAATAGTTGCCACGATCGCCCATGCGGCGCACGATCTCAGCATAGATGCTGATGTTCTCGGCAGTATTCTGCTCGGCATAGCCCAGCGGGTTGGTGAAGAAATCGACGGCAACGCCAACCGCATCGCGGCTGGTGGAAGGGCCGAGCAGGGGCAGCTCCACATAGGCGCCTTCGCCAACGCCCCAAGCGTGCAGGGTCTCGCCGAAATCGGTGTCGACCGCGGGCACGTTGAATTCGCTGGCCGGGTCGGCAAGGCCTGCAAAGCCGACGGTTGAATTGATCACGAAGCGTGAAAACGCATTGCCTGCCATTTTCAGGTCGCCCTGCAGCAGCGCATTGACCATCTGCCCCGGCATCGACAGATTCTCCGCGAAATGCGAAAAACTGGTCACCATCGGCGCCGGCACGATCGCCACATAGCCCTTGGAAGCCGGGCGGAAGGCGAGCCGGTCGACGCCGCGGTTGAAGGCGTGGATGCCGCGGTTGGTCCGTTCGTAGGGATCGAATACTTCTCCCGATGCCCGTGCGACCGGGTCCTGAGTGGCGCAGCCCGCGGCAAAAGCGGCCAAAATCAGCGCAGGTACAAATTTAAGCGGTCGCAACATGAAGGGCATTCGGTTAAGTGTCCAATTGATACTGGGGCCGGCAGATCGGAGGGCAAATAAGGGTTCTCCAGCCTTTTTCCAGTGCGATTACATTTTTTTACCCGCTTGTGCCACAACTGATACAATCTCAGCCCTGACCTGAAGCCACGGAACCACTATTGCAGTCTGACCATGAATAAAAGCGTTTATAAAAACGGCTACGAGGAACTGCGCCGGGTGCGGCGTCAGAGCCGCGGCCTGTACTGGGCCACCGGGATCTTCAGTTTTTTCGTGAATCTGCTGATGCTGACCGGCCCTCTGTACATGATGCAGGTCTATGACCGGGTGCTGGGCAGCCGCTCGGAGGCGACACTGCTGGCGCTGTCGCTGCTGGTGGTTTTCCTCTACGGCATGATGGGGTTGCTGGACTATGCCCGCGGCCGGATCATGGCGCGGGTGGGCGCGCGGCTCCAGGCGGCGCTGGACCGCCGGGTGTTCGACGCGATGATCCGCCGCTCGGCGGTGGCGCAGGATCCGGCGGCGCAGACCGGCCTCAGCGATCTGGAAGCGGTGCAGCGGCTGATCTCCTCGCCGGTGCTGACCGCCGCCTTCGACCTGCCGTGGACGCCGCTGTTCCTGGCGGGCATTGCGTTGTTCCACCCTTGGCTGGGCCTCTTGGCGCTGTCGGGCGGTGCGGTGCTGGTGGTGATTGCCGTCATGAACCAGATGTTCACCCGCCTGCCGATGCAGAAGGCGAACATGACCGGCCATAAAGCCAATCTGATGTCCGAGGAGATCCGCAATGAGGCGGAGATGATCCAGTCGATGGGGATGCGCGGCGCCTCGTTCGATCGCTGGAAGCAGGCACGCGATGCTGCCCTCACCGACAGTGTGACGGCCAATGACACCGGCGGCGGCTTCACCACGCTGACCAAAACACTGCGGCTGTTCCTGCAATCGGCGATGCTGGGCCTCGGCGCTTATCTGGTGCTGCAGGGCGAGGTGACGCCGGGCGCGATGATCGCGGGCTCCATCCTGATGGGCCGGGCGCTGGCGCCGATTGAGCTGGGCCTGGGCCAATGGGGGCTGGTGCAGCGGGCGCTGAAGGGCTGGCACAGCCTGGCCGAGCTTTTGGACAAGGTGCCGGAGGAGGCTGAGCGCACTGCGCTGCCCAAACCCAAGGCGCTGTTGGAAGTGCAGGGCATGGCGGTGGTGCCGCCGGGCAGCAATACGCCGCTGCTGCGCAACGTGAGCTTCCGGGTGCAGCCGGGGCAGGCGATCGGGGTGATCGGGCCGTCGGGGTCCGGCAAATCGACACTGGCGCGGGCGCTGACCGGTGTATGGCGGCCTGCGGCGGGATCGGTGCGGCTCGATGGGGCGGCGCTGGACCAATACGCGCCGGATGTGCTGGGCGGCCATATCGGCTATCTGCCGCAGCGGGTGCAGGTGTTCGACGGCACCATCGCCCAGAACATCGCCCGCCTGAACCAGCAGCCCGATGCCGAGAAGGTTGTCGAGGCCGCCCGCAAGGCCGCGGCGCATGAGATGATCCTGAAACTGCCCGAAGGCTATGACACCCGCGTAAACGCCACCGGCGGGCGGCTGTCGGGCGGGCAGATGCAGCGGGTCGGGCTGGCCCGCGCCCTGTTCGACAATCCGGTGATCGTGATCCTGGATGAGCCGAACTCCAACCTCGACAACGAAGGCTCGATTGCGCTCAACCAGGCGATCAAGCAGATCAAGGCCGAAGGGCGCTCGGTGCTGATCATGGCGCACCGCCCGGCGGCCATCCAGGAATGCGACATGCTGCTGGTGATCGACAAGGGCACCCAGACGGCATTCGGCCCCAAGGACAAGGTGCTGCAGGAAATGGTCGCCAACCATCAGAACATCCGCCAGGCCACCGGCGCGGGAGGTGTGCGATGAGCGTGGAAAGCACCTGGCCCGCACGGCGGCCGCTGATCATCGGCGTTCTCAGCCTTCTGGTGCTGGTGGGCGGTTTCGGCTCCTGGTCGGTGCTGTCATCGATTTCCGGCGCGGTGGTGGCAACCGGGCGGATCGAGGTCGACCGCAACCGCCAGGTGGTTCAGCATCTGGATGGCGGCATCGTTGCCGAGATTCTGGTGGACGAGGGCGACACGGTTGCCGAAGGCGATACGCTGATCCGGCTCGACGCCAATGAACTCGCTTCGCAGCTGGTGATCATCGAGGGCCAGCTGTTCGAGCTGATGGCGCGCCGCGGCCGGCTGGAGGCGGAACGGGACGAGGCCGAAGAGGTTGCTTTTGATCCCGAGCTGCTGGCAGCCGGGCAGGAACAGCCGGACGTGAAAGACCTGGTTGAGGGGCAGAACCGTCTGTTCCAGGCCCGCAAGGACACCACTGCCCGCGAAATCGAGCAGCTGGAGAAGCGCCGGTCGCAGATCGAGGAGCAGATCCGCGGCATCCAGGCGCAGCAGCAATCGATGACAGTGCAGCTGGACCTTATCAGCGAGGAACTGGGCAACCAGCAGTCGCTCCTGGACCGCGGTCTGGCGCAGGCCGCCACGGTGCTGAACCTGCGCCGCACCCAGGCCAATCTCGAAGGCCAGTTGGGCGAGCTGGTGGCCTCCGAGGCGCAGGCCGAGGGCAGGATAACCGAGATCGACATCGAGATCTTGAAACTGGGCACCGGCCAGCGCGAGGAGGCGATCACCCGGCTGCGCGACCTGCGCTACCAGGAACTCGAACTGGCCGAAAACCGCCGCTCGCTGCAGCAGCGGCTGGCGCGGCTGGATATCACCGCGCCGGTCTCCGGCATCGTGTACGGGCTGCAGGTGCAGACCCCGCGCTCGGTGATCCGGCCGGCCGATCCGGTGCTCTACCTGGTGCCTCAGGACCGGCCGCTGGTGATTGCCGCGCAGGTGGCCCCGACTGACATCGACCAGCTGTACACCGGCCAGGAGGTCACCCTGCGGTTCTCCGCGCTGGACCAGCGCAGCACGCCGGAGCTGTTCGGCCATGTCACCCAGGTCTCGGCGGATGCGTTCGAGGACCAGGGCAGCGGGGTGTCCTATTACCGCGCCGAGATCGAGTTGAACCCGGGTGAGCAGGGGCGTTTGCCTGCAGGCACGGTGCTGATCCCGGGGATGCCGGTGGAAAGCTACATCCGCACCGCCGACCGTTCGCCGCTGGCCTATCTGATCAAGCCGCTGGCCGATTATTTCAACAAGGCCTTCCGCGAAAGCTGACAGGCTTTTGAATCCGGCGCGGAGTCCGGCCGGCTTCCCTTGCAGGCAAACCGCTTTGCGCCGCCGCCGGTCCCGGACGGCGGAAAGGGCCGCGGGGGCTTCGCATTTGCTCTTTTCGAAATCCGCCCGTGCGGGTAGCGTCCCGGCCAGCAGATACACGGAAGGAATTCGGCCATGAGCATCGAAGCAAAACTGAAAGAGCTGGGTGTGACCCTGCCCGACGCGCCGGCCCCGGCGGCCAACTATGTGCCCTATGTGGTGGCAGGCGACATGGTTTACATCTCGGGCCAGATCTCGGCAGATGAAAACGGGCTGATCACCGGCAAACTGGGCGCCGATCTGGATGTCGAGGCGGGCCAGGCCGCGGCCAAACGCTGCGCCATCGCGCTGCTGGCCCAGCTCAAGGCGGCCTGCGGCGGCGATCTGGACCGGCTGGTCCGGGTGGTCAAGCTGGGCGCTTTCGTGAACTCGGCTCCCGATTTCACCGGCCAGCCGATGGTGGTCAACGGTGCTTCCGATTTCCTGGTCGAAGCGCTGGGCGATATCGGCCGCCATGCCCGTTCCGCCGTCGGCTCGGTATCGCTGCCGCTGGGCGTCGCGGTGGAGATCGACGGGGTCTTCCAGATCAAATGAAACCTGCTCTGCCTGCCGCCTTTCTGAGCGGCCCGCTGGCCCACCGTGCATTGCATGATGCGGCGGACGGGCGTCCGGAAAACAGCCGCGCGGCCATCCGCGCGGCAATTGCGGCCGGCTACGGCATCGAGATCGACCTGCAGCTGTCCGGCGACGGCTGCGCCATGGTCTTTCATGATGACGATCTGGACCGGCTGGCCGAGGCCTCCGGTCCGGTCAAGGCGCGAAGCCGGGATGAGCTGGCGGCAACCGCGCTGAAAGGCGGCGCGGGCGAGGGCATCCCGGACCTGGCCGAAGTGCTGCAGATCGTGGCCGGCCAGGTGCCGCTGCTGATCGAGCTGAAGGACCAGCACGGGCAGATGGGCATCACCGATGGCGCGCTGGAGCAGGCTGCGGCAAAGGCGCTGCAGGGCTACCACGGGCCGGTGGCCTTGATGTCCTTCAACCCGCATTCTGTTGCAGAGCTCGCCCGCCTGGCACCGGGCATCCCGCGCGGAATCGTCACCAGCGCCTATGACCCGGCAGAGTGGACGGAGCTGCCGAGAGCTGTCTGCGATGACCTGCGCGGCATCCCGGACTTTGAGCGGACAGGCGCGGCCTTCATCAGCCACGAGGCCTCTGACCTGACGCGTCCGCGCGTGCAGGCATTGCGCAACGAAGGAGTGCCGGTTCTGTGCTGGACCGTGACATCTCCCGAAGAGGAGGCCGCGGCCCGGGTGCTTGCCGACAATGTGACATTTGAACAGTACCTGCCGCCGCTAACACCTTGATCAGGCTGGCTCACACCCCACATCTTTGAAGCGGTGCGGAGAAAAGGCATGAACCAGGCGCAAATCGAAATCCGGGTGCTGGGCTCGCTGTCGCAGATCGCGGCGGAGGACTGGGATGCCTGCGCCTGTCCCGAAGCGGCGGACGGCAGCCGGCCGCTGGATCCGTTTACCACCCACAAGTTTCTGAACGCACTGGAGGAAAGCGGCTCGGTCGGGCCGGGCACGGGCTGGCAGCCGCAGTATCTGACCGCCTATCAGTCCGGCCGCCTGATCGCCTGCGCGCCGCTGTACGCCAAGGGCCACAGCCAGGGCGAATACATCTTTGATCACAACTGGGCCCATGCCTATGAGCAGGCGGGCGGGCATTACTATCCCAAGCTGCAGATGGCCGTTCCCTTTACCCCGGCCACCGGGCGGCGGTTCCTGGTCCGCCCCGGTTTCGATGGCCTCGGCCATTCGGCGCTGCTGCAGGGCGCGGTGCAGCTGGCGGCGGACAACAACCTGTCTTCGCTGCATGTGACCTTCTGCACCGAAGACGAGGCGCGGATGGGAGCGGAAATGGGGCTGATGCGCCGCACCACCCAGCAGTTTCACTGGCACAATGATGGCTATGCTGATTTCGAGGGTTTCATGCGGGCGCTGTCTTCGCGCAAACGCAAGAACATCCGCAAGGAACGCATGCAGGCGCAGTGCTTTGGCGGCGATATCCGGGTCTGTGCAGGGGACAGTCTGCGGCCCGAGCACTGGGAGGCATTCTGGGAGTTTTACCAGGACACGGGCGCGCGCAAATGGGGGGCGCCGTATCTGACCCGGCAGTTCTTTGACATCGTGCACCGGACGATGGCGCAGGACATTGCGCTGATTCTCGCGGAACGCAACGGGCGCTATGTGGCCGGGGCGCTGAATTTCATCGGCCGTAAAACGCTTTACGGCCGCTACTGGGGCTGTGTCGAAAACCACCCCTGCCTGCATTTCGAGCTGTGCTACTATCAGGCCATAGAACTGGCCATTGCCCTGGGGCTTGACCGGGCCGAGGCCGGCGCGCAGGGTGAGCACAAGCTGGCGCGCGGCTATCTGCCGTGCCAGACCCACAGCTTGCACTGGATCGGCGATCCCGGCTTTGCCGGGGCCGTCGGACGCTACCTCGAGGCTGAGCGGGCCGCCACCGAGGAAGAGATTGAAGTCCTGACCGATTACGGCCCGTTCCGCAAAGCACATGTGGAGGAGCAAGAATGACGGAGAAACTGTCCGACGCCACCCGCGGCCCGCTGCTGGAGCCACTGTTCGCCACCGGCTGGGAGTTGGTGGAGGGCCGCGATGCCATCACCAAGACCTTCAAGTTCGGCAATTTCGCCGATGCCTTCGGCTGGATGACCCGCGCCGCGATCTGGGCCGAGAAATGGAACCACCACCCCGAATGGAGCAACGTCTACAACAAGGTGACTGTTGTGCTGACCACCCATGACGTGGACGGCATCAGTGCCCAGGACGCCAAGCTGGCGCGCAAGATGGACGGGCTGTTCGGCGCTGCCCAGGACTGACCCGCACGGCCCGGCAGAAAGGTCAGCCCTTCTGCCGCAATGTTTCGCGCGCGAAACATTTGGACAACAGGGCTGACCTGAATTTTTACTGTTTATTAAGGGGTTGTGCCTGCGTCCGCCGGGTCAGGCAGCCGCAGGCGGGGGCCGGGATCACCCCATCGAGTCCAGCAGGCCTTCGCCAGCGGAGAGTTCGCACTGGCCCGGGTTTTCTTCCTTGTTGAGGATCTTCACCTCGCCGTTCTCGACCAGCATCGCATATCGCAGCGAGCGGCCGATCAGGCCTGCGGCAGGGGCATCCAGGCGCATGCCGATTGCCTCGGTGAAGGTGCACTCAGCGTCCGACAGCATGGTGATCCCGGCGTCCGTTGCACCGGTGTTGTCGCCCCAGATCGACATGACAAACGGGTCATTGCCGGCCAGGCAGATGATTTCATCGACGCCCTTGGCGGCAAACTGGTCCTTGGTGCGGATGAAGCTGGGCACATGGGCCGAATGGCAGGTGCTGGTAAAGGCGCCCGGAACTGCAAAGATCACCACTTTCCGCCCCTTCAGCTTATCTGACAGCTGAACTGGCTCCGGCCCGTCGTTTCCTATGCGCGTCAGCGTCGCGTCCGGCAGTTGGTCTCCAACAGAAATCATCGCACGTTCCTCTTTCTCATGATTGCGTTTTGGGGTCCCGGGTATATAGGGTCCGTTGAAAGCGTGACGGGAACTATTGCGGGAGGCAAGCGAAGATGTCCCACATCGTCGTGATTGGAGCAGGGCAGGCGGGTTCGTCGCTGGTGGCAAAGCTGCGCAAGGATGGATTTGACGGGGAGATTACCCTGATTGGCGCCGAAGATGCACTGCCGTATCAGCGTCCGCCGCTGTCCAAGGCATATCTGCTGGGCGAGATGGAGCTGGAGCGGCTGTTCCTGCGCCCGGAAAGCTTTTACGCGGAAAACAACATCACTCTGAAGCTGGGCCGGCGGGTGACGGCAATCGATCCTGCGGCCAAGACGGTGAGCCTGGGCGATGAGGTGATCTCCTACGACCAGCTGGCGCTGACCACCGGCTCCGACCCGCGCCGCCTGCCAGCCGCGATCGGTGGCGATCTGGACGGCGTCTATGTGGTGCGCGGACTGACCGACGTGGACGCGATGGCGCCGCATGTGACAGAGGGCAAGCGCGCGCTGATCGTCGGCGGCGGTTATATCGGGCTGGAGGCGGCCGCGGTCTGCGCCAAGCGCGGAGTGCAGGTGACATTGGTCGAGATGGCGGACCGCATCCTGCAGCGTGTCGCAGCGCCCGAGACCTCGGATTATTTCCGCAGCCTGCATGCGTCGCATGGCGTGGACATCCGTGAAGGCGTCGGTCTGGAGCGTCTGGAAGGCGAAGACGGCAAGGTGGCCCGGGCGCTGCTGAGCGGCGGTGAAACGCTGGACGTGGATTTCGTCGTGGTCGGCGTCGGCATCACCCCCACGTCGCAGCTGGCCGGGATGGCCGGGCTGGAGCTGGACAACGGCATCAAGGTCGATGCCCGGGGCCGCACCTCGGATGCCGCGATCTGGGCCGCGGGCGATTGCGCCTCCTTCCCGTTCCAGGGCAACCGCATCCGGCTAGAAAGCGTGCCGAACGCCATCGACCAGGCCGAGGTGGCGGCGCAGAACATGCTGGGCGCGGACAAGGATTACATTGCCACCCCTTGGTTCTGGTCGGATCAGTATGACGTCAAACTGCAGATCGCGGGCCTGAACACCGGCTATGACAATGTTGTCACCCGCCCGGGGGAAGGCCGGCAGATGTCCTTCTGGTACTATAAGGGCGGTCAGCTGGTTGCGGTGGATGCGATGAACGACCCGCGGGCCTATATGGTCGGCAAGCGTCTGATCGATACCGGAAAAACAGCGGACAAGGCCGTGGTGGCCGATCCCGCCGCGGATCTGAAGCCGCTGCTGAAGGCGTGAGGGTCATCGCAGGGGACTTCCGCGGCCGGGCTCTGGCCGCGGTGGGCAAGGGGGATGCGGGCGCCCATCTGCGCCCCACCACCGACCGGGTGCGCGAAAGCCTGTTCAACGTGCTGATGCATACCGGCGCCATTCCGGGCGCCCGGGTGCTGGACCTGTTTGCGGGCACCGGCGCGCTGGGGCTGGAGGCGCTGTCGCGCGGCGCCGCGGAGGTGCTGTTTGTCGATGACGGCCGCGTCTCCACCGGTCTGATCCGCAAGAACATCGACCTCTGCCGGGCCGAAGAGCGCTGCACCCTGATGCGCCGCGATGCGCTGAAGCTGGGGCAGAACCCGGGAGCGCCCTTTGGCTTGATCTTCCTCGATCCGCCCTATGGCAAGGGGCTGGGGGAGAAGGCACTCGCCGCCGCCGTGGCGGGCGGCTGGGTGGCGGATGACGCTTTGGTGGTCTGGGAAGAATGCGCGCCGATGGCCGCGCCCGAAGGTTTTGAGCTGCAAGACAGCCGCAAATACGGCGATACTCATATCTCGCTGATGTGGCGTCAGCGAAACAGTTCGTAAGCTGAGCCGGCTCAATCGCCAATTACTTGATTTTCTATTTGCAAAAACAACTAGCCGGTTGTAGCGAGCCGGTGATTTCAACCAAATTTCCGTCAATTCAGACGGTTTCAAAGGGTTCAATATGAAAACCGCAAAATTCCTAGGCCTGCTGGCCGCTGGTTCACTGTTGCTGTCCGGCTGCGTGTCCCCCGACGTCGTCACCACCAACAATGTGGACGACGCCTCGCTGACCTGCGAACAAATCCAGACCCAGATGGGCCAGCTGGACGAGATCCGCGCCGAAGCGAAGAAGGGCAAGACCGCGTCGGGCGCCAATGTGGCGGCGGCAATCCTGTTCTGGCCGGCGGTGATCGGCAACTATGCCAATGCCAATGAGGCGCTGGACGCGGCAAACAAGCGCCACGAAGTTCTGGTCGGCCTGGCGCAGAAAAAGCGCTGCAAGTTCTGAACCAGGCGAGGCCTGCGATGATGCGGAAATGCAGGGGCCTCCCCTGCATTTTTGTTTCCGGCTCCCGCAGCCGCGGATTTGCGGCAGCAGTGAAAGCCGATTAAGCCTGAAGCAGCAGTTTTCCGCAAAAGGCAGACTTCCATGCCCAAGACATTTCCAACCCCGGAGCTGGTGATCTTCGACTGCGACGGCGTGCTGGTGGACAGCGAGCCTGCGTCGAACCGGGCGCTGGCGGACAATCTCGCGCGCCATGGGCTGCAGATGACTGTGGACCAGTCGATGGCGCATTTCGTTGGCAGCACCATGGCGGGCGTGATGGAGAAGGCCCGCAGCCTGGGCGCGGAGCTGCCGGACAACTGGACCGATGAAATCTGCGCTGAAACCTTTGCACAGCTGCGGCTGGGGGTGCCGCTGATGCCGGGAATACCGGATTTGCTGGCGCGGCTTGACGCGCATGGCATCCGGGTCTGTACCGCCTCCAACGGCAGCGAGGAGAAGATGCGCATCACCTTGGGCCAGAACGGGCTGTGGGAGCGGTTCCACCCGCAGGCTATGTTCTCGGCCCAGTCCCTGGGCGTGGCCAAGCCGGAACCGGGATTGTTCCTGGCAGCGGCCAGCCATTTCGGTGTGCAGGCGCGCGACTGCCTGGTGATCGAGGACAGCGGCAGCGGCGTCACCGCCGCGGTGCGCGCCGGCATGCGCTGCCTTGGCTATGCGCCGCACGGCGGCGGCCAGAAACTTGCGGCGCTTGGGGCGGAGGTGTTCCGCGATATGGCAGCGGTGCCCGCGCTTTTGTCGATCTGAGGCGGCTGTGCTACTGTTCCGGGCATGGAACAGACATTGCGCACCCCGTTCCTGCAGGTCTCAAAGGATGCTGAAACCCGGACCCGGCCTAAGCCGAAACCGGCAAGGGCACCGTTGTTTATTCAGGATGCTGTGACCCCCTGGGACGACGGTACTATGCTGCTGGCTTTGTGGCGGATGCAGGAGGCGGAGGATCAGAACGGCTCAGGCACTTGACAGGATCCGTCCTTCATCTGGCTGAAAATATCCCGGGGGTCCGGGGGCCGGCCCCCGGCGCTGCCCTGTCAAATCAGCCGTAGGTCGGATGGAATTTCCCGGCCGGCGACAGGGTGAAAATCTCGGCCCCGGCAGCAGTTACACCGATTGAATGCTCGAATTGCGCCGACAGCGACTTGTCGCGGGTGACGGCGGTCCACTCATCCGCCAGGATCTTGGTCTCCGGGCGGCCGAGGTTGATCATCGGCTCGATGGTGAAGAACATGCCTTCCTCCAGAACCGGGCCGGTGCCCGGGCGGCCATAGTGCAGCACGTTGGGCGGCGCGTGGAAGACCTGGCCCAGACCGTGGCCGCAGAAATCGCGCACCACGCTCATCCGCAGGCTTTCGGCATAGGTCTGGATCGCGTGGCCGATGTCGCCAAAGGTATTGCCGGGCTTGACCGCCTCGATCCCCTTCATCAGCGAATCATGGGTGACCTGGATCAGCCGCTCCGCCTTGCGGTTGATCTTGCCCGCCACAAACATCCGCGAGGTGTCGCCGAACCAGCCATCGACAATGACGGTCACGTCGATGTTGAGGATATCGCCGTCCTTCAGCTTCTTGTCACCGGGGATGCCGTGGCAGACCACGTGGTTCACCGAGATGCAGCTGGCGTGCTGATAGCCCTTGTAGCCGATGGTCGCCGAGGTGGCACCGGCATCCTCGACCATCCGGGTGATCAGGCGGTCGATCTCACCGGTGGTCTGGCCTGGCACCACATGGGCCGCGATGTCATCCAGAATGCGCGCGGCAAGCGCCCCCGCCTTGTGCATGCCGGCAAAATCGCCGGGTTCATGAATGCGGATGCCGTCCTTGGTTGTGCGGCCGTCTTTCGATCTCATCAGGCGGAGCTCCATCGGATGTCGTTGCGTAGCTATGTAAGGGGTTCACGGCAAAAGGGCCAGAGGGGGCAGGGGGGGCTTGCGGGAACTTTTTCCGCCGCTCTGCGTTGTCACGGGTAACAAAAAACAGCGGCAGCAGAGAGGGACACAGCGGCATGGAAAGTATCAACGGTCTGATGCAGACTGAAATTTACGAGGGAAGATCACTGTCCGATCTGGTGACGCTGGAGTTTCTTGCCCAGGTGCTGGGCAGCGTCGCCGCCGCAGTGGTCATCCTGTTGGCGGGCTTCATTGCAGCAAGCTGGGTGAAGCGCCGGATCGCGGCTTTGGGCGATACCCATGCCAAGCTTGACGTGACGCTGTTTCATTTCCTGGGCAATCTGGCACGCTATACCATCCTGGCCTTCGCATTGCTGTTCGTATTGAACACCTTTGGCGTCCAGACAACCTCGATCGTTGCGGCCATCGGGGCTGCCGGCCTGGCGGTCGGCCTGGCGATGCAGGGGGCGCTGTCGAATGTCGCAGCCGGGGTGATGCTGATCCTGTTCCGCCCGTTCAAGCTGGGAGATTTCATCGAGGTGGACGGCGAGATGGGCACGGTGAAGGACATCAACCTGAACAACACGGTGATTGCCAGCCTCAGCAACCTCAAGGTGATCATCCCCAACTCCGAGGTCTGGGGCAACACCATCACCAACTACTCCTCCTTTGACACCCGCCGCGCCGAGTGGACCTTTGGCGTCGGTTACGGCGCCGACCTGGCAGTGGCGGAGCGGGTGATCCGCGAGACGGTCATGGGCGACAGCCGCTCGCACAACGCGCCGGAGCCGTTCATCCAGGTCAATGCGCTGAACAGCAGTTCGGTGGATTTTCTGGTCCGGGTCTGGGTCGATGCGTCTGACTATTTCCAGTATCAGGCCGACATGAAGCGCAAGGTGAAGGAGGCGCTGGACGCGGCCGGGGTCGATATTCCCTTCCCGACCCGCACCATTGTACAGGCCGAACCGGATGCGCAGGAGGATGCGGCAAGCAAGGCGGCCTGATCAGGCGCGCCCCTCGCCGCTACTGGGCGGCGGCGAGAGGGGCGCCGGCCTCGACGCCCTGCGGGGAAATCCTTGTCCCCAGCACCAGACGCTCCACCCCTGCAGCCCGGGCGCTGGCAAAGGCTTGCGAATAGGCCGGGTCGATATCCGCCGCCAGCTGGAATCGGTCGCAATCGGTGCGCTGCACCAGATAGAGCATCATTGCCCGGTGTCCTTGCGCTGCCATTGCGGCAAGCTCGCCAAGGTGTTTTGTGCCCCGCGCGGTGACGCTGTCGGGGAATTCCGCCAGGCCCGGCCGGCGCGACAGGGTCACGCTTTTCACCTCGACATAGCAATCGGGCAGGCCGTCCTGGCTCAGCAGGAAGTCGATGCGGCTGTTGCCGCCGTATTTCACTTCGGGCCGCACGGTCTTGTAGGCGGCAAGTTCCGCGATCTCCCCGGCTTCAAGCGCGGCGCGCAGGGCGCGGTTCGGCACCGAGGTGTCGACGCCGGTGAAATGGCCGCCCGCATGCTCGACCAGCCGCCAGCCGTATTTCAGCTTCTTCCTGGGGTCGTCGTTGGGCTCCAGCCAGATTTTCATGCCCGGCTCCGCAAGCCCCATCATCGACCCGGGATTGGCGCAATGGGCGGTGACCTCTTGCCCGTCTTCCAGCCGGCAATCGGCGAGGAAGCGTTTGTAGCGGCGGATCAGCACGGCGGGGATCAGAGGGGTTTCAAAGCGCATGCCACTGGGCCTATACCTGCGAAGACGAGGTATCAAGGGAGGACAACCATGGCCAATCCAACCGCTGCCATGCTGGTCATCGGGGATGAGATCCTGTCGGGCCGGACCCGCGATGCCAACATGCATTACCTGGCCGGCGAGTTGGCCAAGCATGGCATCGACCTGAAGGAAGTGCGCATCGTCAGCGACGACGAGGCCGCGGTCATTTCCGCGGTCAAGGCGCTGGCCGGGGCACATGACCATGTCTTCACCAGCGGCGGCATCGGCCCGACCCATGATGACATCACCGCCGATTGCATCGCCAAGGCCTTTGACGCGCATCTGGACGTGCGCGAGGACGCCCGCGCGATCCTGCAGGCGCATTACGACACCCAAGGCATCGAGCTGAACGCGGCCCGCCTGCGCATGGCGCGGATCCCGGACGGCGCGGCGCTGATCGACAATCCGGTTTCCGCGGCGCCGGGCTTCACGCTTGGCAACGTGCATGTGATGGCCGGGGTGCCGCTGATCTTCCAGGCGATGGTGGCCAGCGTGATGCCGACGCTGACCGGCGGCCGGCCAATGCTGTCGCAAACCCTGCGGGTGCTGCGCGGCGAGGGCGAGATTGCCGGGCCGCTGCGGGTGCTGGCCGAGGCCTATGCGGATCTGTCGGTCGGCTGCTACCCGTTTCAGAAGGATGGCGTGTTCGGCGCCAATGTGGTGATCCGCGGCACCGATGGCGTGCGGATCGATGCGGCGATGACCGAGCTGGCAAAGGAGCTGGAGCAGTGACAACCGACCCCCGTTATTATGCCGTGACCGAGGCGACATGGCCGCCTGCATCCGTGCGCCAGCTGGGCCCCGTCACCTTGCGCGAAGGGCAGGGCGGCGGCAGCCGGGTGTCGGCGGCGACGGTTTCCGGCCAGGTGTCGGAGGCTGAAATTGCTGCGGCGGAGGAGGCGATGCGCGCCATGGGGCAGGACTGCCTGTTCATGATCCGGGACGGCGAGGCGGAGCTGGACGCGCAGCTGGAGGCGCGCGGTTACGCGGTGAAGGATCCGGTGAACCTTTGGACCTGCCCGGCGGAGCGGCTGACGGATATCCCGGTGCCGCGCGTGACTGCCTTCTGCGTCTGGGAGCCGCTGGCGATCCAGCGCGAGATCTGGGAGCAGGGCGGCATCGGACCGGAACGCCTGGCGGTGATGCAGCGGGTGCAGGGGGCAAAGACGGGCCTGCTGGGACGCCACAAGGACAAACCTGCCGGCGCGGGGTTCGTGGCCAATCATGCGGGCGTCGCGATGGTGCATGCGCTGGAGATCCTGCCGCATCAGCAGCGTTGCGGCATGGGCGGCTGGATGATGCGCCAGGCGGCCTTCTGGGCGTTGGAGAATGGCGCCAGCGAACTGGCGGTTCTTTGCACGAAACGCAATGAAGGCGCCAACGGGCTTTACGCTTCCCTTGGCATGGACTGTGTTGGACAGTACCACTACCGGATATTTCAGGAAGGCGATTGACCGCGATGAGTGACCAGACCCAGCCCACAGCCCTTGACCTGCCGATGGTGGATCCGCTGCCGCCGGAAACGCAGAAATATTTCGACATCTGCGTCGAAAAGCTGGGGTTTGTGCCCAATGTGCTGAAGGCCAATGCCTTTGACATAGACAAGCTGAACGCCTTCACCGGCATGTACAACGACCTGATGCTGGCAGACAGCGGCCTCAGCAAGCTGGAGCGGGAAATGATCGCGGTGGTGGTCTCGTCGATCAACCGCTGTTTCTACTGTCTGGTGGCGCATGGCGCCGCGGTGCGGCAGCTGTCGGGCGATCCGCAGCTGGGCGAGATGCTGGTGATGAACTACCGGGTGGCGCCGCTGGAGGCGCGGCACCGGGCGATGCTGGATTTTGCCGCCAGGATGACCACGGCCAGCGCCGAGATCGAAGAGGCGGACCGCCAGGGCCTGCGCAGTGCGGGGTTCAGCGACCGCGACATCTGGGACATCGCCAATGTCGCCGGCTTCTTCAACATGTCCAACCGGGTGGCCAGCGCAACCGCCATGGTGCCCAATCCGGAATATCACAGCCAGTGCCGCTAACACGTTTGACGGCCTTGGCTGGCCTGGCCGCGGCGGTACTGCTGCCCGGAAGCGCCGGGGCGGCGGAGATGACGCTGCCGCCCGGCGCGGCAGCGGTGTCCGAACGGGCCACGGCGCTGGGCGTCTACCAGCTGCCGGTGGGGCCGGAGGCGTCGGACGAGGTGCCGTCGCAGCGCTTTGAGGGCCGGATCTTGCGCCGGACCTGGCGGCTGGAGGGAGACAGCACGGTGCTGGAGATCCTTGCACCGATGCGGGAGCAGCTGCTGGCGCAAGGCTATGAGGTGCTGCTGGACTGCGCGGCGCGGGACTGCGGCGGCTTCGGCTTCCGCTTCGGGATCGAGGTGGTGCCTGCGCCGGACATGATGGTGGATATTTCCCGCTATCATTTCCTGTCGGCGGCCAGAGGCCTGCAGGCGGTTTCGATCCTGGTGTCGCGGGGCGGCGGGACGGCCTATGTGCAGATGATCACCGTGCAGCCGCCCGCCGCGGCGCCGCCGGTCGTGAAGCCTGCCGCAGAGGCGCCCGGCCCGGTGCGGCCGGTGGAACTGGCCAAGGTGCTGGAAGTGCGCGGCCATGCCGTGCTGACGGATCTGGTATTTCAAAGCGGTTCCGTCCGGCTGCAGGACGGCAGCTATGCCAGCTTGCAGGAGCTCGCTGAGTATCTGGCCGCCCATCCGCAGTACCGGCTGCTGCTGGTGGGCCATACAGATACGGTAGGCTCGCAGGACCAGAATATCGGCATTTCCGAACGCCGCGCACAGTCGGTGAAGGACCGTCTGGTTTCAGCGCTGGGCGCCGATGAGACGCGGATTGAGGTTGCCGGAGCAGGGTTTCTGGCCCCGATTGCCAGCAACCTGTCGCCGGAAGGCCGCGAGGCCAACCGGCGGGTGGAGGCGGTGCTGCTCGCCGAGTGACCGTTGTCGGCGCAGGCGGCGCGAACCGCTGGCGCCCTCCGGCACACCGTGCCGCGGCAGCGCCCCGGAAGCGTCCGTTCTGCGACTGGGCGGGCGGCAGCTTGTTGCCATCACCTGAGAGGAAAACCGCACGGCGGCAGGTCTTCGAGGGATGTCTTGGCCCGGTTTTCCGAAAAACCGGTTCAGGTTTTCCACTCAGACGGGTCGCGGTCGGCAAAGGCCGCCACCAGAAAGTCGATGAACGCCCGCACCTTGGGCTGGGTGAACTTGCCGGGCGGGTACACCGCGTAAATGCCCTGGGTTTCGACCGGCAGGCTGGGCATCACGTCCTCAACCAGCCCTTCTTCCAGCGCCTCGGAGTAGAGGTAGCTGGGCAGATAGGCGATGCCGAGGCCGGAGATGGCCGCGTTCAGCAGCGACTGACCGTCATTCACCGACAGCCAGCCAGAGGTGCGCACCTGGCGCCGTTCCCCCGAGGGTGCGGTGATCTTCCAGACATTGCCGCTGGACTGGCTGGAATAATGCAGGAGTTTGTGGCTGTTCAGTTCGTCGATCTTCTGGGGCCGCCCGTATTTCTCCAGGTAGGCCGGTGAGGCGATCATCCGTTTGGTGGTCTCGGTCAGTTTGCGGGCGCGCAGGGAGCTGTCCTCCAGCTCGCCGATCCGCACAGCCATGTCGAAGCCCTCGGAGATCAGTTCAACATAGCGGTTGTTCAGCACCATGTTGACAGTGATGTCCGGGAAATCGCGCAGGAAGTCCGACAGCACCGGCGACAGGTGATTGACGCCAAAATCGGTGGCTACCGAAATGCGCAAAAGGCCGGAGGGGGCAGACTGCATCGAGGTGACCAGCGCATCCGCTTCGCCTGCGTCATTCAGCACCCGGCGGGCGCGGTCGTAATAGGCAAGCCCGATCTCCGTCGGGGACACCCGGCGGGTGGTGCGGTTCAAAAGCCGGGCGCCGAGACGGGCCTCCAGGCTGGAGACATGTTTGGAGACAGCGGATTTCGAGATCCCCATCTTGCGTGCGGCATCGGTGAAGCCGCCCTGGTCCACCACATTGGCAAAGGCCTCCATTTCGGTCAGTCGGTCCATATCCACCCGTCCTCGTATGTCTGTGTTGCCCCAGTGTTGCCGGTGAAATCGGGCGAGATCGCGGCAGGCTTGGGATAATTGCGAGGTTTCGCGGGGATCGTTTGCGCTGCGGAAACGGCGGCGGCGGCGGCCGTGGTCTGCCGCGGGACAGGCGGGCGGCAGAACTCCGCCTGCTGCGGACGGCGGCGGCAATGCGCCGCCTGGCAGATGCGCTACACTGTGATTCGTTGTTCCGGCCGAAGGAGATAAGGTCATGAAACGGATATTGGCGGCATCTGTGGCGGTGTGCCTGGCGGTGCCCTTGTGGGCGCAGGAGCGGACACCTTCGCACCCGGACGCCAAGGTGTTCTTCGTCAACCTGAAGGATGGCGATACCGTCACCTCTCCGGTTACCGTGGTGTTCGGCCTGTCCGGCATGGATGTGGCGCCGGCCGGATCCGGCCAGGAGAACAGCGGCCATCATCATCTGCTGATCGACCGCCCGGCGATCGGCGAGGGCGAGGACGGCGCGGATGAGCTGCTGAACGGGCTGCCAGCGGACGCGCATCACGTGCATTTCGGCGGCGGCCAGACCGAGACCACTATCGAGCTGCCGCCGGGCCGCCATTCGCTGCAGCTGGTGCTGGGCGATGCCAGCCACGTGCCGCACGAATCGCCGGTGGTTTCCGAAGTGATCACCATCCACGTGGAGTAAAGCTGCGGTCCGGGGCGAAGCTTCCGGGGCAGGCTGCGGGCTAGGCAGGGGGTTCTGAACACCAAAAGGATCTGAACATGCTCACCTGCATCATCCGCTACCGCATCGACCCGGCCAAAACGGCGCAGTTCGAACAATACGCCCGCAACTGGGGCCAGGCGATCCCGCGCTGCGGCGCCGGTCTGGTCGGGTATTACGCGCCGCATGAGGGGTCCTCGACGCTGGCCTATGGCATTTACAACGTGGACAGCCTGGCCGCCTATGAAGCCTACCGCGCACGGCTGGCGGCGGACCCGCTGGGACGGGAGAATTATGAGTTTGCGCAGCGCGAGCGGTTCCTGCTGCGCGAGGACCGGGTCTGGCTCAAACTGGCCTCGGCGCCGCACGCGGACACGGGAGGTCGTTCGGCATGATTGCCGTGATATTCGAAGTGGAAATCGCTGCCGGGCAGAAGGAGGCCTATCTGGAAATTGCGGCGGAGCTGAAGCCCTTGCTGGAACAGGTGGACGGGTTCCTCTCGGTCGAGCGGTTCCAGAGCCTGAATGCGCCGGACAAGCTGCTGTCGCTGTCCTTCTGGCGGGACGAGGCCGCGGTGCAGCGCTGGCGCCAGCTGGCAGAGCACCGCAGCGCCCAGGCGCAGGGCCGGGCCGGAGTCTTTGCCGGATACCGGCTGCGGGTGGCCGGGGTGATCCGGGACTACGGCATGGACGACCGCGGGCAGGCACCGGCCGGCAGCCGCGCGGTTCACGGATAGGCAGCTTCCGGGGGCCGCCGGCGGTCAGAGCAGCCTGAGCCAGCGCATCACCAGCAGCATGCCCGCGCCCAGCCCCAGCAGGCTGAGGCAGAGAATGGGAAAGGCCAGCGGCGAGTCCGCTCCGGGGATGCCGGCGAGGTTCACGCCGAACAGGCCGGTCAGGAAACCGAGCGGCAGAAACAGCGCCGCCACCACCGACAGCGCATAGCTGTTGCGGCCCATCTGCCGGGCCAGTTCGGCGTCGGTGTGGTCGCGCAGGACTGCCAGCCGCCCGGTCAGCGACTCCAGCGTTTCCGCCGACAGGGTGAACAGGTTCACCGCTTCGCGCAGGTGCAGCTGCTCCTCCTCCGAGAACAGCGGAACCCCGGTATCCTGCAGGTTCAGCAGCGCTTCGCGCTGCGGTTCCAGATAGCGGTGCAGTTTCAGCACGTTGCGGCGCGGTGCCTTGAGCGCCTCGGCAGCAGGCAGGGTGCCGTCTTCGGTCAGCTCCTCCAGCGCCTCGGTTGCGGCGCTCAGCTCCAGCACCTCGTCACGGGTGTGCAGTGCCAGCCCGTTGATCAGGCGGTAAAGGAACTGGCCCGGCGAGTCGGGGCCGCGGCCGGTGCCGCATTCGGCGCGGATTTCATCCAGCGCGAAGGTCTTGCGCAGGCGCACGGTGACAATGGTGCGGCTGGTCGCCCAGATCCTGAGCGACAGCATCTCGGCGGCCTCGGCGCCGGGATTGCGGTTCACCGTGCGCAGGTTCAGGATCAGACCGTCCTCGAACACGTCGCAGCGGGGCCGGGTTTCGCTTTGCAGCAGCGCCTGGCCCGGGATGCCGGGGAGCTGTGCCTTGCACCACTCGGCCAGCTCCGGGTCCGCCAGGTCGAAGTGCAGCCAGCGGAAGCGGCCGGGCCCGGTCGCGGCCAGGTCCGCGGCGGGGCGGGCGGTGCCATCGGCCCAGAGGTCGTAGGCGGAAATCGGCATGGGGCGGCCTCGTTTGCATCCGTTTTCCCATGGTTAGCGCGGATGCGGTCATGCTGCCAGTTTCATTGAAGAAACCCGCGGCAGGCGGCCCGGACCGGGGCGGTGCGGTTACAGCGTTGCAGCCAGCCGGGTGCCCTGGTTGATGGCGCGCTTGGCATCCAGTTCCGCCGCCACATCGGCGCCGCCAATGACATGGGCGGTGATGCCGCGTTCGGCCAGCTGGTCCGCCAGCGAGCGTTCGGACAGCTGGCCCGCGCAGAGAACGATGGTGTCGGCAGGCACCAGCGTCGGGTTTTCGCGGGCTTCGCCGAAGCTCACATGCAGGCCCTGTTCGTCGATTTGCTCGTAGTTCACACCGCCCAGAAATTCCACGTTCTTCATCTTGAGCGTGGCGCGGTGGATCCAGCCGGTGGTCTTGCCGAGCCGCTTGCCGTGCCGTTCCGCCTTGCGCTGCAGCAGCGTCACGCGGCGGGCGGGCGGCTCGGGCTGCGGGCCTTCGGGGGCGAGGCCCGCGCGGTGTTCGGCGGGGTCGGTTACCCCCCATTCCTTCATCCAGGCGGGCAGGTCGACGGCGGGGCTGTGGCCTTCCTCCAGCAGATACTCGGACACGTCAAAGCCGATGCCGCCAGCGCCGATCACCGCCACACGTTCGCCCACCGGCTTCTTGTGGCGCAGCACGTCGATGTAGCTCAGCACGTTGTCCCGGTCCTGGCCGGGAATCGCCGGATCGCGCGGGATGACGCCGGTGGCGATCACCACCTCATCGAAACCGGTCAGATCGTCCGCCGCGGCCTCGCGGCCGAGTTCCAGCGTGACGCCGGCCTCTGCCGCCATCACCCGGTACCAGTCGACCAGGCCCCAGAATTCCTCCTTGCCCGGCACCTGCTTGGCCATGTTGAGCTGGCCGCCGATCTCATCGGACTTGTCGAACAGGGTGACCTTGTGCCCGCGCTGAGCGGCTGTGACGGCGGTGGCGAGCCCTGCAGGCCCGGCGCCAACAATCGCCACCGCCTTGGCCGCTGCCGCCGGTTCGATCACCAGTTCGGTCTCGTGGCAGGCGCGCGGGTTGACCAGGCAGGACGTCAGCTTGCCGCTGAAGGTATGGTCGAGGCACGCCTGGTTGCAGGCAATGCAGGGGGCGATGCGCTCTGCCTGTCCGGCTTCGGCCTTGGCGACGAAATCCGCGTCCGCCAGCATCGGCCGCGCCATCGACACCATGTCGGCGCAGCCCTCCGCCAGAACCTGTTCGGCCACCTCCGGCGTGTTGATGCGGTTGGATGTGATGATGGGGATGGAGACCTTGCCCATCAGCTTCTTGGTGACCCAGGCAAAGGCCGCCCGCGGAACGCTGGTGGCGATGGTCGGGATGCGGGCCTCGTGCCAGCCGATGCCGGTGTTGAGAATGGTGGCGCCGGCCTTCTCGATCTCCTGCGCCAGCTGCACAACCTCCTCGTGGGTGGAGCCCTCGGGCACCAGGTCGATCATCGACAGGCGGTAGATGATGATGAAATCGCGGCCCACGGTCTCGCGGGTGCGGCGCACGACTTCGATGGGCAGCCGCATCCTGTTCTCGTAGGAGCCGCCCCAGCGGTCGGTGCGCTTGTTGGTGCGGGTGACCAGGAACTGATTGAGGAAATAGCCCTCAGAGCCCATGATCTCGACTCCGTCATAGCCTGCCTCCTGTGCGAGGCGCGCGGCGTTGACGATGTCCGCGATCTGCTTTTCGATGCCGTCCTCGTCCAGTTCGATCGGCGGGAAGGGGGAGATGGGGGATTTCACCGGGCTGGGACCGACGCACTTGGGGCCATAGGCATAGCGGCCCGCGTGCAGGATCTGCATGGCAATTCTGCCGCCGACCTCATGCACACGGTCTGTGATCACCCGGTGGTTTTCGACGTCCTTGGCCGTGGTCATCATCGAGGCACCGGGCAGCACTGAGCCTTCAAGGTTCGGCCCGATGCCGCCGGTCACCATCAGGGCGACCCCGCCGCGGGCGCGGGCGGCGTAGAATTCGGCAACCCGGTTCCAGTCGCCGGTTTCCTCAAGCCCGGTGTGCATCGAGCCCATCAGCACCCGGTTCGGGAGGGTGGTAAAGCCCAGATCCAGCGGGGCAAGCAGGTTGGGGTACGCAGTCATCAAGAACTCTCCCTGGCAGTTGCGCCTAGGATCGGGCGCGCGGGCGGCGTTGTCACGGGCAAACGCCGCGTCACCCCCTTGCGTGCCCCGGCGGCAAGCGGTCTAAGGTTGTGAAAACATGCCGAGGAGAGCCGGATGACGCCGGAAGAGATTGCCAAGCTGCCCTATCGTCCCAATGTGGGGGTGATGCTGATCAATGCCGAGGGCGCCGTTTTTGTCGGCCAGCGCAAGGACCGCTACAAGGACGCCTGGCAGATGCCGCAGGGCGGCATCGATGCGGGCGAGGACCCGCGTGCAGCGGCCCTGCGCGAGCTGGAGGAAGAAACCGGCGTGGCGGCGGAGCTGGTGGAGATCATCGCGGAATCCGACGGCTGGCTGCCCTATGACCTGCCGCATGAGGTGGTGCCCAGCTTCTGGGGCGGCAAGTACCGGGGGCAGCAGCAGAAATGGTATCTGATGCGGTTTCTGGGAACTGATGAACAGGTAAATATCGAAACCGATCATCCGGAGTTTTCCGCCTGGTGCTGGCAGCCGGTGGAGAGCCTGGTGGAGAAGATCGTGCCGTTCAAGCGCGAGGTTTACGCGCGGGTGGTGGATGAATTCAGGGAGTTTTTGTGAGATGCGGATTCTGCGGCAGCTTCTAACCAATTGGTCCGTCTGGCCGATTAGCCGGGCAGCGTCTGGCCTATGCGCGTGCCTCCTGTCCATCGCTGCCAGCCCGGCCGCCGCCCTCAGCTGCCTGCCCTGGGGTCCTGCGGACACCTATTTGCAGGCCGCGGCGTCGGACAGCGTCTATAACATCATCGCGGGCGAGCTGAGATTCGACGAAACCCTGCTGCCGCAGTCCCATTCGGAAAGCCCCGGCGACACTCCGCCGCTGACCCGCATTCCGGCGCAGCTCTCGGGCAAGTTGCTGGAGGGCAAGTATTTCTCCGGGCGGGTCAACATGCCTGCAGTGCTGGAGGTGGAATGCCTTGGGCCATGGTGCGGAGGAGTGGAATCCGGAGCCGGTCACGTGTTCTTCGCGGAGCAGCGCGGACGCGAGCTGGTGATCCGCGCCAATGCCTGCGGCGGGTTTGCCTTTGACGACACTTCAGAGGTGCGGCGGCAGGTGCTGGAGTGCCACCGCGGCGGGGCCTGTGAGCCCGCAATGCCGCGGTGATGCGGTTTACGCGGCCGGGGCTGCCCCGCGTTTCCTGCGCAGCCGCAGCCGGGACTGGCCAAGCCAAAGGCTGAACAGGGCCAGGAGGGCGCCCAGCATCTGTTGGGGCGTCAGGGTTTCCCCCAGCAGCAGCCAGCCCAGAATCACCGCCGACAGCGGGCTGAGCACGCCAAGCAGCGAGACCTGCGAGGGTTCGATCCGGGCCAGGCCGCGGAACCACAGGATATAGGTCAGCGCACCGCCGATCAGGCTCATGTAGGCAAGCCCCAGGATATTGGCGGCGGTGAAGACGGGCATTTCAGGCAGGGCCCACAGCGCAAATGGCAGCAGCAGCAGGCCGCCTGCGGTCAGCTGCCAGGCGGTGAACACCAGCGGCGGCACCGGCGGCTGCCACTTGCGGGTCAGCACCACGCCGCCTGCCATCGACAGGGCGCCGCCAAGACCCGCCAGCACGCCCAATGCGTCGGGCTTGGCCGCAGGGGTCAGCACCAGCAGGGCAACGCCTGCAATGCTCAGCACGGCGGCGGCAACGGCGGCGGCGCGGATCTGTGATTTCAGCAGCAGCGCCGACAGGAACACCACGATCAGCGGCTGAACCGCGCCGAGCGTTGCGGCAACCCCGCCCGGCAGGCGGTAGGCGGATACATACAGCAGCACCCAGAACAGCGAGAAATTCAGCGCCCCCAGCACCATGAGCCGCGGAAGCCAATTGAGCGGCGGCAGCTGCCGCACCAGCAGCAGGAGCAGCAGTCCCGCGGGCAGCGCCCGCAGCAGGGCCACAACCAGCGGCGAATGGCCGGGCAAGAGGGTTGTCGTCACGATATAGCTGCTGCCCCAGATCGCAGGGGCCAGAGCTGTCAGCAGAAGGGTCCGGATGGGCATGTGTCTCTCCTTATCTTGATATCGAGATAAGGAGTTTTGTCTTGACGTCAAGATGTAAATCCCTAAACCGGTTGCCATGGATCATGTGGATTTTATCACCCAGCAATGGGAACGGGAGCGGCCGGACCTGGATGTCACGGCCATGGGGGTGATCGGCCGGGTGGCGCGGCTGTACCTGGCCTATCAGCGCGAGATGCAGAAGACCTTTGCGGACTTCGGGCTGAATGCCGCCAAATTCGACGTGCTGGCCACATTGCGCCGCTCTGGCCCGCCCTACACGCTGTCACCGGGCGCGCTGCTGAAGGCGACAATGGTGGCCTCCGGCACGATGACCAACCGGATCGACCGGCTGGAGGCGGACGGGCTGGTCAAACGCGAGGTGAACCCAGAGGACAGCCGCAGCTTCCTGGTTGGGCTGACGGAACAGGGGTTCGCGCTGATCGACCGGGCGGTGACTGCGCATGTGCAGACCCAGACGCGGCTGCTGGCAGGGCTGAGCGCTGCCGAGGCCGCGGCACTGACCGGCCTTCTGAGCAAAGCCCAGGCGGCCGCCGATCAGCCTGAGACGGATCAACCGGGCTGAAGCGGTGAAGCTGCGCGGGCTGGCGCCCTTGCGTCCTGCGGACGGCGGGCGGGGCGCAGCGGCTTGCGCTGCGCGCCACCCCCAACGGGAGACACTGCACCCTCAGGTGCGGTTTCGACGGGCGGGAGAACCCGGTTTGCGGTCAGACCAGACCGGCCTCTTCCAGCATGTGCAGCACGTTCGTTTCCGGGCGCGGGCCGATATGACGGATCACTTCGCCGGCGCAGATGCAACCCATCCGGGCGCAGATTTCCATGCTGCGGCCGGTGGCCATGCCAAACAGGAATCCGGCGGCAAACTGATCGCCCGCACCGGTCGCATCCACCGGCACAATCGTTTCGACCGGCACGTCGATGCGCACACCGTCGTTCAGCACCGTCACCCCGTCGCCTGAGCGGGTGCAGACCACCAGCGGGCAAATCGCCGCTGTCCTGGCCATCGCCTCCTCCAGGTCTTCACATTCGAACAGGGCGCAGATTTCATCCTGGTTGCCGATCACAAAATCCAGCTCATTGCCGATCAGGTTCAGGAAATCAGCCCGGTGCCGCTCGACGCAGAACGGGTCGGAGATCGAGATGCCAACCTTGCCGCCGCCCTTGCGGCAGTCGCGCGCGGCTTCCATGAAGGCGGTCTTGCCCTTGTCCTTGTCGAACAGATAGCCCTCCAGGAACATGATCTGGGCCTTGCCTGCCACTTCTTCCGGCACGTCGGCCGAGCTCAGCTCGGAGGAAATCCCCAGATAGGTGTTCATCGACCGTTCACCGTCGGGCGACACAAAGATCATCGAACGCGAAGTCGGCAGCTCGCCGTCAGCTACCGGCGGGTTCACAAAACCGACGCCCTCGTTGTTCATCGCGTCGGCATAGAATTTCCCCAGCGCGTCCTCGCGCACCCGGCCGATGAAGGCGGCCTCCAGCCCCAGCGCGCCCGCGCCTGCAATGGTATTGGCAACCGAGCCGCCCGGGGTCAGCATCCGGTTGCCCATCGCAGCATAAAGATCCTCGCAGCGCTCGCGTTCAATGAGCTGCATGATGCCTTTTTCGATGCCCTGTTCAGACAGGAAGCCGTCCTCGCATTGTGAAATCACGTCGACCACGGCATTGCCGATGCCGACCAGCTGATAGGTCTTGGTCATGTGCTGCCCTCCTCGGGGATTGCTGCGCCGGATCCGGGTCCGGCGCGCCTGTATTGATCAGTTAAGCGGCCAGCGGCAACAAGCGTGCGGGCCGTGCGGGAGAAGCCGCCCTGCGGCCTCAAAAGACAGCCGCCAGAGAACTCTCTGCGGCTCAAAGGTTCTTGTCCTCATACATGCAGAGATCGCGGATCAGGCAACTGCCGCACATCGGCTTGCGGGCCTTGCAGTGGTAGCGGCCGTGCAGGATCAGCCAGTGGTGGGCGTGCTGCTGGAAATCGGCGGGGATGTTGTCTTCTATGGCGCGTTCCACTGCGTCGACATCCTTGCCCGGGGCGATGCCGGAGCGGTTGCCGACCCGGAAAATATGGGTGTCCACCGCCTGTGCGGGCTGTTTCCACCACATGTTCAGCACCACGTTTGCGGTCTTGCGTCCGACCCCCGGCAGCGACTGCAGCGCGGCGCGCGAACAGGGCACTTCGCCGCCGTACTCCTCGACCAGGATCTTGGACAGCTTGATGACGTTCTTGGCCTTGTTGCGGAAAAGGCCAATGGTCTTGATGTGCTCGATCAGGCGTTCCTCGCCCAGATCCAGCATCTTTTGCGGAGTGTCGGCGATCTTGAACAGCTCGCGGGTTGCCTTGTTCACGCCGGCATCGGTCGCCTGTGCCGACAGCGCCACCGCCACCACCAGCGTGTAGGCATTGACATGCTCCAGCTCGCCCTTTGGCTCGGGCTCGGCTGCCTGGAAGCGCGTGAAGATTTCGCGCAGCGTATGATAATCGAGTTGCTTGGCCATCGGGCGCCATATGTACAGGTCAAACCTTAAAGCGCAATTGAAATTGCGTCTGGCCGGGTGCGGCAGACCACTGCGCGGAGTTCCGTGCAAATCCGCAACTTCCGGGTCGATTGCCGGGGGTTTGCGCAGTAGCTTGGACCGCAGCACAAGACAGGTTGGGTCGATGAATATCGAAGCGCGGGAAAACAGCTATCATTACGGCGTCATGCGGCGGGCGATCGAGCTGATCGACGATGGCGGCGAGGATCTGACGCTGGAACAGCTGGCCGCCCGGATGGACATGAGCCCAAGCCATTTTCAGCGGCTGTTCTCGGCCTGGGTCGGCGTTTCGCCCAAACGTTATCAGCAGTATCTGCGGCTGGGCCATGCCAAGGCGCTGCTGCGCGACCGCTTCACCACGCTGGAGGCTTCGCATGCCGTGGGGCTGTCCGGGTCCGGACGGCTGCACGATCTGTTCCTGCGCTGGGAGGCGATGAGCCCCGGTGAATATGCCCGCAAAGGCGATGGCCTGCGGATTTATTGGGGCTGGTTCGACAGCCCCTTTGGGCTGGCCCTGGCCATGGGGACCGAGAAGGGCATCTGCGGGCTGGGTTTTGCCGCCGAAACCGGGGCAGAGCCTGCCATGGCCGACATGCGCGCCCGCTGGCCGCAGGCAGAGTTCGTGGAGGATCCGGCCGCCCTGCGGCCGCTGGCGGAAGCGGCCTTTGCCCAAAAGGGCGAGACCGCGCTGCACATGATCGGCGCGCCGCTGCAGATCAAGGTCTGGGAGGCGCTGCTGCGCATCCCTTCGGGCCATGTCACCACCTATTCCGAGCTGGCACAGGCAATCGGCTCCCCCAAGGCGGTGCGCGCCGTCGGCACGGCGGTGGGGCGCAACCCGGTCAGCTGGCTGATCCCCTGCCACCGTGCCTTGCGCAAGTCCGGTGCCTTGGGCGGCTACCACTGGGGGCTGCCGGTCAAACGCGCGATGCTTGCTTATGAGGCGGCACGGGACGAGGACACCGCGGTGCATGAAGTGTGCGCCGCCGGCTGAACAGGCGCTGCAGCAGCCCGGGCCGGACGGGACGGGACGCTTGCTGCGTCTCATACCGCAGGCGGGCGGCTTCGCGTTCGGCCTCGTAAGGTTTCGGCAGGCGGTACCGGGTATCCCAGCGGTCTTTGCCCAGGGTGATCATCGAAATCCATTCGTAGGTCAGCATGGAAATTCTCCTTTTCTGAGGAACAGAAAACCAGACCTCTGCTGACAGGCTGTTGTCAGCGGCATGTGCTAAGGTGTCAGCAGACTGTCACTGGAGCCCGCCCATGCCCCGCACCGGCCGCTTGTTCGAAATCATCCAGATCCTGCGATCCGCCACGGCCCCGGTGCGGGCTGAGGACCTTGCGGAGACGCTGGAGGTTTCCAAACGCACCATCTACCGCGACATCGCGGCGCTGCAGGCGATGCGCACGCCGGTCGAGGGGGAGGCGGGGATCGGCTACATGCTGCGCAAGGGGTACGACCTGCCGCCGCTGAATTTTGACGAAGAGGAGCTGGAGGCGCTGCACGTCGGCCTGGCGATGCTGATGCGCACCGGTGACGGCGCCCTGCAGAAAGCGGCAGAGCGGGTCAGCCACAAGATCAAGGATGTGCATGCCACTGCCGACTGGCTGCAGGTGGCCCCCTGGGGCGCACCGCTGGATGATCCCGAACAGGGCTGCGTTTCCAAGGCGCTGCTGCGGCAGGCGGTGCGGGAAAGCCGGAAGCTGCATTTGATCTACCTCAGCCCGGAGAGCGGCGAGAGCCGCCGCACCCTGCGGCCGCTGGCGCTGATCTATCATATCGAATGCACCATGCTGGCCGCCTGGTGCGATCTGCGCGGCGGCTTCCGCCATTTCCGCACCGATCGGATGCTGGCTGCGGAGATGCTGGTGGACAGTTTTGCGCCCGAAGCCGCCTCCTTGCGGAAATTATGGATGGAGCAGGAGGGGTGGGACTTTGCCGTTCTGCCGTAGAGGCGTTTTTTGCGCGGGATTTCGCCCATGCCGGGCGATCCCGACTTGAGAAGGCGGCCCTGCGGCACGATATTCGTGCGGAAGACCGGGCGATGTCCCGGGATTGAGAGAATGAAAAGGCAGTTTGATGATGCAGATGAAACTCACCACGGCTGGTATTGTTGCCGCAACGCTGGCCCTTGGTGCCTGTACCGACCCGGCAACCGTCGGCACTCCGGGCAGCAACACCCAGCAGGGCGCGATCCTGGGCGGGATCATCGGCGCGGGCGTCGGTGCCATTGCCAATGACTCGGACCGCGGTCTGGGGGCGGTGACCGGGGCGATTGTCGGCGCCACTGCCGGCAGTGTGATCGGCAACCAGCTGGACGCGCAGGAGCGCGAGCTGCGCCAGACCCTGGCAAATGACGATATCACCATCGTCAACACCGGCGACCGACTGATCCTGTCTTTCCCGAACGACCTGACCTTTGCCACCGACAGCGCCGCGGTTGCGCCGGCGGTTCAGGGCGACCTGCGCCGGGTGGCGAACAGCCTGGTGCGCTACCCCAACAGCACCATCCAGGTGATCGGCCATACCGACAGCGATGGCGATGCCGGCTACAACCAGGGCCTCTCGGAGCGCCGTGCCAATGCGGTGGCCAGCCAGATCCAGGCCGGCGGCGTGCCCTATCACCGCATGCGCATCATCGGCCGCGGCGAGGCGCAGCCGGTGGCCTCGAACCTGACGCCCGAGGGCAAGGCCCGCAACCGCCGCGTCGAGGTGGTGGTGATCCCGCAAGCCGCCTGATCCGGACTGCGCATGCGTGTTCCGCGGCCCGTCCCCTATCGGGGGCGGGCTGTTTCCGTTCCGGGGGCAGGGCGGGTTGCGTAGCGCTGCACATTGCCTGCGCGGCAATTGCTGTTTCCTCGCAACCGCTGTCTCATACATGATGGGCGCAACAGAGATGCGAACAAAAGGAACACTTCATGGCTGACCCTCGACTGCTCACCATTTCCGGCTCGCTGCGCCGCGGGGCCACCAACCGCAAGCTGCTGGCGGAGGCCGCGCGTGTATTCGGGTCCGCAACGGTCGTGGAGGCGGATCTGAACCTGCCGCTGTATGACGGCGATGCCGAGGCAGCGGACGGCATCCCGCCGGCGGTGCAGGCGCTGGCGGATGAGATTGCGGCGGCGGATGCGGTGGTGATTTCCACCCCGGAATACAACAAGGGGCCGTCGGGTGTGCTGAAGAACGCGCTCGACTGGGTGAGCCGCACCGAAGGCAACCCCTGGGCGGACAAACCGGTGGCCGTGATGTCGGCCGCGGCCGGGCGGGCCGGCGGCGAGCAGGCGCAGGCGCTGCTGCGCGGTTTCCTGGTGCCGTTCCAGCCGCGGGTGCTGTCCGGCCCGGGCGTGCATCTGGCAGGCTCCAGCAAGGAATTCGATGAACGCGGGCGGCTGACCAGCGCGCAGTATGAAGCGACGCTGACCAAGCTGATGCAGAAGCTGCGGGCCGAACTGGACCGCTGAGCCTGCCTTGCCGCAGGGCGCGGCGAAGGTGGGGGCTTGACCTTCTGACACCGCTGCCGCCCCTGCACCGCATTTCACGGATTTGATGTATCCGGCCCGGGCGGCGTGCTGCCGCCGTTTTTCCCCCGGCTCCATTTCTGGACGCCGCTGCTGGCGGAAGAGCTGAGGGGGCCGCTGGCGGAGTTTTCCGTCCGGGCGTCGTCCCCTTCGATGCATTTCGAAAGCGCCGCGCAGTGCCGCGGCGGCAAGGACCTGCGGGTGCGCGGGCCGGAGGGGCGCCAGTGCAGGAGTGCGGTGGCGGTGCTTGAGGGGTGAAAAGGGGGGCTCCCGCGCCCCAAGCTGTCCCTTCGGTTCAGATTAGGGGCTTGGGGGTGGCGCCGCTGCGCGGCGCGGTTTTTTTGCTGAGAAGCGCCTGATGGGCAGAGCTGCCTCTCAGGACGCCATGCCAAATGCAAGAAGCCCTTTGCTGCGTCAAGGGTATACCGCGCGTGCCGCGCGGCGGCTGCGCCGCCCTTGGCCCGTCAAAGGGCAAAAGGGGCGGGCGGCTCAGAGGTTGTCTTCCACGCGGAAGCCCCCGGGAATGCTGTCCTTGTCTTCCAGCAGCAGGTCCGCCATCACATGGGCCACCTTGGGCGCCATGCCAAAGCCGATCTTGAACCCGCCGTTGGCGATGAAATGACCGTCGCGGCCGGGCCATGCGCCCAGCATCGGGGCGCGGGACTTGGCGCGGGGGCGCACACCGGCCCAGCGTTCGATCACCTCGGCGCCGTGCAGCACCGGCACCGCGGCGCGGGCGCGCTCGATCACGTCGTCGAGCTGGGCGTCTGTCGCCTTGCCGTCCTCGAAATCGCGTTCGCTGGTGGAGCCGATGGCGAGGGTGCCGTCGGCATGCGGAATGATGTGCAGGCTGTCGGCATAAAGCTGCGGCACCTCGCCCTCGTGGAACCGCAGCAGCGCGGCCTGGCCTTTGACGCCGCCGCCGACGGTTTTGCCGAAGGTCTCGTTCAGCTCCAGGAGGCCTGCGTAGCCCTTGGCGTGCACCTCCTTGCCCTGAGCGGGCGCCTCCGGCAAAACCTCCACCCCCATCACCGCCAGGGCAGAGACCAGCGCAGCGCAGGCGCGGCGGGGGTGCATGCGGGCGCTGAGCGTGTCATGGATGACGTAGCCGGTGGCGCTGGGCGGCACCCAGGGGCCCACGGATGCGGCCTCGCAGACACGCCATTCGGCCTCGTCCTTCCACAGTTCCCGGGCGGAGATTTCACGCTGGCGGGCGAGCTGCAGCGTGTGTTCATCATTGATCGGCTGCAGCCGCCCGGTGCGGCCGTAGCCGGGCGAGACGCCGCCGGTCGTCTCGACGTCTTCCCAAAAGGCTTCGGCCATCAGCAGGCTTTCCAGCTGGAACTGCTTTTTGGCATTCCAGTTCTCCGGCACATGCGGCGCCAGCGCGCCGACCAGCCCGCCGCTGGAGCCGGTGCCTGCGCCGAACGGGTCCACCACTTGCACCTGTGCGCCGCGCCGGGCGCAGACCCAGGCGATCGAGAGGCCGAAGATGCCCGCCCCGCGCACCGTCACATCTGCCATTGCCATTTTCCGATCCTTTCGCCAGTGTCGCGCCATTCCTGATAACCGCTTAGGGGATTATAGCATGGCAGACCAGCAGGCGCGGCTCAGCTGGCGCGATGGCGCGGTGCCGGTATCGGACCAGTTCGATGATCCCTATTTCTCGATCCAGGACGGGCTGGCGGAGACGGAACATGTGTTTCTGGCAGGCAACGGTCTGCCCGCGCGGTTCGCTCCCGGCTTCCATATTGCCGAGCTGGGCTTCGGCACCGGCCTCAACATGCTGGCGGCCTGGCGCGCCTGGGAGGCCGCAGGGCAGACGGGGCCGTTGCGGTTCACCAGTTTCGAGGCCTTTCCGATGGCGCCTGCGGACATGGTCAAGGCGCTGGAGGCCTTTCCCGCCGTCGCCCCCTGGGCGGAGCGGTTTCTGGCCGGATGGCAGGGGACAGGGATTTGCGATCTGGGCAGCCTGCAGCTGGAGGTGATTGGCGGCGACGCGCGGGTGTCGCTGCCGGAGTGGACAGGGCAGGCGGATGCCTGGTTTCTGGACGGGTTTTCCCCGGCCAAGAATCCCGAGCTGTGGGGCGAAGCGCTGATGGGCCAGGTGGCGTCGCATACAGCGCCGGGCGGTTCGGCGGCGACCTATACCGCGGCCGGGTTTGTGCGCCGCGGGCTGGAGGCGGCAGGATTCGAGGTGACCCGCATTCCCGGCTACGGGCGCAAGCGGCATATGACAAAGGCGGTACTGCCATGAGCATGGTTCCACAGGCCAAGAGCCTGCCCCGGCCCCGGGTGCAGCACAACAACGTGCCGCTGGGGATCATGCTGATGATTGCCGCGACCATCGTCTTTGCGCTGCAGGACGGGATCTCGCGCCATCTGGCGGGCACCTACAACACCTACATGGTGGTGATGATCCGCTACTGGTTCTTTGCCGCCTTCGTGGTGTTTCTGGCAACCCGTGCGCCGGGCGGGCTGCGGGAAACGGCGCGCACCGAACAGCTGTGGCTGCAGATCTTCCGCGGCGTTCTTCTGGCCGGCGAGATCTGCGTGGCGGTCTATGGCTTTACCCTGCTGGGGCTGGTCGAGAGCCAGGCCGTGTTCATCTGCTACCCGCTGCTGGTGGCGGCGCTGAGCGGTCCGGTGCTGGGCGAAAGCGTCGGCTGGCGGCGCTGGGCGGCGATCGGGGCCGGCCTGATCGGGGTATTGATCATCCTGCAGCCGGGCGCCGGGGTATTCGACCCGGCCGCCATCATCCCCTTCGTCTCGGCGCTGATGTTTGCGGTCTACGGGCTGGTGACGCGCTTTGCCGCGCGCCAGGACAGCACCGCGACCAGTTTCTTCTGGACCGGCATCACCGGCATGGTCTTCATGACCGCGATCGGCATGTGGTACTGGGAGCCGATGAGCCAGGGCGACTGGCTGTGGATGGCGCTCTTGTGCGTGACCGGTGTCACCGGTCACTGGCTGCTGATCAAATGCTACGAGATGGCCGAGGCCAGCGCGGTGCAGCCCTTTGCCTATTTCCACCTGATCTGGGCGGCAATGCTGGGGGTCGCCATCTTCGGCGAGGTGATCCGCACCAATGTCGCCATCGGTGCGGGGATCATCATGGCCGCGGGGCTGTTCACCCTATGGCGCGAACGCGTGAAGGGTTGAGCCGCTCAGCTCCCGTGAAAACGGAACGGGCAGCGGTGCCTTGCCCAGCCGCGCCCGGTAGACCGGCAGGCTTTCGGTGACCCGCATCACGTAATTGCGGGTCTCGTTGAAGGGGATGTGCTCGATCCAGTCGACGATGTCGGGCTCGCCGGTGCGGGGATCGCCATAACGTTCCATCCAGGCCGAGGGGCGGTGCGGGCCCGCGTTGTAACCCGCTGCCATCATCACCACATTGCCGCGGAACTTGCCCGCCAGCCCGGCCAGGTAGCTGGCGCCCAGCTTGGCGTTATAGTCCCACTCGGCCGTCAGGCGGGAGGTGTTGTGCCCCGCCAGGATGCCCAGCTCGGTTGCCACCAGTTTCGCTGTGGCAGGCATCACCTGCATCAGCCCGCGCGCACCGGCGTGGCTGATCACGGCCGGGTCGAATTCGCTTTCGCGGCGGGCGATGGCCAGCGTCATCTCCTCGGCCATCGGCAGCTGGTGCTTGGCCACCGGGTGCAGCGGGTAGTAGGCGCCTTCCAGCTCCACCCCGCCGCGCGCCGCGCGCTTGGCGATCATCACCGCCAGATGCGGCTCGTTCAGATCCACCGCCATCTGCCCCAGCTGGCGCGCCTGCACCGGCGGCAGGGTCTCGACCAGGTGGGTCAGGAAGCGCTCGGCCTCTTCCGCCTCACCCGCCTTCAGTAGCATCAGCCCCGCCTCGGCGACAGAGGATTGCATGAAGGCCGCGGTGCGCCAGTCCGGCAGCTGCGCAGGCTTCACCAGCGCCGGGTCGAACGGGCGGCCCAGCTTCTCGGCGGCGAGCAGCCCATAGAAAGAGGTCTGGTACTCGGCCGCCTTCGCATAGGCCTCATGCGCCTTGTCCGGCTTGCCCCGCGCCGCATGCGCCCGGCCCAGCCAGTAGCCGCCGCGGCCGACCGAGATCGGTGTTTCCACCGAGTCAAGGAAACGCTGGAAATGCAGGGCTGCCAGTTCCGGGTCGCGCAGCTTTTGCAGGGCGATGTAACCGGCCAGCCATTCGCAGTCGGAATAGCCGTAGCCCTCTTCGGGGGTGGAGAAGTGATAGGCAGCCAGCTGGTAGGCCTGTTCGTGCGCGCCGTCGCGCATCAGCTGGCGGGCCAGGTCGCGGCGGCGCTGCAGCCATTTTCCGGGTTCGCCCAGGCGCTCGGCGCTGGTGCTGCGGTCCATCATCATTTCGATGGCGCTGTCCTGCAGCCGCTTGCCGTCGCGCCAGGCAAACCGGTCGTAGGCGAGGCCGGCGGCCCCTTTCAGCGCCTCCGGCACCGCTTCGATCCGGGTGTCCACCCCCGGCGCGCGCTCCTGCAGGGCAATGCGCGCTTCTGCCAGTTTGCGGTCGTCTTCGGACACCAGCGGCAGCATTCGCTTGGCGCTGACCAGGTGGTTCTCCCACAGCAGCCGGTCCAGCCGCGCGGCGTGATGCGGTTTCAGCAGCGTGCCGAATTCCCGCAGGTAAGCGCCGTGGATGGCGCTGCCCATTGCCATGGTGCGCCAGGCCAGCACGATTTCCGCCTCGCCGTCGCCGCGCCGGCCGCTGCCGATCAGCGCCTTGCCCAGGCTCAGCGCGCCTTCGGCGGTCTGCGGCCGCTCTTTGGCGTAAAAGACCAGGATGGTTTCACGCCCCGTAGCGGCAATCACATCTTCGTTCTGGCGCCGCAGATAGGCCAGCCCGGGCCAGTCCGGACGCCGCTGCAGAAACGCCATCACGTCGCCTGCAGACCCCAGCCCGGCGCGCAGCCGGTGCCATTCGATGATATCACGGGCAACAGTTTGCTGCGCCCCTGCCTCGCGGGCGGCCTCCTGCCATTTCTCGGCGCGCATCAGGTTCAGTGCGGTGCCCAGATCGCGCGCCAGCGCCGGCGCCCCGGGCAGGGCTGCGGTTATCAGCAGAATAAGGGCCAGGATGCGTGTCATCTCTTGCATTTTCCAGCGGTCCGGGGATAGAGGCTTGAACGTTACTCATTGGCGTGCCGGTATCAACTTAAATCACTGGCATTCCGTATCTTGACGGCGGCGGATTGCCGCCTGCACCTGCAGCGAAGGGAGCGTGCCCATGTTCAAAGGCTCTATGCCAGCACTCGTCACCCCGTTTTCGAACGGCGAGCTGGATCTGGATGCGCTCAAACGTTTGGTGGAATGGCAGATTGCTGAAGGGTCCACGGGTCTTGTGCCCGTCGGCACCACCGGCGAAAGCCCGACCCTGACCCATGAGGAACACGAGCGGGTCATCGCGGAAACGGTCAAGGCGGCAGCCGGCCGGGTGCCGGTGATTGCCGGTGCGGGTTCCAACAACACCGTCGAGATGATTCGATTCGTCGAGTTCGCCAAGAAGGTCGGTGCCGATGCGGCGCTGGTTGTCACCCCCTACTACAACAAGCCGACCCAGCGCGGGATGCTGCAGCATTTCACCGCAGCCCATGACTGCGCCGATCTGCCGGTCATCATCTACAACATTCCGGGCCGTTCGGTGGTCGACATGACGCCGGCGACCATGGGGGAGCTGGCCAAGCTGCCGCGCATCATCGGGGTGAAGGACGCCACCGGCGACCTCGCCCGGGTCAGCCAGCAGCGTGCCTCCTGCGGCGCGGATTTCGTGCAGCTGTCCGGCGAGGACGCCACCGCGCTGGGTTTCAACGCCCATGGCGGTGTGGGGTGCATTTCGGTCACGGCCAACGTGGCACCGAGGCTCTGCGCCGAATTCCAGGCCGCCACCCTGGCGGGCGACTATGCATCGGCGCTGGAGTATCAGGACAAGCTGATGCCGCTGCACGAGGCGATCTTCATCGAACCCGGCCTGGCCGGTGCCAAATACGGTCTGTCGAAACTCGGCATGTGCAGCGAAGAGGTCCGCTCGCCGCTGACCACGCTGGAAGACAGCACCAAGGCCGCGATCGATGCTGCCATGGTCCACGCAGGCCTGCTGTAATCCGCGCAGCAGGATGGAAACAACTTGGGCGGCCTCCACTGGAGCGCCGCCCTTTTTGAGTCTTTCTGGTCAAAAATACTCCGGGGTGAATTGCCCCTTGAGGGGCAAGAGGGGCTGGCCCCTCCGGCCTAATTCAACGCGTCCGCCAGATGCCGTGTCTTGTCCGGGTTGCGGGTCACATAAATGCGGGCAATCCGCCCATCCCGGAGTTCCAGCGCCATTGCCTGGAGTATGCCGTCCGGTTCGCGGCTGAGAATGGCAGGCAAACCGTTCAGCTGGCACAGCCGCCAGCGGTCCGGCAGATTGCGGCCTGCTTTGCGGGCCAGCCCCTCGCACAGCCGCAGCACGCGGTCCAGCCCGTAAATCGGGTTGAGCGTGGCGATTGCCTTGCCGCCGCCATCGGAAATCAATTGCACATCCTGCGCCAGCAGCCGGGTCAGTGCTGCGGTATCGCCGGTTTTGGACGCGCGGAAGAACGCCTCGGCCAAGTCCTTCCCCTGGTCCGGGTTGGCGGGCGCCCCGGGCCGCAGCCGCTGCACCTTGCGGCGGGCCCGTGCGGCCAGCTGGCGGCAGGCGTCAGGGGACCGGTCCAGCGCGGCAGAGATATCCTCATAACCACTGTCAAAGATGTCATGCAGCAGGAAGGCGGCGCGCTCCAGCGGCGACAGATTTTC
The DNA here is from genome assembly GCF_025857195.1 of Leisingera thetidis. Taxonomy (NCBI): domain Bacteria; kingdom Pseudomonadati; phylum Pseudomonadota; class Alphaproteobacteria; order Rhodobacterales; family Roseobacteraceae; genus Leisingera; species Leisingera thetidis. Next base: position 3,613,355 of record NZ_CP109787.1, on the reverse strand, counting down.
CAGCGCCAGCAAAAGGGCAACCGAGACATCGTGGTCCAGCCGTTCGGCGGGATCTTCGGTCAGCAGCGGCTCAGGCAGCCATTCGCCGGGATAGGTCTCGCGTCGTGCGCGGGCTGATTTCAGCTGATCCAGGCACAGCCGGGTGGTGATCCGCATCAGGTAGCCGGCGGGATCCAGCACCTCCGCCTGCGGTGCCGCCTGCCAGCGCAGGAAAGCGTCCTGCAGGATGTCCTCGGCGTCGCTCACCGTGCCCAGCATCCGGTAGGCGGCCGCAAACAATCGCGGCCGCGCGGACAGGAACGCATCGGTTCCGTCGTTTTGGCGTTCTGCAGTCACGCGGCGTTGGCCTCCTGCGCGGCAGGATGCGGGGTGCGGAAGCCGATTGCAATCCGGTTCCAGGCATTGATTGCCGCGACCAGAAGCGACAGCGCCACCTGCTCACGCGGGGTGAAATGCCGCGCGACACCCTCGTAATCCGCATCCGGTGCGCCGGTGCTCTCCACCCGGGTCAGGGCTTCGGTCCAGGCCAGCGCCGCGCGTTCCCGGTCCGAATAGAGCGAGGACTCGCGCCAGGCATTCAAAAGCTGCATCCGGTCCTCGCTTTCGCCATGGGCGCGCATGTCGTGGCTGTGCATGTGGATGCAGAAGGCGCAGCCGTTGATCTGCGAGGCCCGCAGTTTCACCAGTTCCACCAGGCTGTGCTCCAGGCCGCTCTCCTTGAGCAGCTTTTCCTGCTCCAGCATCGGTTGAAACAGCTCTGGGGCGGCGCTGAAATGGTCAAGGCGTTGGGTCATCATTCTGTTCCTTTCTGATGGCTTCAGGAACAGGACGAGACAGCCGGGCAGTTTGTGACATGGCTGGCGCAAAATGCTCAAAAAAAATCGGGACGCCTGTTCGGGCGCCCCGGGAAATGTCAGCGTTTGCCGTAGTAGAGGCCGACCACATGTTCGGCCTGGGCAAAGAACAGCCAGCGTGAGGCGGCCACGCCTGCGAGGTGCGAAAGCACCGCCAGGGCGGCAAACAGGTGCTTGATCAGAACCCCCTGGACCGGTGTCAGGATCAAGAACAGCGGCAGGGCAAACCCGAGGATGAAGGCAATCATCCGCAGCTTCTGCGCGTGCTTGCGGCCCACCACATGCACAAACTCGCGCAAGAGGTAGTTGGAGCCGGTGTGCGGCGGCTCAAAAGCCCGGACCGCACCGCGCTCGCCCAGGCCGGTTGCGGTGCCCAGGTTGGTGCCGGAGGTTTCCAGTGCCTTGTCGCCCTTGACCCAGTAGGCCAGTTGCACTGCGCCTGCGATGGCCAGGAGCCAGGGGGCGGCGGCCTCGGCCCCCGCCAGCAGCGCGCCGCCTGCCAGGCTGAAGGAGAGGAAAACCGCCGGGGTCAGCTCGATGTTCCAGCGCGGGATGGTCTTGAGCTGGGTATAGATCATCGATGTGGTGAAGACGGTGGCGAGGCTGAATGCAGCGCCGGTCCAGCCCAGGAGTGTCCAGTGGCTGTCCAGAAAGACTGCGCCGAGCGCGTAGAGGCCCATGACGGACAAGGCGCCAACGGCACAGACGCCCTCTCGCGACAGCCAGCTGGTTTTCCATTGGGTGAAAGCACGCCAGGCGCGTTCCGGCCGGCCGAGGTGGAAGGTGGAAGCCAAGAGGCCGCCGCACGCCAGGCCAAAGGCGATGGCGTAGAACACGAAAGCCACCGTGCCGGTCACCGCAGGCTGGCCAAGGCCAAGGAAGAACAGCAGGCCAAAGCCCAGGCCCGACAGGGTGGTGAAGATGATGACGGATGGTGCGGGATGCATCAGTTCGCGCCCCCTGAAGACGTGCCTGGGATTTTATCGAGCGCCTTGTCCAGCCAGCCGAGGAAGCCTTGCGGTTCTTCGGCAACCGGGGCCAGCAGCGGGGCGAGGATGTCGATCTGCTCCTCGATCTGGTCCTTGGGACGGGGCGGCAGGTATTTGTTCACCGGTTTGGTGCCCATCTCCGGCATCAGATCCATGCCGCCGCGTTCCGCCACCAGTTTGGAGACATCGCTGTCCGGGTCGCCCAGATCGCCGAAGTGGCGCGCACCTGCGGGGCAGGTCCGCACGCAGGAGGGAATGCGGTCCACTTCCGGCAGGTTTTCGTTATAGATCCGGTCAACGCAGAGGGTGCATTTCTTCATCACGCCCTCGGCCAGGTCCAGTTCCCGCGCGCCATAGGGGCAGGACCAGGCACAGAGGCCGCAGCCGATGCAGTGGTCCTCGTTGACCAGCACGATGCCGTCCTCGGCGCGTTTGTAGCTGGCGCCGGTCGGGCAGACGGTGACGCAGGGCGCGTCCTTGCAGTGCAGGCAGGATTTGGGGAAGTGGATCAGCTGGGCGTGGCCCTCAGCGGGCTGCACCTCGTAGGAGTGCACCCGGTTCAGGAAGGTGCCCGACGGGTCACTGCCATAGGGGTTCTGGTCCGACAGGGGGGCGCCGTAGTTTTCCGTGTTCCAGCCTTTGCAGGAGATCACGCAGGCATGGCAGCCGACGCAGGTGTCCAGGTCGATGACCAGGCCCATCTTGCGCTCTGTGGAATTGGGCAGCTGGGTCATGCCTGGCGTCTCCGTTTCTGGTTGGCGGACCAAGACTTTTCGGAAAAGTCTTGGCAAAATTTTTCAGAAAAATTTTGCACCGTCATTTGCCGACTTTCCATTTCAGTTCCTTCGGGCCGGTGCCTACGGGGGACTCCTGCGCCGGGAAGACCGGCTGGCTTTCCTTGAGGTCCTCAGGCGCGGCAGCCTTTTCAATTTTGACTTTCAGATCGAACCAGGCCGCCTGGCCAGTGATCGGGTCCGAGTTGGCCCACCGCATGCCGTCGCCCTTGGGCGGCAGCAGCTCATGGATCAGGTGGTTGAGCAGGAAGCCTTTGGTGGCCTCGGGCGCGTCTTCCTCCAGCGCCCAGGCGCCTTTGCGCTTGCCGATGGCGTTCCAGGTCCAGACGGTGTTGTCGTTGAGAGCCGCCATCTCCATCACCGGCACGGTGATCTCGCCATGCGGCGAGGAGACCTTGGCCCAGTCGCCGTCCTGCAGCCCGTGCGCGCGCATCAGCTTGGTCGGGACATAGAGCGGGTTGCGGCCGTGCAGCTGGCGCAGCCAGGCGTTCTGGGTGCCCCAGGAGTGGTACATCGCCATCGGCCGCTGGGTCAGCGCATTGACGGTGAAGCCCTCGTTCCCTTGCTGGTCGGTCTCGTACCAGATCGGCAGCGGGTCCATCACGTCTTTCACCCGCCGGCGCAGATGGTCCGGCGGCTGGCGCTCGCCATGGCCTTCGGCGGCGAGCTGGAACTTGCGCATCGGCTCCACATACAGCTGGAACAGATAGGGCTGCGGACTGTCATAGATCCCCATGCCCACCGCCCAGTCCTGATAGGAGGCATTCCAGGGCTTGTAGTAATCCGCGCCTTCCGGGATGTGCGCCACGTAAAAACCGCCGTTTTCGATGTAGCGGTTCAGCTGATCCGGGTTCACTTCGCCGCGGCCTTCCTTGTCGCCGTTCTTACCGCGGAAGCCCGCCAGTGGGCCGATGCCTGGTTTGCGCTCGTGGTTGACGATGTAGTCGGCGTAATCCCTCCACTTGGGGCTGCCATCGGCATTAGTGAAGCCCGGCAGGCTCATCCGGTTGGCCAGCTCAATCAGCACGGACTGGAAACCGCGCACGTCGCGGTCGGGCTCGATCACCGGCCAGCGGATCGCATCGGCCGCCGCATCCGCCTCGCAGATGGGGCGGTCCAGCAGCGAAATGCAATCGTGCCGCTCCAGATAGGTGGTATCGGGCAGGATCAGATCCGCATAGGCCACCATCTCGGACGAGTAGGCATCGGAGTAAATAATGTGCGGGATCATATAGCCGCCGTCGTCGTTGCGGGCGCTCAGCATCTCCATGACGCCCTTGGTGTTCATCGAAGAGTTCCACGACATGTTGGCCATGTACATGAACAGCGTGTCGATCTTGTAGGGGTCGCCCGCATGGGCGTTGGAGATCACCATATGCATCAGCCCGTGCGCCGACATCGGGTTTTCCCAGGTGAACGCCTTGTCGATGCGCTGGGCCTTGCCGTGTGCGTCCAGCAGCAGATCCTCGGGGCCGCGCGGGAAACCCAGGTGCGGACCTTCCAGCGGACGGCCCGGACGGCGGTCGCCGTGCGGCGTGGGGTGCGCCTCGACCGGTTTGGGGTAGGGCGGCTTGAAGCGGAAGCCGCCGGGCACCTCGACGGTGCCCAGCAGGATCTGGAGCACATGCAGCGCGCGGCAGGTCTGGAAGCCGTTGGCGTGCGCCGATACCCCGCGCATCGCGTGCATCGACACCGGCCGTCCGGTCATCTTGCTGTGCTTCTCACCGCGGAAGTCGGTCCATTCGGCGTCCAGCTCAAACGCCTCGTCAAAGGCAACGCGGGCCAGTTCGCCGGCAATGGCGCGGATCCGCTTGGCCGGGATGCCGCATTTGTCCGCAATGGCCTCGGGCGCGTATTCCGGGGACAGATAGCGCTCCGCCATCAGGTGGAAAACCGGGCGGTGGATGACGCCGTTCGCCTTGTGAACCGCGGTCAGGTCCGGGCGCACGCCGGGCTGGTCAAAGGGGGTGAGCTTGCCGGTGCCGCGGTCGATCACCAGCATCTTGCCGTCACCGTCGCGCAGGAACAGGCCCTTGTCCGGCCCGTCGGAGGCGTTGATCAGCACCGGTGCGTTAGTGTAGCGGCTGAGGTAGTCGAGGTCGATCCTGCCCGCCTTCATCAGCACGTGGATCAGCGACAGGATGAACAGCCCGTCGGTGCCCGGCGTAATGCCGACCCAGTCATCCGCCACCGCGTTATAGCCGGAGCGGATCGGGTTCACGCCGATCACCCGCGCGCCGCGCTTCTTGATCTTGCCGATACCCATCTTGATCGGGTTGGAGTCATGGTCTTCGGCCACACCGAACAGCATGAACAGTTTGGTGTGTTCCCAGTCGGGCTGGCCGAATTCCCAGAACGCGCCGCCCATGGTGTAGATGCCGGCGGTCGCCATGTTGACCGAGCAGAAGCCGCCGTGCGCGGCATAATTCGGGGTGCCGAAATTCTGTGCCCAGAAGCTGGTGAAGCTTTGGCTCTGGTCGCGCCCGGTGAAGAAGGCCAGTTTCTGCGGCGCGGTTTCGTGCAGCTCGTTCAGCCAGCCGACGGCGGTGCTGATTGCCTCATCCCAGGATATCTCCTTGAATTCGCCGGACCCGCGCGGCCCCACCCGTTTGAGCGGCGCGCGCAGCCGCGACGGTGCGTTGACCTGCATGATCCCCGCCGACCCCTTGGCGCACAGGACACCCTTGTTCACCGGGTGGTCGCGGTTGCCCTCGATATAGGCAACCTTGCCTTCCTTCATGTGCACGTTGATGCCGCAGCGGCAGGCGCACATGTAGCAGGTGGTTTTCCGCACCTCGTCGGATACAACAGGTGAGGTATCCACCTGGGGTTGCTGGAATGTCATCTGGCCTCCCTTCTGGTCTCCCCGGTCAGGTCAAGAGCTCAATCCCCGCCAGGATCAGCCCGGCAATGAACAGAGTTTCAACGATGATAAGGGCAATGGCCGCGCCTCCTACGGCCAGGACCTGTTTCAGATTTGTTTTCATGCCCACCGCAGCGATTGCGGTAAGCAGCAGCCAGCGCGACGCGTGGCTCAGGAATTCGGTAACGGCCGCCGGGATCAGGCCAAAGGAGTTGATCCCCGCCAGCACCAGGAATGCAATGACAAAGCCCGGCAGCACCGGCGGGCGCTTGCCGTCGCTGGGAAGTTCGGCAAAGGAGCGGATCATCAGCGAGGCTGCCAGCACGATGGGGGCGAGCATCGCCACGCGCATCAGCTTGACCAGGGTGGCAGTGTCGCCGGTCTGCTCGGAAATCGAGAAGCCCGCGCCGACCACCTGCGCCACGTCATGGATGGTGCCGCCGAGGAACACGCCGGCCTGGATGGAATTCAGCTCCAGCAGGTTCACCAGGATCGGATAGGCGATCATCGCCACGGTCGACAGCACAGTGACGCCCATGACGGTAAAGATCAGCCGCTCCTCAGAGCGCTCGTCGCGGGGCAGGATGGCACTGATCGCCATCGCCGCCGACGCGCCGCAGATCGCCACGGAGCCTGCGGTCAGAAAGGCAAAGCGCCACTTGTGGCCAAAGAAGCGCGCGATGGCGAGGCCAAAGAGGATAGTGGCAATCACCCCGCCTACCACCAGCGCGATCAGATCCCAGCCCAGCCCCATCATCAGCGACATCGAAATGCGCACGCCCAGCAAGGCCACCCCCAGCCGCAGCAGCGAGCGGGCGGAAAAGGCGATGCCCGGCACGGTCTTGCCCTCTTCGCCCAAAAAGCTGACAGCAATCCCCAGCAGCAGCGCCAGCAGCATGGCGGGCGTTGCGTAGTGCTCCGCAAGGAACTGCGCCGTGATGGCAACAAGGGCCGACACCGCCACGCCCGGCAGGAGCTGGCGGAGTTTGTTTTGCAATTCACCCGATTGCAGAGATGTTATCTGTGCCAGAACGGACATGGCGGGAAACTTTCCTGATTGACCCATGGGTTGCACATTCTGGCCTGCGGTCAAGAGTGCGCTGTGCCCAAAGGATGGATTTACGGGTTCGCCTGCAGAATGGTGACGGCAATGATCTGGGTGACATCTTCGGCGCTGCAGCCGCGGGAGAGGTCGTTGGCGGGTTTTGCCAAGCCCTGCAGCACCGGGCCGATGGCGGAATAACCGCCCAACCGCTGGGTGATCTTGTACCCGATGTTGCCGGCATCCAGGTTCGGGAAGATCATCACATTGGCCTGGCCCGCAATGGGGGAGCCCGGCGATTTGTGCTGCCCGACCGAGGGGACAAAGGCTGCGTCGAACTGCAGCTCGCCATCGGCCGGCAGATCGGGGTGGGCGTTCTGGAACAGAGCAAGGGCTTCGGTCACCTTGTCCACCGCCGGGTGCCTGGCGCTGCCCATCGTCGAGAAGCTGAGGAAGGCCAGTTTCGGGTCCACCTTCAGAAGCGCGCTGGCCGATCGGGCCGAGGCGGCGGCGATCGACACCATCTCGGAGGGCTTGGGGTCGATCACCAGCCCGCAATCGGAATAAAGCATCGCCCGGGCGCCATCCGGGGCGCCGTCTGGCGGGTACATCAGGAAGAAGGAGGAGACCATGCCGGCATCGGGCGCCATGCCGATCACCTGAATGGCGCTGCGCACCACGTCGCCGGTGGTGTGAACCGCGCCGCCAACGGTGCCAGCGGCATGGCCCAGGCGCACCAGCATGGCGGCGTATACCAGCGGGGTTTCCGCTGCCTGGCGGGCGGCGGCCTCGTCCACGCCCTTGTGCCGGCGCAGGCTGAAGTATTCAGCGGCGAATGCCGCGGTCAGGTCTGAGGCGGCCGGGTCGTGGATCGCCACGCCGCCGCCGGCTCTGGCACCCTCACTCTGCAGGGCAGCTTCAACCTCTGCCTGCGGACCTACCAGGATAACATCTGCGATGCCGGCCCGGTGAGCCGCCAGGGCGCCGGCCGCCACACGGGGATCCGCGCCCTCGCTCAGCGCGACAACGGGGCGGGCGGCCGGGGGATCGGCCTGCAGCAGTTCGAGCGGCGTCAAGGTCTGGGTCACGGGCGTGTGTCCTGTAACAGCGGTTTCGGGGCAGGGCAGGCGCTCAGAAAGCCAGCCGTGCGATATTGATCAGCGACAGCGCGGTCAGCATCAGCACCACCGCGCGGCGGAACAGCGTCTGGGACACCGCCAGAAAGGTGCGGGACCCGGCGAGGATGCCGAGGCCCAGAATGGGAAAGGCCAGCAGGATGCCGGTCAGCGTCTCCGGTCCGACCAGCCCGTTTGCGGCCATCACCGGCAGCGCCATCAGGTCGATGCCGGTCAGGAACACGATCATCGTCGCCCGGAACACCGCAGGCGGCACCGGCTGCGCCGTCAGGAAGGCGGCCACCGGCAGCCCGCCGACACCGGCGCTGTTGGCGATGCCGGCGATGGCGCCGACACCCACGTTGCCGCTGCGCCCCACCGGGCGCGCCAGCTGCCAGCCGCTCAGCAGTACCAGGCTCAAGCCCAGGATCAGGCTGGAGATCGCCAGCCGCGCTTCCTGTTCGCCCAGCCGCGCCATGATGGCGATGGCCGGAACGGTGGCGATGGCGGCCCCGGCCAGCAGGGCAATTGCCCGGTGCCAGTCCACATGCGGGCGGATGCCGCGCGCCTGAAAGGCGGTCATGGCAATCTCGCAGGAAAACACCACCGGGATCAGCGGCAGCGGATTGGTGGTCAGCGCTGCCAGGATGATGAAGATCGCGGAGAACCCGAAGCCGGAAAAGCCCCGGATCAAGGCCGCCGCGAATAACGCGGCGGCCAGGTAGGCCCCCTGGCCCAAGGAGAGGTCAAAGGGCAGGGGCACGTGCGTCAGACCTGCTGTTCGCGCATGTCCGCCTTGTCGATGCCTGCCACGCGGACCGGCTTCTTCATGGCGTCGCGGCGGAACGGCTCGCCCAGCTCCTGGTTGATCATCGCTTCGATCAGGGTGGTCACGCCGTTCTTCTGGTCTTCCACCGCCTGCGCCAGGGCCGAGGTCAGCTCATCCATGGTGCGGGCGACCACACCCTTCAGACCGCAGGCCTTCGCGATGCCGGCATAGGAGACCTGCTGGTCGAGTTCGGTGCCGACGAAGTTGTCATCGAACCACAGGGTGGAGTTCCGCTTTTCCGCGCCCCACTGGTAGTTGCGGAAGACGATCTGGGTCACGGCCGGCCATTCGCCGCGGCCGATGGCCGTCAGCTCGTTCACCGCGATGCCGAAGGCGCCGTCGCCGGAGAAGCCCACAACCGGGGTGTCCGGGTTGCCGATCTTTGCGCCGACAACCGCCGGCAGGCCATAGCCGCAGGGGCCGAACAGGCCGGGGGCCAGGTACTTGCGGCCTTCCTCGAAGGACGGGTAGGCGTTGCCGATGGCGCAGTTGTTGCCGATGTCGGAGGAGATGATCGCCTCTTTCGGCAGTGCTGCCTGGATCGCACGCCATGCCATGCGCGGCGACATCCAGTCCGGCTTGTCCGCACGGGCGCGCTCGTTCCAGGTGGTGCCCGGATCGTCGTCCTCATGGGTCATTTCGGTCAGCTGCTGCGCCCAGCGGGATTTGGTTTCCGCGATGCGGTTGCGGCGTTCTTCGCGGCCTTCGTCGCCTGCGGTGCCGCTGAGCTGCGCCAGGATGCCCTGCGCCACTTTGGCCGCGTCGCCGATGATGCCGACCGAGACTTTCTTGGTCAGGCCGATGCGGTCCGGGTTGATGTCGACCTGGATGATCTTGGCGTTGGCCGGCCAGTATTCCATGCCATAGCCCGGCAGGGTGGAGAACGGGTTCAGACGGGTGCCGAGGCACAGCACCACGTCGGCGTCCTTGATCAGTTCCATACCGGCTTTGGAGCCGTTGTAGCCCAGCGGGCCGGCAAACAGCGGGTGCGAGCCGGGGAAGGCGTCATTGTGCTGGTAGCCGACGCAGACCGGCGCATCCAGACGCTCGGCCAGATCCTTGGAGGCCTCGATGCCGCCCTTGGACAGAACAACGCCTGCGCCGTTCAGGATCACCGGGTTCTTGGCTTCGGACAGCAGCTTGGCAGCTTCGGCCACGGCGGTTTCGCCGCCGGCGGGACGCTCGAACTCGACGATGGCGGGCAGCTCGATATCGACCACCTGGGTCCACATGTCGCGCGGGATGTTCAGCTGGGCCGGCGCCGAGGCGCGCTTGGCGTTCATGATCACCCGGTTCAGCACTTCGGCGACGCGGGTCGGGTCGCGCACTTCTTCCTGGTAGCAGACGCAGTCGGCGAACATGCGCATCTGTTCCATTTCCTGGAAGCCGCCCTGGCCGATGGTCTTGTTCGCGGCCTGCGGGGTGACCAGCAGCAGCGGGGTGTGGTTCCAGTAGGCAGTTTTGACCGCGGTCACAAAGTTGGTGATGCCGGGGCCGTTCTGGGCGATCATCATCGACATCTTGCCGGTGGCGCGGGTGTAGCCGTCGGCCATCATGCCGCCGGAGCCTTCGTGGGCGCAGTCCCAGAAGGTGATGCCGGCAGCGGGGAAGATGTCGGAGATCGGCATCATGGCGGAGCCGATGATGCCAAAGGCATGCTGGATTCCGTGCATCTGCAGCGTTTTGACAAAGGCTTCTTCGGTGGTCATTTTCATGGCGGGTTCTCCTGAATGAGACGCGGAATTCCTCCGGGCGCGGAGGCCGGGAATTGACTCTGGTTTAGGGGGCAGGAGAAGGCCGGGTTAGGGCCAGTTATGAAACCCGGATAGGTCCAAATATGGATCTATGAAAATAACGCGGCAGGATTTTCACATAGGCATCAGCCGGTCAGCCCGTAAGCGTGCCATAAATCCCGCCGCTGCAATAAGTGATACGTATAGTATCATTTTCCGTGCCGCGCGCGGGTGCCTGCGGGATCAGCCTTGCTTCAGTGCCGTGGCGAGCAGTGCCAGCCCCGGCTCGATTCGGGTTGCGGGAATCGAGGAATATCCCAGCCGGTAGAAGTTCTGCTTGCGGTGCTCGGCAGCAAAGAACGGGGCGCCGGGCTCGATGAGCACACTTTTTTCCTTCAGCCGCTGCGCAACGGCGGTGGCATCCACGCCCTCTGGCGCCTGCATCCACAGCGCAGATCCGCCGAAACCGCCGACGCCGGCAATTGTCAGCCCGTGACTTCGGATCGCGTCCTCGATCACCGCGCGCCGGTCGTGCAGCACCTTGGCGGTGCGGCGGATCTGGGCGTCATAATGGCCGAGAGACAGGAAATAGGCGACCGTGCGCTGCACATGGCCCGGCGGGTGCCGCAGCACGCTGGCGCGCAGCGCACGGGCCTGGCGGATGAAGGGTTCCGAGCCGACCAGGTAGCCCAGCCGCAGCCCCGGAAACAGCGATTTGGAGAAACTGCCGGCATAGATCACCCGTCCCTCGGTATCGAGCGATTTCAGTGACGGCGAGGGAGCGGCGAGGAAGGACATCTCGAACTCGTAGTCATCCTCGACGATCACCGCGTCGATCTCGCTGGCCCGCCGCAGCAGCTTCTTGCGCCGTTCCATCGGCATGGTGAAAGTGGTCGGGCTCTGGTGGCTGGGGGTGCAGAAGATCACATCCGTGTTGTCCGGCACATTCTCCGGCGGCAGCCCGCCCTCATCCACCGGAATGCAGTCCACCTGGCAACGGGTCTGCACCACCTGGTCGCGCAGGGTGTAATAGGCCGGATCCTCCACCGCTGCCCGCCGTTTGCGGTTCAGCAGCAGCTGGCAAGTGATCCACAGGGCGTTTTGGGCGCCCAGCGTGATCAGGATCTCCTCCGGCCGAGCCGTAATCCCGCGGCGCGGCAGCGTGTGGCGGGCGATATACTCGATCAGCAGCGGGTCGTCCTGGTCGAAATAGTCGTTGGCCAGCGCGGCAAAGTCCTTCTGCCCCAGCGCCCGGAGTGCGCACAGCCGCCAGTTGGCGTGATCGAACAGCGACGCATCCGCCTGGCCGTAGATGAACGGATAGCGGTAATCGCGCCAGTCTTGCGGTTTGCGCGGGGTGTCGCCGCCGGTAAAGCTGCGGACCAGCACCTTGTCCCAATCCATGGCATCGCCGGATTTCTGCTGCGGCGTGTAGGAGGGCGGCACCGGAGCATTGTCGGAGACGAAATAGCCCGACCGCCCGCGCGAGGTGAGGTAGTCGTTGGCCAGCAGTTCGGTATAGGCCAGGGTCACCGTGATCCGGCTGATCCCGAGATGCGCTGCCAGCTTGCGCGAGGACGGCAGCTTCTCCCCGACCCGGAACCGGCCCGACAGAATGCCCTCGGCAATCATTTCCTGGATCTGCGCCTGCAGGGTGCCCTGGGCGTCCGGATTGAGAAAGAAAGTGTCGACAGAAATGGCCATGCGCGCCACCTTAGGGTGGACTTAAATGCGGCGCAATCTGGACTTAGGGCCAGTTTGGAGGAATCTGCGGCTTGCTCTGGCCCGGCGGGCGGTGCCAGTTTGCGGCCATGATCAAAGTCATTGGCCATCTGGCACTTGCAGTTGTTTTAACGCTTCTTACCCAGCTTGGCGGCATCGCCTGGCTGATTTCATTGTGTTTCCGGCGCAGGCTGCCGGCGTTCCTGATTCTCTACATTGGTTTCAGCCTGGCCGCGGTATGGACCGCGCCGCAGTTCGGGCGGGTGGCACTCAGCTGCCGGGAGACCGGACCATTGCAAATGCAGTCCTGGTTCTACTGTGCCCTGAACCGCAATTATGTGGTGCCGGAGATGGCTGAAGCTCTGCAAGATGCGGCCTTTGCGGTGGACCGGGCTTACCCAGGTACAGTGACGCAGGTTTTGGATGCGAACTTTCCCTTTCTTGCGGAGTTTCCGATGCTTCCGCATTTGTCCCACAACGATGGCAGAAAGGCGGATCTTGCATTCTACTATGCAGGCGCAGAGGGCTACGTCCCTGGGGCTACCCGTTCACCCATCGGATATTTTGCGTTTGAACAGGGGCCGACGGAGTGCCCCCGCAACCGGCTGACCCTGCGCTGGGATCTGGAACTCCTGCAGCCGCTATGGAGCGATTGGAGCATCGACGCGGAGCGGACCCGCCATCTGCTGCAATTGCTGGCGGCGGACAACCGGGTTGAAAAGATCTTCTTGGGGCCGCATTTGCAGACTCGTCTTGGGCTGCAGTCCGGGAGGCTGAGCTTTCAGGGCTGCAGGGCAGCGCGGCACGACGATCACATCCACTTTCAGCTCTCGACCGCGTCCCGGAGGGCACTCTTGAAACATGCCAGTTAAAACTATAAAACTAGTTTAATCGAATCAAATGGAGCTGGCATCATGCAATGGGAAGAAGCCGCGCAGGGCTTTGCCGCGATGGGGTCGGAGGCACGGCTGCAAGTGCTGCGCTGCCTGATCCGGGCGGGCGAGGACGGGCTGACAGTCGGGGACATTCAAGAGCGAACCGGCATTGCGCCCTCGACCCTGGCGCATCATCTGAAATTCCTGGCCGCCGCAGGCGTGGTCGCACAGGTGCGCCACGGGCGCACCACCATATGCCGGGCCGATTATGAGCAGCTTGAGGCTCTGGCTGGGTTCATTCTCAAGGAATGCTGCGAAGACGCTGGCAAAAGGGCGGAAAACGATGGCTGAGCTGACACAAAACCCCCGCAGAAGGAAACCGCTGGGCAGCTTGCTGAAAACACCCTGGGCGCTGAGCGTTGCATTGCTGGCAGGCGCCGCCGTTCTCGATCCGGGCAATTTCCGCTCTGTCGCGGAATTCACCCTGGCTGCGCTGGCCAGCACTGCCCGCTATATCCTGTTTGCGGTGCTGCTGCTTGCGTATCTCAAGGCGACGGGTGCTGAGGCGATGGTGGCGCGCGCCTTTGAGGGGCGCGAGACGCGGATGATCCTGCTGGCGGCGCTGTTCGGCGGGCTGGCGCCATTCTGCTCCTGCGAGGTGATCCCGTTCATTGCCGGCCTTTTGGCGCTGGGCGCGCCGCTGTCGGCGGTGATGGCCTTCTGGCTGTCCTCGCCGCTGATTGACCCGCCGACGCTGCTGATCACCGCAGGCGCGCTGGGCTGGCCGTTTGCCATCGGCAAGGCGGCGGCGGCGGTGGCGCTGGGGCTGTTTGGCGGTTTTGCCATCAAATTGCTGCGGCGGCAGGGCGTCTTTGCCAATCCGCTGCGCCAGCAGCAGAGCCGGAGCTGCTGCGGCTGCGGCGGACCGCAGCGCGGCGCCAAACCGAACTGGCGGTTCTGGACTGAGGCGGAGCGCCGCGTGAAGTTCCGCGAGGAGTTTGTCTCCAACGGTCTGTTCCTGCTGAAGTGGCTGGCGCTGGCCTATGTGCTGGAATCTCTGCTGGTCCATTACGTCCCGGCCGATGCGATTGCCGGGCTGGTGGGCGGCGAGGGCGTATTGCCGATTGTCACCGCAGCGCTGGTCGGGATGCCTGTCTATCTCAACTCCTATGTTGCGCCGCCCTTGCTGGCGGGGCTGATGGAGCAGGGGATGAGTGCCGGGGCTGCCATGGCCTTTATGGTCGCTGGCGCGGTGAGCTCGGTTCCGGCCATGGCTGCGGTCTGGTCGCTGGTCAAGCCGCGGGTCTTTGCCGCCTATTTGGGGCTGGGGGTGTGCGGTGCGGTCTTGTCAGGCATCCTGTTCCAGCTGATCTGAGACGATCGGGTGGCGGCGGTGCTCCCGCCCGTCGCGGAACAATCGAAGATTGCCCCGCTCCCGTTGGGCCTGGCGCCGCGCTGACGCGCGGCGCGGTTTCCTTTGCTGAGAAGGCTCTGAGGGGCAGGGCTGCCCCTCAGATGCCAATTCCGATTTTGTTTTGAGATACACGCGTCAAGGACAAGCCGCCTGGCGGCGGGGCCTCTCGGCCTCCTTGACCCGGCTGGCTGCTGTTCCGGTGCTGAATGGAGGCGGGATGCCGCCCGGAGCAGGCGGGCGGCCCGGTTTCGCCGAGGCAGGGTGCGGACAGGGCGGCCGCAAATACGTGACCCGTTTCTTGCGGCAACGGACTCGCTCCGCGCGGCAAGCGCAAGAAACGGGTCGAGCGGCACCGGCTGCGGCGCTTAGGTCAAAACCATCCAATCAACGGAGGTTATGACGATGGAACTCAAGGACAAGACACTGATCATTACCGGCGCCAGCAGCGGCATTGGTGCCGCCGCGGCGCTGCTGTTCGGAGCAGAAGGAGCCAATGTCGTTCTGGGGGCCCGGCGGCAGGCTGAACTGGCAACCCTTGCGGGACAGATCAACCAAAGCGGCGGCAAGGCGGCCTTTCTGGCTGGTGATGTCACCAGCGAAGCCTATTCGGCGGCCCTGGTGGCGCTTGCCGCAGAAGAGTTCGGCGGGCTGGACGGTGCTTTCAACAACGCAGGCATGATGGGCGAAATGGGGCCCGTGGATCAAATGGACGCTGCCAATTGGAACGCGGTGATTGCAGCCAATCTGACCGGCGCCTTTTTTTCCGCCAAGGCGCAGATTCCAGCGCTGAAAGCGCGGGGCGGCGGATCGCTGGTGTTTACCGGATCCTTTGTCGGTTTCAGCAATGGCGGGATGCCCGGCATGGGAGCTTATGCCGCCTCAAAAGCCGGGCTGGCCGGGCTGGTCCAATCGCTCGCCTCAGACCTTGCGGCGGACGGCATCCGGGTAAATGCCCTGCTGCCGGGCGGGACCAAGACCGCAATGGCAGGCGATGATCCGGAAACCCACCGCTTTATCGCCGGGCTGCATCCGATGAAACGGATGGCCGCTCCGCAGGAAATTGCCCAGGCGGCGCTGTTTTTGCTGTCGGACCGCGCGAGCTTTGTGACCGGGGCGCCGATGGCGGTGGACGGCGGAGTCGCCGTGCGGCTGGCCTAGGTACTTGAGCCTCCGAACAAAAAGCGCCCCGGAACTTCCGGGGCGCAGTCAAGTCGTCCGACAGGGAGAAGTGTCAGCCGAAGACTTTGGTCAGGGCCTTGTCGACCGCGTCGCAGATCTGATCGATGTCGTCCGCGGTGGCGATCAGCGCCGGGCTGAAGCACAGGGTGTTGTTGCGGCCCGGCAGCGAGCGGTTGGTGACGCCAATGATCACCCCCTGCGCGCCGCATTCCGCTACGACCTGCTGGGCCAGCTTCTCGTCCACCGGCTCCTTGGTATCGCGGTCCTGCACCAGCTCGGCGCCCAGGAACAGGCCCTTGCCGCGCACATCGCCGATGACGGCGTGCTTTTCCTGCAGCGCGCGCAGGTTGTTCAGCATCCGCTCGCCCATGGCGTTGCAGTTGTCCAGCAGGTTCTCTTCCTCGATGATGCGCATGTTTTCCAGCGCCGCCGCGGGGCCTGCGGTGCAGCCGCCGAAGGTGGAGATGTCGCGGAAGTAGTTCAGCGGATCGCCGGCGTCGTCCTTGAACAACTCAAAGACTTCCTCGGTGGTCACCATGCAGGCAATCGCCGCATAGCCGGAGGCAACGCCCTTGGCCATGGTCACGAAGTCGGGCTTGATGCCGTACTGCTGGTAGCCGAACCACTTGCCGGTCCGGCCAACGCCGCAGACCACTTCATCGATGTGCAAGAGCACGTCGTAGGTCTTGCAGATCTCCTGCACGCGTTCCCAGTAGCCCTCGGGCGCCTCGATCACGCCGCCGCCTGCGGTCACCGGTTCCAGGCACAGGGCACCCACGGTTTCCGGGCCTTCGCGCAGGATCACTTCCTCGATCTTGTCTGCCGCCGCGATGCCGAATTCACGTCCGGACAGATGTTCCAGGCCCAGCTCATGCTTGCGGTATTCCATGCAATGCGGCACGCGGACAAAGTCCGGCGCAAACGGGCCGTACTGCGCGTTGCGCTCGTCCTGGCCGCCCGCCGACATGGTCGCCAGGGTAGAGCCGTGGTAGTCGCGGTCGCGGTACAGGATCTTGGTCTTCTTGCCGCCGTATTTCTTGTGGGCGATCTGGCGGATCATCTTGAAGGCCTTCTCGTTGGCCTCGGATCCGGAGTTGGTGTAATAGACGCGGGTCATGCCCGGCATCTTGGAGATCAGCTTCTCGGCAAACAGCGCGCCGGGGATCGAGCCCGCCGAATTGGCGAAATAGCAGACCTTCATCAGCTGGTCATAGATTGCCTTGCAGACACTCTCGCGGCCATAGCCGACGTTGACGGTCCAGACGCCGCCGGAGACCGCATCCAGGAACTCCTTGCCGTTCTGATCCCAGACGCGCATGCCCTTGCCCTCGACAATGATGCGGGGGTCTGCGCTTTCCAGCGCCTTGTGCTGGAACAGGTGGTGCCACATATGGGCCTTGTCGGCTTCGACCACGCGGGAGAGATCGTTTTCGTTGAACGTGCCGTCCATGACATGTCCTTTCGGCGTTAGAAGTGAATCAGGCTGCCCGGGACCCTACAGGGGCATTGAGGCGCATTATGTACCAGAAACGTCAGTTTCGCGGAATTCGTTAGGGCCAGAGCATATGCTTGCTTAAGTCCAGCCGGGCCGGTCCCGGTCCGGGCAGGCAGGCGGCAGGCCGCTGCCTGCGGCAACTGATAAAACAAATGTTCTGCAGTTGCCTTCTTGAGAGCGGATGTCCCAAGCGTCAGGCTGCAGGCAGTCGGGCGCGAGTCGCGGCAGGGCAGGCAGCACCTGGAGGAGACCGGTGGCGGAATACGGATTGATGGTGGCGCCCAACGGAGCCCGGCGCAGGCGCGGCGATCACCCGCAGCTGCCGGTGACGGCCCGGCAGACGGCAGAAACCGCGGCGGCTTGTTTCGCGGCGGGCGCCCAAGCGTTGCATCTGCACGTGCGCGACGATGAAGGCCGCCATTCGCTGGATGCGGGCCGCTACCGCGAAGCCCTTGATGCGGTGCGGGAAAGCGCGCCGGGGATGATGGTGCAGATCACCACCGAAAGCGCCGGCCTCTATGACGTGGCGGCACAGCTTGCCTGCCTGGAGGCGCTGCGTCCGGCGGCGGCCTCGGTCTCGGTGCGGGAAATTGCGCGGGATGCCAGGCTGGCCGCGCGTGCCTATGCGGTGAGCTTGGAGGCGGGCACTGCGGTGCAGCATATCCTTTACGGTCCGGACTGCATTGCTCAGCTCTGCGCCTGGTATCGGGATGGTACCGTGCCTGCTGCCATGCGCGATGCGATTTTTGTTCTGGGCAAGTACAGTCCGCCGCTTCTGGCCCGGCCTGCGGGGCTTGCCGCCTTCCGTGACGCCACGGCAAATCTGCACCTCAACTGGACCGTCTGCGCCTTTGGCCGCCACGAACAGGCCTGCCTGCTGGCGGCGGTTGCCGCCGGAGGGGATGCGCGAATCGGATTTGAGAATAACATCGAAACACCACAGGGCGGGCTGCTGGCAGACAACGCCGCCTCGGTTGCGGCCTTCGTTCAGGCCGCAAAGGCCCGGGGCCATACCCCCAAGGAGTGCAGATCATGAGCCATGTCTTTCCCCGCCACACCAAGGCCAGCCTGCCCACCGCCGTTGGCGGCGACGGCTGTTATCTGATCGACGCGGACGGCAAGCGGTATTTCGACGGCTCAGGTGGCGCCGCGGTGTCCTGCCTCGGCCATTCCGACGCCGATGTGATCAAGGCGGTGCAGGAGCAGGCGGGCAAGCTGGCCTTTGCCCATACCAGCTTCCTCACCTCGGAACCGGCAGAGGAGCTGGCGGATCTGCTGGCAGCCAACGCGCCGGGCGGCATCGACCGGGTCTATTTCGTTTCCGGCGGGTCCGAGGCAACGGAAGCGGCGATCAAGCTTGCCCGCCAGTACCATCTGGAACGCGGCGAGCCGCAGCGCCGCCATATCATCGCCCGCAAGCAGAGCTATCACGGCAACACCCTTGGCGCGCTGGCAGCGGGCGGCAACGAATGGCGCCGCACCCAGTTCGCGCCGCTCTTGATCGAAATCTCCCATATCTCACCCTGCTACGAATATGTCGGCCGGGACGAGGGGGAGCGCAGCTATGATTACGGCCAGCGGGTCGCGAATGAGCTGGAAGCGGAAATCCTCCGCCTTGGCCCCGAGACCGTGATGGCCTTCATGGCGGAACCCGTGGTTGGCGCCACTTCCGGCGCGGTGCCGGCGGTTGAGGGCTACTTCAAGCGCATCCGCGAAATCTGCGACACGTACGGCGTGCTCTTGATCCTGGACGAGGTGATGTGCGGCATGGGCCGCACCGGGCATCTGTTTGCCTGCGAGGCGGACGGGGTGGCGCCCGATATCCTGTGCATCGCCAAGGGGCTGGGTGCCGGCTACCAGCCGATTGGCGCGATGCTGTGCACACGGCAGATCTATGAGGCGATCGAGCATGGCTCCGGCTTCTTCCAGCACGGCCACACCTATATCGGCCACCCGGTGGCCACCGCTGCCGGTCTCGCGGTGGTCAAGGCTTTGCTGGAGCGCGGTCTGGTGCAGCGCAGCGCGGATATGGGGGAAAAGCTGCAAGCCGCGCTGGAGGACCGGTTCGGCCAGCACCCCAATGTGGGCGATATCCGCGGCCGCGGCCTGTTCCGCGGGATTGAGCTGGTCGCCGACCGCGGGACCAAGGAGCCGTTCGATCCGGCGCTGGGGCTGGCCGGAAGCATCAAGAAGGCGGCATTCCAGGTCGGGCTGATCTGCTATCCGATGTCCGGCACCCGCGACGGCCAGAACGGCGACCACATCCTGCTGGCGCCGCCGTTCATCATCACCGACGAGCAGATCGCCGAGGTGGTGGATAAGCTGGAAACCGCCATCACCCAATGCCTGCCGCAGGGGTGAACCGCACTGAACACCGGCCTATCCGCCGGTCCGCCCTCAGCGAGACTCACTGTCAGCAGACCCAAGCTGCTCCAGGATGCTGGCGTATGTCTCCACCCCTTGCGCACCGGTCACCAGGTGGCGGCCATTGAACACCATGGCAGGCACGCCGCGGATGCCTTGCTGTACCCAGAAGGCCTCGCGCTGGCGCACGTTGTCAGCATGTCTGCCGCTCTCCAGCGCTGCCCGTGCATCGGCGCCGTTCAGGCCGAGGCTTTCGGCGGTCTCCACCAGCACCTCAGAATCCGAGACATTCTTGCCATCGGTGAAATAGGCGCTCAGCAGCGCCTGCTTCATCTCATGCCCCTTGCCGCTTTCCCCGGCCCATTCGATCAGCTGATGCGCCTGGAACGTGTTGTAGATCCGCATCCCGTCGAAGAACCGGAAGCTGAAGCCCAGGGCCGCCCCCAGCTCCGTCAGCTGCGCCCGCACCTGCGCCGACTGCTCCGCCGTGCTGCCGTATTTCGCGGCCAGATGCTCGCGCAGGTCTTCGCCCTCCGGCACCATGTCCGGGTTCAGCTCAAACGGCTGCCAGTGGATGTCCAATGCCACGCCTGCGCGGCGGGCTGCAAACGCCAGCTGGCCGTAGCCCACCGCGCACCAGGGGCAGACCACGTCTGAAATGATATCGACCCGCAGGGCGGGACGGTTTGAGCGGTCGGCCATGGGGCGGGTCCTTTGTCTTCCTGTGTCTTGCAAGGGACATGGGGGCGGCGGATCCGGAACGCAACCGGCGCAACCGGGATGCCGCATATGAGTTCACCATCCCCGAAGGCAATGCCTTCTCGCCCGTGGTCTCCCCCCAATGGCCCTGGACACGCGGCTTTTGCAAGCTGCCCGAAGGCGCCCCGCGGCCGGTCAGAGGTTTCCAACGCCGCCACCTGCGCATGGGGCATAGGGATGGCCCGCCGCGGCTGGCAGGTGCGGCGCACCTCCCGAAAGGGCCTGGACCGTTTCGGGACGTGATGGCCTGCGAAGCCAGTCCCGGCGCAGATTTCTGTTGACCTGCCAGGCGGCAGCGCCAAAGTCGGTCTGCGCCGGACGCGCGCGGGGCAGGGAGGATTGGCGGATGGCGGATTATGACCTGATCCTGCGCGGCGGGCATCTGATTGATCCTGTGCAGGATATTGACGCGCCGATGGAGCTTGCCTTTGCCGATGGCAAGGTGGCCAGGGTCTCCGCCAGCATCAGCGGCACCGCAAAGCGGGTCGAGGACGTTTCCGGCTGCCTGATCACCCCGGGGCTCATTGACATGCACACCCATGTCTACTGGGGCGGCACCTCGATCGGGGTGGCCGCGGATGACTATGCCAAATCCAGCGCGGTGACGACGCTGGTGGACACCGGTTCCGCCGGCCCGGGCAATTTCGCAGGCTTTCAAGCCCATGTGATCGACAAGGCCGAGGCGCGGATCCTCGTCTATCTGCATATCTCCCACGCCGGCATCTATGCCTTTTCCAACCGCGTCATGGTCGGCGAAAGCGAGGAAATGCGGCTGATGGACCCGCTGACCGCGCTGGAGGCGGCCAAGGCCAACCCTGGCACCATCATCGGTATCAAGGTGCGGCTGGGGGCCTGGACCTCCGGCATCCACGGCATGGCGCCGTTTGAGTTTGCCCTGCAGGTGGCCGAGGCGGCCGGCCTGCCGCTGATGGTCCATATCGATGATCCGCCGCCGTCTTATGACGAGGTGGTCAGCCGGCTGCGCAGGGGCGACGTGCTGACCCATTGCTTCCGCCCTTTCCCGAATGCGCCGCTCACCGGCAAGGGCGGGGTGCGCCCGGCAGTGCTGGAAGCACGCCGCCGCGGGGTGATATTCGACGTCGGTCACGGCATGTCTTCGTTCTCGGTCCGGGTGGCGCGGCAGATGCTGGCCCACGGGTTCTGGCCGGACACGATCTCGTCGGACGTGCATACCCTTTGCATCGAAGGCCCGGCCTTTGACCTGGTCACCACGCTGTCGAAATTCCTCAGTCTCGGGATGCCGCTGCCGGAGGTGATCCGTGCTGCGACTCAGAACGCAGCCGCTGCCCTGCGGCGCCCGGAGCTGGGCACGCTCAGGCCCGGCACCGTGGGCGATGCCTCGGTCCTCCGCCTGCAGAATGGCACGTTCGAATTCGAGGACGGCGATAAAGAAACATTTGAAGGCCGGCAGAGACTCACCGCGGCCGGAACCGTATTAGGAGGCAGGATATGGCAACTCACCTGACACAGACCGTTTATCTGAACGGCCGCTACATGCCGGGCAGTGAGGCGAAACTCTCGATTTTCGACCGGGGGCTTTTATTTGCCGATGCGGTCTATGAAGGGCTTGGCGTGCTCGATGGCAAGGTCATTGACTTCGGCATGCATATGGGCCGCCTGCAGGCCTCGATGCAGAAGCTGAACTTCCCGGTGCCGCTGGGGCCGGAAGAAATCCTGAAGGTGTGCAACCGCTTGATTGCAGAGAACAAACTGCAGGAGGGTTTTGTCTATCTCCATATCACCCGGGGCGAGGCCGACCGCGATTATGTCTATGACGATACCCTGAAACCCAATGTCTTTGCCTTCAGCCAGGAAACGGTTTCGGGCAAGGCTGATGCGCGTGTCACCGGCGTCAGCATGAAATCGCATCCGGACCTGCGCTGGAAACGGCGGGACATCAAGACCTCGAACCTTTTGGGCCAGGTGATCGCCAAGACCGCCGCGTCCCGGGCAGGCGCCTATGAGGCGCTGATGGTGGATGACGGGGGTTTTGTGACCGAAGGCGGCGCCACCAGCTTTTTCATCATCCGCGGCAAGATTTTGCTGGCCCGCCCGGTCACCAATGAGATCCTGCACGGCATCACCCGCCAGACCATGCTGCGGGTGGCCGAAGAACTGGGCTATACGATCGAAATCCGCCGCTTCACCCTGGAGGAGGCGCTGACCGCGGATGAAGCCTTCCTCACCGGCGCCGCCAGCTATGTGGAGCCGGTGGTGGAGATCGACGGCCAGGCCATCGGCGCCGGGGTGCCCGGAGATTTCACGCTGCGTTTGCGCAAGGCCTATCTGCGGGCCGTCCGCTCCGCCTGACTTGAAAGAAGGAGACCGCCATGCCCCGGATAGACACGTTGCTCTCCGCCTTTCCCCGTGCCAGCCTGCTGTCACAGCCGACCCCGCTGGAACGGCTGGACAGGCTGTCGATGGAACTGGAGATCGACCTCTGGATCAAACGGGACGACCTCACCGGCCTCAGCTTTGGCGGCAACAAGACCCGGCAGCTGGAGTTCTACATCGGCGCCGCGCGGGCGGCTAAGGCGGACACCATCCTGATCACCGGCGCGGTGCAGTCCAACTTTGCCCGCACAGCTGCTGCGGCGGCTTCGAAACACGGGATGCAGGCAGTATTGCAGCGCGAGGAGCGGGTGCCGGGCATGGACCCGCTATACTACAGCTCCGGCAACATCTTCCTGTCGGAGATTCTCGGCTCTGAAACCATGAGCTACCCGGAGGGAGAGGATGAGGCCGGTGCCGATGCCGCGTTGGAAGCCCGCGCCGCGGAGCTGCGCGCGGCGGGCCGCACCCCTTACATCATCCCGCTTGGCCTTGGCCATCCGCCGCTGGGTGCGCTGGGCTATGTGCAGGGCGGCGCGGAGCTGGCAGCACAGATCCGCGGCTTTGACGCAGCCGTGGTGCCTTCGGGCAGCGGGGCCACCCATGGCGGGTTTTTGACCGGTGTGAGTCTTGCCGGGATTGCCGCGCCCGTTTTTGGCATCTGCGTGCGCCGCGATGCCCGGCAGCAGAAAGCGCGTCTGGAACAGGTGACCGTTGAGCTGGCCAGGCTGATGGGGGCCGACCGTCCCTTTGCCAGCGAAGATATCCTCGCCTGGGACGGCGCCCTGGCCCCCGGGTATGGCCGCGCGGGGCCCGCCACCCGCGAAGCGCTCCAGCGCATGTCTGCGGCCGAGGGCATCCTGCTGGATCCGGTCTATTCCGCCAAAACCTTTGCCGGGCTGCTGGGGCTGCTGGAAGAAGGCGCCATCCGCAAGGGCCAGAAAGTGCTGTTGTTGCACACCGGAGGGCTGCCCGCGCTGTTCGCCTATCAGAACGCGCTTGATTTTGGCGGCGGCGCGGCCACGCCATAATCCTCCTTTGCGGCGAAGCGGCTGGCACGGCCGGCGTGCCACTGGGCGTACGGGGCTTGCTGAATGATCTTGCAGTAACTTAACGCTTGCCGAGCTGGCTTGCCTCCCGCGCCAGCGCCTCGATGGCGCTCCAGTTGCCGGCCTTGACCAGACCGGCCGGTGCCACCCAGCTGCCGCCGGCACAGACCACGTTGGGCAGGCTCAGATAGGATTCAGCGTTTTTCAGGCTGATGCCGCCAGTGGGGCAAAAGGAGATTTGCGGCAGCGGCGCGCCAATGGCTTTCAACGCCGGAGCACCGCCGGAGGCCTCAGCCGGAAAGAACTTCAGCATGCCATAACCGCGGGCCAGGAGCCGCATCGCCTCGGTGGCGGTGGCGGCGCCGGGCAGCAGCGGCAGGCCGATGGATTCGCAGGCATCCAGCAAGCCGTCCGTCGCACCGGGCGAGACACCGAACTGCGCACCGGCCTCCTTGGCCGCTTCTGCGTCCCTGGGGGTGATCAGCGTGCCCGCCCCCACCACGCCGCCTTTCACCTGCGCCATCTCGCGGATGACATCCAGCGCGGCACCGGTGCGCAAGGTGACTTCCAGGGCCGGCAGGCCGCCCGCGATCAGCGCTTCGGCCAGAGGGCGGGCATGGGCCGCCTCCTCGACCACCAGCACCGGCATCACCGGTGCGAGGGCACAGATTTCGCACGTGCGCAGGCTGGCGTCCCGAGGGCTAATCCGCATTGGCTAAACTCCAAACACACTGGCGCCTTCGTCGGCCGAAGCAACCGAGCGGCGGAACAGGGAAAACAGTTCACGGCCAGTGCCGTGCTGATGGGCGGTGAGATCGGCAGTGGCAGCCTCGCGCTCCAGCGCGCCGGTGGTGAGGACTTCCAGCGTGCCTTTCACCGCATCCAGCCGCAGCAGGTCGCCGTCCCGGACCCGGGCAATCGGCCCGCCATCCAGCGCTTCGGGCACCACGTGGATCGCGGCAGGGATCTTGCCGGAGGCACCGGACATCCGCCCATCGGTGACCAAAGCCACCTTCTGGCCGCGGCCCTGCAAGATGCCCAGCATCGGTGTCAGGCTGTGAAGCTCGGGCATGCCGTTGGCCTTGGGGCCCTGGAAGCGCACCACCACAATCACATCGCCGGTGAATTCCCCTGCCTTGAAGGCGGCCTTGGCCGCCTCCTGGTCGTGGAAAACGCGGGCGGGCGCTTCGACCACATGGTGCTCCTTCGCCACCGCCGAGACCTTGATGACGGCGGTGCCCAGGTTGCCGGTCAGCCGCTTCAGCCCGCCGGTCTTCTGGAACGGCGCCTCCGCCGGGCGCAGCACCGCGTCGTTCAGGCTTTGCCCCGGACCGGCGCGGAATGTGAGGCCGTCTTCCGACAGGAACGGCTCCATCACGTAGTTTTCCAGACCTTCGCCTGCCACGGTCTTGGTGTCGGGGTGCAGGCAGCCGGCATTCAGCAGCTCGCCGATCATGTAGCCAAGACCGCCGGCCGCGTGGAAATGGTTCACGTCGGCGAGGCCGTTGGGATAGACGCGGGCCAAAAGCGGTATCACGTCGGAGAGGTCTGAGAAGTCCTGCCAGTCCAGCACGATGCCGCCCGCCCGGGCCATGGCGATCAGGTGGATCAAGAGGTTGGTGGAACCGCCGGTGGCCATCAGCCCGACGATGCCGTTGGCATAGGCTTTTTCGTCCAGTACGTCGCAAACCGGAGTATAATTGTTCCCCAGCGCGCTGAGCGACAGGGCGCGCTTGGCCCCTTCCACCGTCAGCGCTTCGCGCAGCGGTGTGCCGGGGGTCACAAAGCTGGAGCCGGGCAGGTGCAGCCCCATGAACTCCATCAGCATCTGGTTGGTGTTGGCAGTGCCATAGAAAGTGCAGGTTCCAGGACCATGATAGGCGGCCATTTCCGCCTTCAGCAGCTCATCGCGGCCGATTTCGCCTGCGGCAAATTTTTGGCGGATCTTGGCTTTGTCGTCATTGGCGAGGCCGCTGGTCATCGGCCCTGCCGGCAGAAAGACCGCCGGGATATGGCCGAACGCCTGGGCGCCGATCACCAGTCCCGGCACGATTTTGTCGCAGACCCCAAGAAAGACCGCAGCATCGAACACATTGTGGCTGAGGGCGATGCCCGCGGCCATAGCGATCACGTCGCGGGAAAACAGGCTCAATTCCATGCCCGCTTCGCCCTGGGTAACGCCGTCGCACATGGCAGGCACCCCGCCGGCCACCTGCGCGGTGCCGCCGGCCCTTCGCACTGCTTTGCGGATCAGGGCCGGGTAGGTCTCGAACGGCTGATGTGCCGACAGCATGTCGTTATAGGCGGTGACGATCCCAAGATGGCCCGTGGTGCCTTCGGCCAGCTCCTGCTGATCCGGCCCGGCGGCGGCATAGGCGTGGGCCTGGCCGGAGCAGGACAGATGCGCCCGTGCAGGCCCTTTGCCGCGTGCCGCGCGCATCCGCTCCAGATAGGCCGCGCGGGTGGCCTCGCTGCGGGCGATGATGCGGTCGGTGACGGCGGCGAGGGTGGGGTTCAAGCTCATGGGGTGCCTTTGTAGCAAACTGCGGGGGCAAAGGGGAGGGCGGCCGCCCTAGGCGCCGATACTGCGCCAGCGGCGGCCATCGCGGTGAATCAGCAAGAGCGAGTCATCGGGGCCGGCGCTGCCGCTGTCATAAGGCTGCGGGGCGTCGCCGGTATCTTCCCAGCCGGCGATGATCGGATCGGCCCAGGCCCAGGCGGCTTCGACCTCGTCGCCGCGCATGAACAGGGTCTGATTGCCGCGGATCACATCCATGATCAGCCGCTCGTAAGCGTCTTGCGGGCGGCCTGACTCCGGCAGCTCATCGGCGAATGTCATGTCGAGATTTGCGCCGGTCAGGCGCATGCCGCCGGGGCCGGGGTCCTTGATGGTGGTCTTGAGGGTTATGCCCTCGTCCGGCTGCAGGCGGATCACCAGCACATTGCCATGCACGGTGCCGGAGCCTTCGAAGATGTTGTGCGGCGGGTCGCGGAAATAGACTGCGATCTCGCTCACCCGCTCCCGCAGGCATTTGCCGGTGCGCAGGTAGAACGGCGTGCCGGCCCAGCGCCAGTTCGCGACCTCCACTTTAAGCGCGATATAGCTTTCGGTGCGGCTGGCAGGGTTGCCCGCATGGTCGCGGTAACTGCCGTTCTTGCCGCCGTTGCGGCCCCGGTACTGGCCGCGGGCAATGCAGGACTGGTCCACCGGGCGCAGCGCCTCGATCACCTTGACCTTCTCATCCCGCACCGCGTTGGGGGTGAATTGGGCGGGCGGCTCCATTGCGGTCAGGCACAGCAGCTGCATCAGGTGGTTCTGCACCATGTCCCGCATCGCGCCGGACCTGTCGTAGTACTCCTCGCGGCCCTCGATGCCGATGCTCTCGGCGACGGTGATCTGCACGTGGTCGATGTGGGAGGAGTTCCACAACGGTTCGAACAGCGAATTGGCAAACCGCAGCGCCATCAGGTTCTGCACCGTCTCCTTGCCCAGATAGTGGTCGATCCGGTAGATCTGCTGTTCCTCGAAATATTCCCGGAGCGCGGTGTTCAACGCCTGGGCAGAGGCAAGATCGTGGCCGAAGGGCTTTTCCAGCACGATGCGGCTGTCGGGCGTGGCGATGCCGGTTTCGCTGAGGCGGCGGGCAATGTCTGGAAACAGCGCGGGGCCGACCGACAAATAGAAGGCGCGCACGCAGTCATCACGCAGTTTCCCGTGAATCAAATCCCAGCCGCTGCCGCCGCGTGCGTCCACCGCGACATAGTCGACTAGCGCGGTGAAGGCGGCGATTTCCTCGGGGGTGGTTTTGACATCCTGGCCGAATTCGCGGATCGCATCGGCGGTCTGGGTGCGGAACTCTTCCGCCGTCAGATCGCTGCGCGAGCTGCCGATAATCCGGCATTCAGTGCTGAACTGGCCGATCTGAAAGCGGTGAAACAGCGCCGGCAGGATCTTGCGGCGGGCCAGATCGCCGCTTGCCCCGAACAGCACAAGGTCAAAAGGTTCGACAGGAATGACGCGGGAAACCATTGATTTTACATCGCTGTTCCAGTGGGGCCGGGGAGGGCCGGGGCCTGGCCATTGTGGCGCCTGGCGCGCAGCAATTCAATTGCCTCGGCACGCCCTCGGCTGGCATTTCGCCGGTTAAAGTTGAGTTATCGCTAACATATTGCCGGGCGGTGTGCCATCGGGAAATTTCGCGGCTGGCAGCCGGGTGAGGGCCGCCGCAGATAGGGCAGCGCTTCTGACCCAATGTTTCGCGCGCGAAACATTGGGTCAGAAATACTGATCAATTGTCCTGCCGGGATCAACTTCCCGCTTGAATTGACCCGCGGCTTGCGGGACTTGGGGGCATGAGCGCCTTTCACTGCCCCAATTGTGCCAGCCCGGTGGCCCCGGCGGCGGCCATGGTCAAGATGGCCGCATGTGCCGCCTGCGGCACCACCTTGTTCATCGCGGACGAACAGGCGCGGCTTGCCGGAGAGGCGGGTGTGATGCACGCCGCGCCGCTGCTGTTCGGTCTCGGCAGCACCATCCGGCTGGACGGCCGGACCTTGCGGATCCTGGGCCATGCGCGGTTCTCCTACGGGCGGGGCTTCTGGGACGAATTCTGGGCGCTGGACGCAAGGGACGAACCCTGCTGGGTTTCGCTGGATGAGGGCGACATCGTACTGCAGCGGGAGCTGGATCGCGCGGCCTGGCCCCGCTATGACGGCCGCCTCGCGCTGGGCCGGACGGTGGAGCTGGACGGCGTTAGCTTCACCGTGACCGAAGAGGACGACGCAGAATGCGTGGCGGTGCGCGGCAGTTTCGATCAGGCGCTTGTGGTTGGCGGACGCTACCGCTTCGTGAACCTGCAGGGCGGGGACGGCACCCTGCTGTCGGGCGAGTTTCACGGCACCAGCCGCGAGTGGTACCGCGGCGCGTGGTACGACCCGTTTGAGGCCGAGGTGCTGGCATGACCCGGAACGCGGAGCTGAAAGCGGTCAACTGCGCCGCCTGCGGGGCAGGGCTGGACATCCTTGGCGGCGGCCGGGTGACGGTGCATATCTGCCCGTATTGCGGCACCGAACTGGACGCGCTGGACAACTACCGCGCATTGCGCCGGTTCAATGATATCGAACGCCCCGCCAGCCCGTTTGCGATCGGCATGACCGGCACCTTGTTCGGTGCGGAATACACTATCATCGGCACCTTGCAGCACGAGGAGCGCTGGGGCGTGCGGACCTGGGTCTGGGTGGATCACCAGCTCTATTCACCGACCCACGGCTATGCCTGGCTGACGATCGAGGACCTGCACTTGGTCTTCAGCCGCCGCTACCGCCGCCCGGTGTGGATGCCGGTGCATCGGGTGGAAAGGGCCGAGCATCGACCGCAGGTGAACACCTTCGGCCGCAGCTTCAGCTATTATGACACGTCCATCAGCCGCATCACCTATGCGGAGGGGGAATTCACGTGGAGCCCGTTGAAGGGAGAAAAGACCACAACTGTTACGGCACTGGCGGATGACGCCATGCTCAGCTTTGCCCAAACCGGCAGCGAGCGCGAGGTCTGGCTGTCGCAATACCTGCCGGTCGAAGAGGCAGAAGCCGGATTCGGCATCAAGACCGGATTGAAACCCCGCGGGACGCATCCGCTGCAGCCGTTCAGGGCCGGGCCGGACTTTGGTTTTGTGAAACTGGCTTCCGCTGCCTGCGCTGTGCTGTGCCTGGCCGCGGCTCTGGCCCTGGATGGACGGCCGGGAGAAGTGGCCCTGAGGCGCACTGTGCTGCAGGTGGAGCAGCTTCCGGTAGACCTGCCTGTTGAAGTCCCGGCCCCCGGCCAGCTCACCCGGATCAGCTTGAGAGGGGATGCAAGCAACAGCTGGGCCTATCTGGGGATCGAGCTGACGGATCCCGAGGACGCGCCGGTTTTTCAGGCCGGGCGCACGGTGGAATACTATCATGGCCGCGATTCCGACGGGACCTGGACAGAAGGCAGCAACCGGGCCGCGCTGACGTTCCGGCCTGAACGTGCCGGCACCTACACGCTGAGCCTGGAGCTTGAGGAAAGCGGGCTGTGGGGCGGCAGGCCATCGCCGGTGCAGCGGCTGGAGGTGTCGGCGGCCAGCGGCCTGTCCAGCGGGTTCTGGCTGTATGTCCTGGCGCTTGCCTTTGCTCTCCTGAGTGCACAGGGCTTCCTGCGCGCGCTGGCGCACCGCCGCGCCCGCTGGCGCGGCAGCGACTGGTCGGATGAGGATTGAGCCATGAACCTGTTCCGCATCGTCTTTCTGGTCATGTCCGGTCTTTCCATCGCCGGCACCGCATTTGTCTCTTACCACGGGTATGGCGGCGAGAGCCGTGATCTCGACACATCCATCCGCGCCGCCAGCGGCGGGCGCTATGCAAACGGCAACGTCAAATAACCGGGGGACCCCATGGAGTATTTCTCTGCCATCCAAGCCGCTGAGCTGATCAGCACCGTGTTCTACACCTTTGTCGGCGTGGCGCTGATGGGCGTGGTCTGGAAGGTGATCGACTGGCTCACGCCATTTCCGATCATGAAGGAAATCGAGCAGGATCAGAACATGGCGCTGGCGGTGCTGATC
The DNA here is from genome assembly GCF_025857195.1 of Leisingera thetidis. Taxonomy (NCBI): domain Bacteria; kingdom Pseudomonadati; phylum Pseudomonadota; class Alphaproteobacteria; order Rhodobacterales; family Roseobacteraceae; genus Leisingera; species Leisingera thetidis. Next base: position 3,583,340 of record NZ_CP109787.1, on the reverse strand, counting down.
GGCTTTCTGTTCCTGTCCATCTCGATCATCATCGCTGCCGTCATCCTGTCATGAGCGCGGCGGCCCCTGAGCGGGGGGGCGTCCGGCTGCGCGAGGCGTGGCTTCTAGCCGCGACGTTTCTGGTCGCGGTTTCGGGGCTGGTCTATGAGCTGATCGCGGCAACCCTGTCCAGCTATCTTCTCGGAGATTCCGTGCGCCAGTTCTCGCTGGTCATCGGGGTGTTCCTGTCGGCGATGGGGCTGGGGGCCTGGCTGTCGCGGTTCGCCGGGCAGGCCATGAGCGGCTTCATCTGGGCGCAGATCTGCCTGGGCGCGGCCGGCGGTTTCATGGCGCCCGCGATCTTCTTTTCCTATGCCTGGATGGAGAGCGTTTCGCTGCCCCTGTACGGGCTGCTGGTGCTGGTCGGGGTGCTGTCGGGGATGGAAATCCCGCTCATTGCCCGTGTGCTCAAGCAGATCGGCGCGCCGGAGTTCCGGTTCGAGAATGTGCTGAGCGTTGATTATGCCGGGGCGCTGGCGGCCTCGGTGGCGTTCCCGCTTTTGATCATCCCGCAACTGGGACTGATGTCGGCCAGCCTCAGTTTCGGGGCGCTGAACCTGGCCGTTGCCGGCCTGTCGCTGTGGGTGTTCCGGGCAGAGGCCAGCCGGGCACAGTTCACGGTCTGGGCGGTGGTCTTTGCCGCCACGCTGACCGGGCTCGGGCAATCCGAACGGCTGGTCTCGGCGGCCGAGGCAGACCTGTTCGAGGATGACATCATCCTCAGCGAGGCGACGCCGTATCAGCAGATCACCGTGACCCGCTACAGGGACCGGGTGCGGCTGTTCCTGGATTACTCGATCCAGTTCGACACTCTGGACGAGCACCGCTATCACGAAAGCCTGGTGCATCCGGCGATGGCGCTCGCGCCGCGGCGCAGGCAGGTGCTGATCCTTGGCGGCGGCGACGGCATGGCCGTTCGCGAAGTGCTGCGATGGCCGGAGGTGGAGACGGTCACGCTGGTGGATCTCGACCCGCGGGTGACGGAGCTGTTCCGCGATCATCCGCAGCTTTCAGCGCTGAACGGCGGAGCGCTGGGGGATTCACGTGTGACCGTCCGCAATATGGATGCGTGGCAGTTCGCGGAAGGCTCCAGCCAGCTGTTTGACGTCATCATCGCTGACTTGCCGGACCCCAAGAACCTGGCGCTGTCCAAGCTCTACACCCGCCAGTTTTACGGTGTGCTTGCGGAGCGGCTGAGCGCGCATGGCATAATGGTGACGCAGGCCGGCTCGCCGCTGTTTGCCCGCAGCGCCTACTGGTCGGTGGCCGGAACCCTGGCGGCGGCGCGCAACCCGCAGGCGCCGGGTGCCGGGCTGCGGGTGCTGCCGTATCACGCCTATGTGCCCAGCTTCGGGGAGTGGGGCTTTGTGATGGCTGCGCCGCAGGCGCTGAGACCGCGGGACCTGGCGCTGCCGCCGGGGCTGAAATTCCTGACACCCGAGGTCTGGCGCGCCGCGCTGGTGTTCGGGGCGGATACCGGACCTGTGGAGGCCGAGATCAACACGCTGCAATCCCACGCGCTGGCGGGCTACTATCAGGACGGCTGGGATCAGTGGTTTGATTGAGGCAGCACGACTGCACGGGGAATGGCGGGCGAAACAGGTGTTCTGCGGCGGCGCACAACGGGTGCAAATGACCTGAAGAAAAATTTGATCAAATCTTGCGGGGCGATGGCGCAGCGGCTAATCATACCGGCAATGATCAATGCACCAACAGGGAGGAGTGCCCATGACCCCGCTTGCAGGCCTCAAGGTGGTTGAATTGGCCCGAATCCTAGCGGGCCCCTGGATCGGCCAGTCGCTGGCGGATCTGGGCGCCCACGTGGTGAAGGTGGAAAGCCCGGACGGGGATGACACCCGCAAATGGGGCCCGCCCTTCATCGAGCGCGAGGGCGACACCACCGCCGCGTATTATTACGCTGCCAACCGGGGCAAGGACTGCGTGACCGCGGATTTCCGCACCGAAGAAGGCAGGCAGGTTGTGCTGGATCTGATCCGGGACGCGGATATCCTGATCGAGAATTTCAAGGTCGGCGGGCTGAAGAAATACGGGCTGGATTACGAGAGCCTCAGCAAGATCAATCCGCGGCTGATCTATTGCTCGGTCACCGGTTTCGGCCAGGACGGGCCATATGCGCCGCGGGCCGGCTATGACTTCCTGCTGCAGGGCATGTCCGGGCTTATGTCGATCACCGGCGAACAGAACGGCCAGCCGCAGAAAGTCGGGGTGGCGATCACGGATATTGTCACCGGGCTTTATGGCACGATCGGTATCCTGGCGGCGGTGGAGCAGCGTCACAGGACCGGCCGCGGCCAGCATCTGGACATGTCGCTGCTGGACTGCGCCACCGCCCTTCTGGCCAATCAGGCGATGAACTATCTGGCGACCGGCGAAAACCCGGTGCGGCTGGGCAACGACCACCCGAACATCGCGCCCTATCAGGTGCTGGCGGTAAAGGACGGCCACGTGATCCTGGCGGTGGGCAATGACGGCCAGTTCCAGCGCCTGTGCGATGTTCTGGGGCTGGCGGATGCCAAGGCGGACGCGCGGTTCCAGACCAACCAGCTGCGGGTCGCCAACCGCAGGGTGCTGACAGTGATGCTGGAGGAGGCGCTGGCGCAGTGGCCGCAGACCGGGCTGCTGGCGGCGCTGGAAGCGGCAACCGTGCCGGCCGGGCCGATCAACACCATCGGTCAGGCCTTTGAGGATCCGCAGATCAGGCACCGGGAGATGCAGATAGCACCCGAGGGCGTGCCCGGGGTGCGGGGGCCGTGGAAATTCTCGGACGCCGAACTGGCGCTGGAGAAAACGGCGCCGAAGCTGCCGGAGTAGAGCGCCGGCTGGCGGGCGTCAGCCCCGTGACCCTCCTTGTTCCGGCGTGCCCGGGTCCACGCTTAGCGGCGGCTGTTCTCCCAGCAGGCGCCGCACCTTGGGGTCAATGCGGGGGCTGGCCTCGGGGTAGGCGCCGGTGACGGCCAGGGCTTCGCGGGCGGAGGTTCTCTCGCTGATCCTGACCCAGACGGTGGGGGTGGAAAAAGGCGCCTGGCCGGGGCCTGCGGAGATTCCCAGGGTCAGCCCCTGCAAATAGGACAGCTGCTGCGGATGGGCAGGCATCAGCACGGTTTCCGACAGGTAGCCGCCGCCGCGGCGGGGCGCTTCATACATGCAGATGCGGTTGTTGCGGAACGTCGCCATGCCGGCATAGCGGCTGCGCTGGCGGATGCTGCCGTCGCGGGCGGTGGCGCGTTCAAACGTGTGGGTGACGGCGCAGCCGTCCTGCGCGCGCAGCCAAATCAGGGAGCGCACGATCCGGCCGGGCCAGGTCGGGGTGCGGAAATAGCCGTGGTAGACCCCCATGAAGCGGCGCAGGTGCCGTGCCTGATCGCGGAACAAGCTGCTGAACTGGAGCGCCGGAGCCGAAACCGCTTGCGCCGCCCCCCGCTGCCGGCGGAAGTCCTGATGCGGGGCAAACAGATCTTCTTCCTGCAGCCCGAAATAACGGGCGATGCGGTGGAGGTTGTGGGCCGACGGCAGGCCATGGCCGTTGAGATAACGGTTGAACTGCTGCCGGTTGATGCCGATTTCGCGGCAGACCTGGGCGATGCTGCCCGTATCGGCGCACAGCCTGCGCAGGTTGCTGGAGAAATCTGCGGTCATCGGGACGGACTTTCACTATGTGGCTGCCGGACTGCGTACAATCGCTTACACTTGCGTACAAGTGCTGACTTTTCACGCAGCGCCGGTCTGGCAACAGTGCCCCCGACGGGTTGACCCGGACACGACAAAGGACACCGCAAATGGCTGGCGCATACAGCATCATCGAGAATACATGGATCCCCCTGCCGGACGGGCGCAAACTGTCGGCGCGTATGTGGATGCCCGAAGGGGAGGGGCCGTTTCCGGCAATTCTCGAATATCTGCCCTACCGCAAGCGCGACGGCACAGCGCCGCGCGATGAGACCACGCATCCAGTCTTTGCCGCCGCGGGTTATGCCTGCATCCGGGTGGACATTGCGGGCACCGGCGACAGCGAGGGGGTGTTTGACGATGAATACTCCGAGCAGGAGCTGAGCGACGGCGAGGCGGTGCTGGCCTGGATTGCAGCGCAGGAGTGGTGCGACGGCAATATCGGCATGATCGGGATCAGCTGGGGCGGCTTCAACGGGCTGCAGCTGGCTTTCCGCCGTCCGGAAGCCTTGAAGGCTGTGGTGTCGGTTGCCTCGACCGTGGACCGCTATGCCGATGATATCCACTACATGGGCGGCTGCCTGCTGAGCGACAATGCCAACTGGGGCAGCCAGATGTTTGCCTATCAGTCCCGCCCGGCGGACCCGGAGCACCGGCCGGACTGGCGCGCGGACTGGATCAGGCGGATTGAGGAGATGCCCTTCATGGCTGCCGATTGGCTGCGGCACCAGACCCGGGGGGATTTCTGGAAACACGGGTCGGTCTGCGAGGACTGGCCCGCGATCCAGGCGCCGGTGCTGGCAATCACCGGCTGGGCAGATGCCTATGTGAACGCGCCGCCCGCGCTGGCGGCAAACCTGACTGTGCCCGCCAAGGCGATGATCGGCCCGTGGGAGCACCGCTATGCCCATATTGCCAAGCTGGACCCGGCGGATTTTCATGGCGAGGTGCTGGCCTGGTTCGGCAAATGGCTGAAGGGCGAGGAGACCGGTGCCGAAGACCTTCCGGATTACCGCGTCTACATGCAGGAGCATTTCAACCCGTCCATGCAGAACAAGCCGCGCCGGGGGCGCTGGGTGGCAGAGGCAAACTGGCCCTCGCCCAACGTGCGGGAGCGGGTGATGCATCTGGGCGCGGGAGTGCTTGCGGAAACGCCCGGGCAAGGGGTATCGGCAGTCAGCAATCCCGCCACGGTGGGGCAGGCTTCCGGCTATTTCTGTCCAGGGATGCGGTTTGACAATGAGCTAGCGGGCGACCAGGCGGCGGATGACAAGCTGTCGGCCTGTTTCGACACTATCCCCTTGGCGGAGCCGCTGGAGCTGCTGGGACGCCCGCGGGTCAAGATTGCTTTCAGCGCCGACAAGCCGGTAGCGCAGCTGGTTGCGCGGCTCTGCGATGTATCGCCCGAGGGCGTGTCGCAGCGGATCACTTACCGGCCGCTGAATCTGACTTGCCGCAACGGTTTCGAGGCGCCGGAGGAGCTGGTGCCGGGTGAACGCTATGAAGCGGAGATCGAGCTGAACGAATGCGCCCACCGCCTGAAGCCGGGCCACAAGCTGCGGCTGGCGCTGTCAACGTCGTACTGGCCGATTGTCTGGCCCGCGCCGGAGGCGGCGGAGGTCAGCCTGCATCTGGAGGGGTGCGCGCTGGTGCTTCCGGAACGGCGGGCTGCAGAAGAGATCGAGCCGCAGAACCCCGGCGCGCCGCGGGACTATCCGGTGCTGCAGGCAGAGCAATTGCGCGCGGCCGGCGGTACCTCCAGAACCTGGGCCCGTGAGGACGGCGCGCTGGTGCTGGATACCTTTGACGACTACGGCAAGGCGGTGGATCCCCATCACGGCATGTGCGTGGGCAGCCATGTCACCATGCATTACGAAGTCCATCCGGATGACCCGGCCACGGCTGCCTTTGCCAGCAACTGGACCTTCGAGTTCGAGCGCGGCGGCTGGCAGGTTTCGATCGATACCGAAAACAGGGTGACTTGTGACAGGGAGAACTTCTACCTCTGGCGCAAGGCGACCGCGTATGAGGGCGCCGGCAAAGACCTGGTGCTCGTCAGGGAATGGCAGGAAACGATTCCCCGCGGCGTGCTGTAGACCGGGGCGGGATGCGGGCGGATTTTCGGCAATTCGTCCGCATTTGCCTTGGTTTTGACATAGTGCGTTACCCAAAGCACACAGGCCCTTAACCATTTGATTGCAAATTCAGCTCTCAGCGGGCTGCCGTTGCCCTTGCTGTGCCGGATCGGCCAGTATCGTGGTTAACGAGCGGTTAACAAACAGACTAGAGGGCGAGAAAGTGCAGCTTTCCGTTGTTGTGCCCTGCTACAACGAAGAAGAGTCGGTCCCCCTGCTGGTGGAGCGGCTGGTGCAGGCCATTGAACCATGGGCGCAGGACGCCGAGATCATTCTGGCGGATGACGGCTCCAGCGACGACACCTGGGCGGCCATCGAGGCGGCTCATGCCAAGCACCCGGTGGTGCGGGGCATACGCCTGTCGGCCAACCGCGGCCATCAGGTGGCGCTGACCGCCGGGCTGGAGGCGGCGCGCGGCGCGCGGGTCTTCATGCTGGATGCGGACCTGCAGGACCCGCCGGAGATCCTGCCCGACATGATGATGATGATGGACCGCGGCTATGACGTGGTTTACGGGCGCCGGGCGGAGCGGCAGGGCGAGACCCTGTTCAAGAAGGCCACCGCCTTTCTGTTCTACCGCTTCCTGAACACGCTGTCGGATGTGGATATCCCCAAGGACACCGGCGATTTCCGCCTGGTCAGCCGCCGCGCGCTGGCGGCCGTTCTGGCGATGCCGGAGCGGGCGCGGTTCATCCGCGGCATGTTCGCCTGGGCGGGGTTCAAGCAAATCGGACTGGAATATGTGCGCGATGCGCGGGTTGCCGGGGTTACCAAGTACCCGTTCAGGGCGATGCTGCGCTTTGCCACCGATGCGCTGACCGGGTTTTCCACCAAGCCGCTGAAAATGGCGACGCGGCTGGCGTTCCTGAGCCTTTATGTGACCTTCCTGATGGCGGTGTATGTGTTCCTGTCGCTGATCCTCTACAACACGGCGCCGGGCTGGGCGTCGATGCTGCTGGCGATTTCCTTTTTCTCCGGCATTCAGCTGCTGACGCTCGGGATCATGGGGGAATATATCGGCCGGCTCTATATGGAGAGCAAACAGCGGCCGATGTATTTCCTGTCGGAGGAAACCGGCAACCGCGCTTCTGTGGAGCCCGTGGAAATTGAGCCCGCGCCGCTTCGCAAGGAAGCGTCGTGAGCATGAAGGACGCGGGGCAGATCCTGCGGTTTTCCGTCGTGGGAGCCACGGTCGCGGGGCTGTATGTGCTGGGCTACACCGCCCTCCTGGCAGCGGGCCTGGCCCAGGCGCCGGCCAATGCGCTGGCCTTTGCCGCCGCGGTGGCCGTGCAATACGTTCTGCAGACGGCGTGGACCTTCCGGCGCCCGCTGGGCCTGCCGGACCAGATGGCGCGCTTTGCCTGCACCATTGCTGCCGGCTTTGCCGTCTCGGCGCTGATCACCGGCGTGATCGGCCCGGCGCTGGGCTGGGCGCACTGGCTGTCTGCCGCCGCCGTCACCGTGATCCTGCCGGTTCAGAATTTCATTATCTTCCGCCTCTGGGTGTATGCCGCGGCTGGCTGAATAAAGATCGGAGCAATCATGTCCCATATCTATTCCAACGAGTTTTACGACTATATCGACCAGGGCGCGCGCTCCTCGGCGCAGGCGATGATTTCGGTGGTGCAGCCGCATCTGCAAGCGGGCAGCGTGCTGGATCTGGGCAGCGGCCGCGGTGTCTGGCTGAGCGAATGGATCAAGGCGGGTGTGCGGGACGTGGCCGGGGTCGATGGCGATTATGTCGACCGCGGCCGGCTGGCGATCCCGTGCGCGCAGTTCCACGCTGCCGACCTGACCAAACCTTTTGACCTGGGCCGCAAGTTCGATCTGGCGCAAAGCCTGGAGGTGGGCGAGCACCTGCCCGAGGCGGCCTCTGAGAAGCTGGTCGGCAGCCTGACGCGTCATGCCGACCGGGTGCTGTTCTCGGCCGCAGTGCCGGGGCAGGGGGGCGAGTTCCATATCAACGAGAAGCCGCTGTCGTTCTGGCAGGAGTTGTTTGCGGCGCACGGTTTCACTGCCTTCGACTTTGCCCGCCCCCGGCTGAAGCATATGGAGGGCGTCGAGCCCTGGTACCGCTACAACACCGTGCTGTACGCCAACGCCGCCGGCCGTGAAGGGCTGCCGCAGGAGGTGCTGGAAGCGGAAATCCCGGCCGGGCAGAAGGTGCCGCTGGCGGGCAGCCTGGGCTGGCGGATGCGGCGCGGACTGGTCTCGCTGATGCCGCAGCCGATGGTGACAAAGATCGCCCAGGGCCGTGCCGCGGTGCTGGCGCGCCGGGCCCGCCGCCTGCAGGAGGCCGCGGGATGACACTGGCCTCCGCCAGCAGGCCCGTTGCCCAGCAGCGCGCCCTGCCGCAGCTGCCGGTCACGGTGGCTGCGGTCTTTGCGATGCTGCTGCTGACGGCGCTGTTTCAGCTGCCGGACCCGATGATCCGGCACGACGATTACCCGGCGCTGCTGGCGGATCCTGCGCTGTTTTACGCAAAAACCCTGACCGAGGGGCGCTGGGTCAACTACCTGTGGCATCTGCGTGGTTTTGTAACACCGGCCTGGCTGAATTTCCTGGTCTACCAGCTGTTGTGGGCGGTCTACCTGGGCTGCTTGGTACACAACGCTTTTGGCCGGGAGACGGAGGTTTGGCAGCGGGTGATGGTGGCGCTGATTGCCGGCCTCAGCCTGCCTTGGGTGCTGATCTCGATGTGGTTCAACACACTGATCCCGGGGCTAGCAATTGTGGCGCTTTATGCCTGGCTGGCCACCCGGCTGAGCGAGCGGACCTGCCGCTGGCTGATGCTGGTCTTTGTGCCTGCCTCGCTGATGGCCTATACCACTTATCCGTTCCTGATCCTGGGACTGAGCCTGACCCGGGCCGGAGTCGCCCGTTCGGCCAGGGACCTGGCGGGGCTGCTGGCGCTGTTCATCGCGAGTTTTGCCCTGGGGATGCTGGCGATCTATTCGCTGAACTATGCCGTGCACGGGGTGTTCGGGGTGCCAATGGCAGAATGGCGCAATCCCAGCCCGGCGCATGATTTGGCCTCGGCGCTGGAGAATTCGAAACTGGCCTGGCGGTTCATGGTCAGCCTGATACAGAAAGGCTCCTACAACAACGAGGCGCTGGCCCTGCTGCAAGCGGCGCTGCTCGCTGGTGCCGTCTTGTCGGTGATGCGGCGGGACAAATGGCGCGCGCTCTACATACTGTCCGGGGCCGGCATGGGGCTGGCGCTGATCTGTCTGCAAGTCATCCGCAGCGGGATAGACATGCCGGTGCGCTCCGGCGGCTTCCTGTGGATCTTCGGAGCCGTTTTCATTGGCTTGCTGGCAGTTGAAATCCGCGATAGCGGGCGGGCGCGGATGAGCCGCAATCTGCTGTTCACCCTGACCGCTGTCTATGTGGTTTTTGGAGGGCTGACCCACTATCTGTTTTCCGAATGGCACCGGGTAAGCCGCGCAATGGCGGCGGAGCTGGCAGGGGGCGAAGGGCCGGTTTACGTCACAGGCACTTACCTGTCCCTGCAAGCTGCCAAGAAGTCAGATTTGCAAAAGGATCAATCCGTTACGTTCAGATTGAAGCACTTGACCGGCCGGGACATCGTAATGTGCGAGAGCCGGCCCGGGGACTGCGCAAATCTGCCGGAGGAAATGCTTGCGGGTTTGCAGGGCGATGGCTTCGAAGTGCGCCGGATCGAGGGCGGATCGGTACTGATGCTGTCGCCCGAACCGCTGCGGGAAGGCAAGCTGGAAGCGGCCCGGAACCGGCGGCAGTAGAACTGGGGCAAGCGGTGCAAGCCGCCTGCCTGCGGCTTGCCTCAGAAATCGAGGCCCAGATCCAGAGTGCGCGCCGAATGGGTGAGCGCTCCGGAGGAGATGTAATCAACCCCGGTCGCGGCCACTTCGGCAATGCGCTCCAGCCGCATGTTGCCGGAGGCTTCGGTCGCCACATGGCCCCTGGCCATCTCCACCGCCTTGATCAGCGTGGGGGTGTCCATGTTGTCAAGCAGAACAACATCGGCGCCGCCGGTGGCAATGACCTCGGCCAGCTGGTCCAGGGTGTCGACTTCGATTTCCACCTTCATCATGTGGCTGACGCTGGCCTTGGCGGCGTCCAGCACCGCTTTGACGCCACCGGCCGCTGCGATGTGGTTGTCCTTGATCAGGATCGCATCCGACAGGCCGAAACGGTGATTGTAGCCGCCGCCGTGCAGCACCGCCTGTTTCTCGGCAATGCGCAGGCCCGGGGTGGTCTTGCGGGTGCAGGTGATGCGGGTCGCGGTGCCCTTGGTTTCCGCGGCAAAGGCGGCGGTCAGGGTGGCGATGCCGGTGAGGCGGCCCGCAAAATTCAGCGCCACGCGTTCGCCCGACAGGATCGAGGCGGCGGAGCCTTCGATGGTCATCAGCGTGTCGCCCGTCTTGCAAGGGCTGCCATCGGGGAGCAGGGTTTTCACCTTCAGGCCGGCATCCACCAGATGAAAGGCGATGCGGGCGATCTGCATGCCGGAGACCACGCCGTCCTCGCGGGCGTTCAGCCGGGCAGAGTAGGCGGCCGAAGCCGGGATCACCGCGCGGGTGGTGATGTCGCCGTTCTGTCCCAGGTCTTCCATCAGTGCGGCACGCACCATCGGTTCCAGGATCAGGTCGGGCAGGGTGGCGAAATGGGTGCTCATGTCAGCTCCTCTTGAACCTTGGCGCGGATCGCCAGGGCCTGGTCCAGGGTGATGCGGGTGCGGCGGGCCTGCGCAGGGTCGGCCTCGGGGAAATCGTCGCGGAAATGGCCGCCGCGGCTTTCCTCGCGCTGGAGGGCGGCGGCGGCGATCAGCGTGGCGGTGGCGCACATGTTGGCGAAGTTCTCGTCCGCCGCCTGCGCCGCTTCGAGCCGGGCAATGGCGGTGAGCGCCTGTTTCAGGCCCTTGGCGGTGCGGCGCACGCCGGCGTGGGCGGTCATGGTGTCGCGCAAGTCTTTCAGCGCGGCCGTGCCCAGATCCTGTCCGCCTGCCGGGAAGCCGGGGTGGACCTCTTCTGCGGCAGCGGGGCTATCCAGGGACGCCATGTCCTGTGCGGCGTTGCGGGCATAGACCAGCGCTTCCAACAGGCCGTTGGAGGCCAGCCGGTTGGCGCCGTGGAGACCGGTGGAGGAGGCCTCGCCGCAGACCCAGAGACGCGCCAGGCTGGTGCGGCCCTGCATGTCGGCCTCGACTCCGCCCATGTGGTAATGCGCGGCAACGGCAACGGGGATCGGGTCCCTGACCGGGTCGATGCCTGCGCGGGCGCAGGTTTCGGCAACGGTGGGAAAGCGGGTCAGGACCTCGGCGCCCAATGCGGCGCGTGTGTCCAGCATCGGGCGGCGGCCGCCTTGTGTTTCGGCAAAAATTGCGCGGGCAACGATGTCGCGGGGGGCAAGCTCGGCATCCGGGTGCTCGGCCAGCATGAAGCGCTCGCCAGCGGCGTTGATCAGCACCGCGCCGTCGCCGCGCAGGGCTTCGGTGGCGAGCGGGGCGGGGTCCTCGCCGATGTCAAAGGCGGTGGGGTGGAACTGGACGAATTCCGGGTCGGCGATGCGGGCGCCGGCGCGGGCGGCAAAGCCGATCACCTGGCCGCGGATGCGGGGCGGGTTGGTGGTATGGGCATAAAGCCCGCCGGAACCGCCGCCCGCCAGCAGCACGCCGGGGGCCTTGATCAGCACCGGGCCCGAAGGCGCATCGGCGCGGGTGATCCAGATGCCGGTGACGGTGCTGCCGTCGGTTTCCAGCCGGACCGCTTGAGTATTTTCCAGCACTTGCACGGACGGTGCCGCCCGGACGGCGGCAATCAGCGTCTGCATGATCCGGTCGCCGGCCTGGTCGCCCTTCACCCGCACCACGCGGGCGGCGGAATGGGCGGCCTCGCGGCTCATCACATAGTTGCCGTCCGCATCGCGGTCGAAAGGCGTGCCAAGCTCGGTGAGGTCGATGATGTGCTCGCGCGCCACCCGGGTCACCATCGCGGCGACCTCAGGATCGACGGTGCCGGCACCTGCCTGCAGAGTGTCGGCAGCATGGGCCTCCGGCGTGTCATGGCTGGCCATGGCCGCGGCAACGCCGCCCTGCGCCCAGGCCGAGCTTGCGCCTTCGCCTAGGGTTTCGGGGGAGATCACCAGAACCGGCCGCGGTGCCAGCTCAAGCGCGGCATAAAGCGCGCCAAGTCCTGCGCCGGCAATGACGATACGGCCGGTACCGATCACGGATCAGATGCCCAGTTTTTGCGAAAGATCGATCATCCGCTGCACCGCAACACGGGCCTTTTCGGCCACCTCGGGGTCCACCTCGACCGGTTCGGTCATGGTGTGCAGCGACCACAGGATTTTCTCCAGGGTGATCTTCTTCATGTAGGGGCACATGTTGCAGGGGCCGACGAATTCCACCTCGGGCAGCTGATCGGCGATGTTCGAGGCCATCGAGCATTCGGTGATCAGCAGCGCCTTTTCCGGCTTTTCGTCGGTCACGTATTTGACGATGCCGCTGGTCGAGCCGGAAAAGTCGGCCTCGGCCACCACATCGGGCGGGCATTCCGGATGGGCGATCAGCCGGGTGCCGGGGTTCCATTCGCGGAAATCGCGCAGGTCCTTGGCGGTGTATTGCTCATGCACGATGCAGGAGCCTTCCCACCAGACAATGTTCTTTTCCGGAACCAGCTGGGCAATGTTCTGGGCCAGGTACTGGTCCGGCGTCATGATGATGGTGTCTTCTTCCATCGCTGCGACGATCTGCGCGGCGTTGGAGGACGTGCAGCAGATGTCCGACGCGGCTTTCACCTCAGCCGTGGTGTTCACATAGGTGACCACCGGCGCGCCCGGGTAGCGGCGGCGCATTTCCGCAACACCCTCGGCGGTGATGCTTTCCGCCAGCGAGCAGCCTGCCTCCATGTCCGGAATCAGCACGGTCTTTTCCGGGCTCAGGATCTTGGAGGTTTCGGCCATGAAATGCACGCCGCACTGGACGATCACGTCGGCCTCGACCCGGGTGGCTTCGATCGCCAGCTGCAGGCTGTCGCCGACCACGTCCGAGATACCGTGATAGATTTCGGGCGTCATGTAGTTATGCGCCAGAATCACCGCGTTGCGCTGTTTTTTCAGCTCCAGGATGGCCGCAACATAAGGCGCATGGGTGGCCCATTCGATGGGGTTCACCACGCGGTCCATGCGGGCATAGACATCAGCCATCTGTTCGGCCAGGGCCGGATTGGGGGCCAGGTCATAGTGGGCGGCGAGCTGATCCCGCATGGATTGCAGGTCGAACATGGCGTTTCCTCAAGGTTGCGTCCGGGGTGACACTTTGGGCGGGGGTTGTTTCACGTTCATATCGTGCACGCAAGCGCGCGAGAGGGGTTTTGCGGCCAAATGCGGTGATTTGGCGCTAACAGGCGGCATCTTCGGGGCGCTGTCGTTTCCAAGATGGGGATCAATGGCAGAATTTTCCAGCCGGAGTGCCGTTTTTGGCTGTCCCGGCGTCCTCTCCTGTGATTTGGAGCCGCGCAAAGCCATGTTAGACCGGGCTGATCGATGGCCCCTGGGAGAGTGACCGGACGCGATGAATGATCTGTGGGCAGGACTGTGCCAGGCCTTTTGGCTGCTGGCGACGCTGGACGCGGATCTGGTGGAGATCACCCTGCGTTCGCTGCGGGTGACGCTGACCGCGCTGGCCATCGCCTGTGCCATCGCGCTGCCGCTGGCGGCCTTCCTGGCGGTGCGCCGGTTCCGGCTGCGCCGCGCCACGATAGCGGTGCTCAATGCGCTGATGGGGCTGCCGCCGGTGGTGGTGGGGCTGGTGGTCTATGTGTTCCTGTCCCGCGCCGGGCCGTTTGGCGTGTTTGGCCTGCTGTTCACCCCCACGGCGATGATCATCGCGCAGGTGGTCATCGTGGTGCCGTTGGTGGCCTCGGTCGCGCATCAGTCATTGCGGGAGTTGTGGAGCGATTACCATGACCTGCTGATCTCGATGAACGCGACCCAGCTGCAGCGCATCCAGGCGCTGCTCTGGGACGGGCGGCGGGCGCTGCTGACGGCAGCGCTGGCGGGGTTTGGCCGCGCGATTGGCGAGGTTGGCGCGATCATGGTGGTGGGCGGCAATATCGACCACGCGACGCGGGTGCTGACCACGGCCATTGCGCTGGAGACCGGCAAGGGCGAGTTTGCCATGGCGCTGGGGCTGGGCTTTGTGCTGATCGCGCTGGCGATTGCGGTCAATCTGGCGATCCATTGGCTGGGCCGCACCGAAAGCGAGGGGCGCTGGTGATGCAGATGTTCCCGCTGCTGGCCCAGGGCGCCCAGGTGCGGCGCCGCGGCAAGGTTCTGGTTGGGCCGGTGGATCTGACGCTGGACGGGCAGGGAACGTCCATCGTCATCGGCCCCAATGGCGCGGGCAAGACGACGCTGCTCAAGATGCTGCATGGTATCGTGCGGATGAATGGCGGCAGCCTCGCCTGGGCCTGCCCGCTGGAAGAGGCGCAGAGGCGGCAGGCCTTTGTGTTCCAGACCCCGGTGATGATGCGCCGCACGGTGATCGAGAACATCGCCTATCCGCTGAGGCTGACGGGAGTTGGCCGCAAGGAGGCGCGCACGCGCGCGGCGGACTGGGCCAAACGCGTGGGGCTGGGCGGAATCCTGGAGCGTCAGGCCACGATGCTGTCGGGCGGCGAGCGGCAGAAACTGGCGCTCGCCCGTGCCCTGGTGCGCGAGCCGGAGGTCTTGTTCCTCGATGAGCCTTGCGCCGCGCTCGACGGCCGGGCCACCCGCGAGATCGAGGAAATCCTGGCTCATGCCTCTGGCAGCGGCACGCGGCTGATCATGTCCACCCACAATATGGGCCAGGCGCGGCGGCTGGCGGACGAGGTTATCTTTGTCCTCAAAGGCCGCATTCACGAATTCAGCCCGGCGGGGGATTTCTTTGCCGGGCCTCAAACGCCCCAGGGGCGCGCATTTCTGAACGGAGATATTGTCGAATGAAACACCTGATACTGGGTGCGGTCGCATCCATCGCCTTGGCCACCGCCGCGCTGGCGGAAGAGATGAAGATGGCGGTGACCACGTCCTTCCACAATTCCGGGCTGGCAGAGATCCTGCTGCCGGAGATCAAGAAGGATCTGGGGCTGGATGTGCAGCTGCTGGTCGTCGGCACCGGTCAGGCGATCCGGCTGGGCGAGGCCGGGGACGTTGATGCGATCCTGGTGCACTCCAAGACGGCCGAGGAGAAGTTCCTGGCCGGCGGCAACGGCACCCATCGCCGCGAAATCATGTATAATGATTTCGTGTTCATCGGCCCCAAGGCGGATGAGGCCGGTGTGACGGATGCTGCGGATGCCGCCGGGGCGCTGCAAAAGATTGCAGAAGCCGAAGCAGCCTTTGTCAGCCGCGGCGATGACAGCGGCACCCACAAGAAAGAGCTGGGTCTGTGGAAGGCGGCGGAGCTGGACCCTGGGGCGTTCGGCGAATGGTACCGCGCGGTCGGCGCGGGCATGGGGGCCGCGCTCAACACCGCGTCGGGCATGAATGCCTACATCATGTCGGACCGTGCCAGCTGGCTGAACTTCGGCAACAAGGGTGATCTGGCGCTGCTGTTCGCCGGCGACCCGGTGCTGTTCAACCAGTATGCCTATATTCCGGTGAACCCGGAGAAGCACGGCCACGTGAAGCATGACCTTGCGGTGCAGCTGGAAGACTGGCTGGTGTCGGACAAGGCCAGGGAGCTGATCAACGGGTATCAGATCAACGGTGAGACGCTGTTTGTCTTCAACGCTGAATAATACCGCTGCGTAAAATCGGGAAAGCCCCTGCCGCAAGGCAGGGCTTTTTTTGTTTCTGGCGGGCCGCGTGCAGCTCCCTTGCCGTCAGTAACGTGCGTTCATTCGTCACCGCCGACCGTCAGGGTAACCCTGTCGCCCGCAAACCAAGTGCGGCCGAACTCTACCGGGGTGCCGTTGGTGTCGACGCTGACCGACGTGGTGCGCAGGACCGGAGCGCCTTCGGCAATCCGCAGATGCAGCGCCTGGGTGGCCGTGGCGAGCTTGGCCGTGATGCGGGTTTCCAGCCGGGTGTAATCCTCCACGCCGCAGTGCCGCAGGGCATTGGTGATCGAGCTGTCCTCCGCCAGCGCCTCGCACAGCCCCGGCAGCAGCGCGGCGGGGAACACGGCCTGGGCCAGCGCGATTGGCTGGCCATCGGAAAATGACAGCCCGTCATAGACATGCACGGGATCGCCGGGGGTGAGCGCCAGGGCCTCCGCCTCGTGCGCCCCGGCGGCGCGGGTTTCCAGCATCAGGACCTTCTTGGCGGGGGTATGCCCCGCGCGGGCAAGGTTCTGGTGGAACCGCACCCGTTTGCCGATCGGGTAGTCCGCAGGCTTGGCCGCCACGAACACGCCTGCACCGCGGCGCGCATGCACCAGCCCCTGTTCCGCCATATCAGCCAGCGCCCGGCGGACCGTGTGGCGGTTGACGCCAAAGCGCGCGGACAGCTGCGCCTCGGGCGGCAACTTGCCGCCGGTCCCGTAGCGGCCCTGGGCAATGTCGTCGGTCAGTGCGATGGCAATGGATTTCCAGACGGGGGTGCGGGCCATGTCACGGAACTTTCACAAGTCTTGGATTGCGCCGCCGATGGCGACTCGGGTAACATTTGTCTAGTTGTATAGGTAATGTAGACAACCTGGCCAAGAGGCTTTGACAGATGAACACGACTTTTTCCGCAGAGGACCGCAAGCGCTGGATGAGCCTGCTGGCCACTGCCGACGAGACCCGGCTGACAGAACTGTGGCAGGGCTTCGGGGCAGATCCCGCCTGTGACTGGCTGCGCGCGCCGGAGACGGGCGGCGTCATGGTGCGGGGCCGCATGGGCGGCAGCGGCGCACCCTTCAACCTGGGGGAGATGACCGTTACCCGCTGCACCGTGTCACTGGAGGACGGCACCGTCGGGCACGGGTATGTGCAGGGCCGCAGCAAGGCCAAGGCCGGGATCGCGGCCCGGATCGATGCGCTGATGCAGACCGGCGCAGCGGCAGAAGTACGCGCAGGGGTGCTGGCGCCGCTGGCCGCAGAGCAGCAGGCCCGCAAAGACACCCGGGCGGCCAAGGCGGCAGCGACCAAGGTCGAATTCTTTACCATGGTACGGGGAGAGGATTGATGGGCGCACATCTGCAGAACGCCGCCTATGCCGGCGGTTTCAGCAATCCTCCGGTAGCCTCGGCACATGCCTTCCGCGCAGCGATGAATGCGATGGCGCGCCCCGGGCGGATTGAGGAAATCACCGGTGCCGAGCCGCCGGCGGGCATCTCGGTGGCGGCCGGCAGCCTGCTGCTGACGCTGTGCGATCCGGAAACCGGTGTCTATCTGGCCCCGGATGCGGACAGCGAAGCCTTGCGCGGCTGGCTGGCCTTCCATACCGGCGCACCGGTTGTGGCGGCGGAAGAGGCGGATTTCGCTCTGGGCGGCTGGGCCGCGCTGATGCCTCTGAGCCGCTTCCGCACCGGCACGCCGGAATATCCGGACCGTTCCGCAACGCTGATTGTCGAAATGCCGGAATTCGGGACGCTGAACGCGGCGCTGAGCGGTCCGGGCATCCGGGACACAGCCCGGATGCAGCTGCCGGAACTGGCCGCGTTCCAGAACAATGCGGATCTTTACCCCTTGGGTGTGGATTTCTTCTTTACCGCGGGAACACAGGCGACTGCGTTGCCGCGTTCAACCCAAATCACAGCGGAGGCCTGAGCGATGTATGTTGCTGTAAAGGGCGGCGAGCAGGCGATTGACAACGCCCATGCCTGGCTGGCCGAAGAGCGTCGCGGCGACACAGCCGTGGCGGAACTGAGCCTGCCGCAGATCCGCGAGCAGCTGAGCCTGGCGGTAAACCGGGTGATGGCGGAAGGGTCTCTGTATGATCCGGACCTTGCGGCGCTGGCGATCAAACAGGCGCGCGGCGACCTGATCGAGGCGATCTTTCTGATCCGCGCCTATCGCACCACCCTGCCGCGCTTTGGCTACACGCAGCCGGTGGACACCGGCGCGATGGCCTGCGACCGCAGGATCTCCGCCACTTTCAAGGACGCTCCGGGCGGGCAGGTGCTGGGGCCGACGTTCGACTACACCCACCGGCTGCTGGATTTCAAACTGGCAGCGGAGGGTGAGGCGGCGGAAGCGCCGATTGCCGAGCCGCACCGGGAACCCACACCGCATATCACCGAGTTCCTCCAAGGCGAGGACATCATCGAGCGCGAGCCGTCCTCGGACGCGGTGCCGGGCGATCTCACTCGCGAACCGATGGCCTTTCCGGCGGGCCGGGCGGTGCGGCTGCAGTCGCTGACCCGGGGGGATGAGGGGTTCATCCTTGGCATGGCCTATTCGACCCAGCGCGGCTATGCGCGCAACCACGCCTTTGTCGGCGAGCTGCGCATCGGCAGCGTGCCAGTCGAGATGGAGATCCCGGAGCTGGGCTTTGCCATCGGGATCGGCGAGGTGGAGCTGACCGAATGCGAGACGGTGAACCAGTTCAAGGGCTCCAAGACGGTGCCGCCGAAGTTCACCCGCGGCTATGGTCTGGTGTTCGGCCAGTCGGAACGCAAGTCGATCGCCATGGCACTGGTTGACCGCGCTTTGCGCTGGGAAGAACTGGGCGAGGACAACGTCGGAGCCGCCGCGCAGGATGAGGAGTTTGTCCTGAGCCATGCCGACAACATTCAGGCCACCGGCTTCCTGGAGCATATCAAGCTGCCGCATTACGTCGATTTCCAGTCCGAGCTGGAGCTGGTCCGCAAACTGCGCCGCGAGGCGGCGGAACTGGCGGAGAACCTTGCAGCACAGGAGGCTGCGGAATGAGCGACTACAATTTTGCCTATCTGGATGAGCAGACCAAGCGGATGATCCGCCGGGCGATCCTCAAGGGGCTCGCTGTGCCGGGCTATCAGGTGCCCTTTGCCAGCCGGGAGATGCCGATGCCTTATGGCTGGGGCACCGGTGGCGTGCAGGTCTCGGCGGCAACGCTGACGCCGGACGACACGCTGAAAGTGATAGACCAAGGCGCCGATGACACCACCAACGCGGTCTCGATCCGCAAGTTCTTTGAAAAAACAGCGGGCGTTGCAACCACTGAAGAAACAGAGAAGGCCAGCATCATCCAGACCCGCCACCGTATCCCCGAGGCGGAACTGAGCGAAGATCAGATTCTGGTCTATCAGGTGCCGATCCCGGAGCCGCTGCGCTTTCTGGAGCCGCGGGAAACCGAGACCCGCAAGATGCACGCCCTTCAGGAATACGGGCTGATGCACGTGAAACTTTACGAGGACATCAGCCAGCACGGTGCAATTGCCACGGCCTACGCCTATCCGGTGAAGGTGGAGGGGCGCTATGTCATGGACCCGTCGCCTATCCCGAAATTCGACAACCCCAAGATGGAGATGGCGGCAATCCAGCTGTTCGGCGCAGGCCGGGAGCAGCGCATTTACGCCGTTCCCCCTTACACGCGGGTCGTTTCGCTGGACTTCGAGGATTACCCGTTTGAAGCCTCCAAGGCCGATCACCCCTGCGATCTGTGCGCGGCAGAGGACAGCTATCTGGACGAGGTGATCCTGGATGATGCAGGCAACCGGATGTTTGTCTGCTCGGATACCGATTACTGCCGGTCACGGCGCGAGGCAGGCCACAGCGGCCGCCTGGGTGAGGAGGCCGCGTGATGACACCATTGCTGCAAGTGAAGAACGTCGCCAAGTTCTACGGCGCGCGGATCGGGTGCACGGATGTGAGCTTTGATCTCGACCCCGGCGAGGTGATGGGGATTGTCGGTGAAAGCGGATCGGGCAAATCAACTCTGCTGAACAGCCTGGCGGGACATTTGACACCGGACCGGGGCAAGGTGACCTTTGACACCCGGACGGACGGGCCGGTGGACACCGTGACCATGTCCGAACCCGAACGGCGGATGCTGAGCCGGACCGACTGGGCCTTTGTGCACCAGCATGCCCGCGACGGGCTGCGGATGTCCGTCAGCGCCGGCGGCAACATTGGAGAGCGGCTGATGGCCGTGGGTGACCGGCACTACGGCGCGATCCGCGAACGTGCCGCCGACTGGCTGGGCCGGGTGGAAATTGCGGACAGCCGCATCGATGACCGGCCCTCGGCGTTTTCGGGCGGCATGCAGCAGCGTCTGCAGATCGCCCGGAACCTGGTTACGGGGCCGCGGCTGGTGTTCATGGATGAACCGACCGGCGGGCTGGATGTGTCGGTGCAGGCGCGCCTTCTGGACCTGCTGCGCGGCCTGGTGCGCGAAATGGGCCTCAGCGCCATCATCGTCACCCATGATCTGGCGGTGGTGCGGCTTTTGGCCGACCGGCTGATGGTGATGAAGGACGGCCATGTGGTGGAAAGCGGGCTGACCGACCAGGTGCTGGACGATCCGCAGCACGGCTATACCCAGCTGCTGGTCTCCAGTGTGCTGCAAGTCTGAGGGTGGCGAGATGATCGAACTGAAGAACGTGAGCAAGAGCTTTACCCTGCACAATCAGGGCGGCGCGGTAATCCCGGTGATGGAACACGCCAGCCTGAGCGTGCAGCCCGGCGAATGCGCCGGGCTGACGGGGGCGTCCGGCGCGGGGAAATCCACCCTGATGCGGGTGATCTACGGCAACTACCTGACGGCCTCGGGAAGTGTTGTGGTCGGCGGCGTCGATGTCGCCAGGGCCGAGCCGCGCGAGATTCTGGAGCTCCGGCGCCGGACGCTGGGTTATGTCAGCCAGTTCCTGCGGGTGGTGCCGCGGGTGCCGGCGCTGGACGTGGTGGCAGAGCCGCTGCTGGCCGTGGGCACGCCGCTGGGACAGGCGCGGGACAAGGCAGCCTCGCTGCTGGCGCAGCTGAATATCCCCGAACGGCTCTGGAGCCTCAGCCCGACAACCTTTTCCGGCGGCGAGCAGCAGCGGGTGAACATCGCCCGCGGCTTTGCCCATGACTACCCGGCGCTGCTGCTGGACGAGCCCACCGCCAGCCTTGACGCGCAAAACCGCGCCACGGTGCTGAGCCTGATCGAGGGCGCCAAGGCGCGCGGCGCGGCCATCGTCGGCATCTTCCATGACGAGGCCGCCCGCGAACAGGTCTGTGACAGGTTTATCGATGTTTCGGCCTTCACTCCCCGGAGCGCCGCATGACCGGCGGCGCCGCAAAAGGGCCGGTGATCGCCGTGGTCGGCCCGTCCGGTGTCGGCAAGGACAGCCTGATGTCGGCGCTTGCGGTCTCCGGGCCGGGCCTGCAGATCATGCGGCGGGTCATCACCCGCGCGCCGGAGGCGGGCGGCGAGGACTACCAGCCGGTAACCGGGGCCGAGTTTTCGGCGTTGTCGGAAAGCGGTGTTTTTGCCCTGCACTGGCAGGCGCACGGGCTGCATTATGGCATCCCGCGCGACATTGAAAAGTTGCGGCAAGGGGCAGGCGGCGTTCTCGTGAACCTCTCCCGCGGGGTGCTGCTGGAAGCGCAGGAGGTGTTCGGCGGCCTGATCGTGCTGTCGGTCACCGCCCGGCCGGATGTGCTGGCCCGGCGGCTCGCATCGCGCGGGCGGGAGGGTGCCGATGAGGTCCGGCGGCGGCTGGCGCGGGCGGCTATGCCGCTGCCCGAGGGGCTGCGCAATGTCTGCGAAATCGACAACAGCGGTGCGCTCAGCGCGGCGGTGAATACCGCGCTGACAGCGCTTCAGGCGGAAAGGGGATAGCGTTGGATCAGGTGAAACCGCCCATCCGGCGCCTCGCCGGCCAGCGCCAGATCGCGGATCTCAAACGGCGCTGGCAGCAGGGGGATCAGATGCGCGTCGAGGGCGTTTTCCACTGCGGGCAGCTGGGACTTGGGCAGTTTGCCGGTCAGCGTGATATGGAAACGGAATTGCTCCAGCACATAAGGGTAGCCCCAGCGGGACAGGTTCTTTTCCTGCTCCGGGCTCAGCCCGGCGGCGCGGCGGCGCTCCAGTTCAGCCTCCGTCTGCGGCGCGCGGAACCGGTCCAGATCCGTCACGCAGGCGGCGGCCAGGGCGTTCAGGCCTGTCACCCCGCCGGAGGGGCACAGCGCCAGAAAGCGGCCCAGCCGGGCAAGGTGCAGCCCCTCCAGCGCAACTGGCTGCTGCGCGGCAGCCAGCGCTGCGCAGGCGTCTTCCAGCGTCGCTTGGCTTTGCCCGCCGGCAAGGCGCATCGGCGGCTTCAGCGTCGCATGCAGCCCGTATTTTCGCGGCACGCTGGTAATCGCCGCGATGTCCAGCCCGGTCTCTGCCGGATGGGTCAGCCCGCACCCGGCCTCCATGTCCCAGCCCAGCCAGCTGGCGGCGTAACGGCTCCACTGGGCATCGGCGGGGGGAACGAAATAGATCGCGTATCGCGTGAATGTCACATTGGCCTCCTAAACGTGGCCTTCCATAGCTCGAAAGATGTGAAGTTCAGATGACAGAAGACTTGATCCTTGCCAATGCCACGCTGGTGCTTCCGCACGAGACCCGGATCGGCAGCGTGAAGATCGCAGGCGGCGAGATTGCCGATATTGCCGGAGGAACTTCGGTGCCGCCGGGGGCTGTCGACTGTGACGGCGACTATGTCAGCCCGGGCCTGGTTGAGCTGCACACCGACAATCTCGAGCGCCATATACAGCCGCGGCCCAAGGTGAACTGGCCGCATGCCAGCGCGATCATTGCGCATGATGCGGAACTGGCCGGCACGGGCATCACCACGGTGTTTGATGCAATGCGGGTGGGCTCGATCAGCCGCAAGGAAAGCCGCTACGGCGCCTATGCCCGCGGGCTGGCCAGCGAACTGCTGGAGCTGAGAGCTGCGGACGCGCTGAAGATCTCGCATTTCCTGCACTTGCGGGCCGAAGTGTGCTCGGACTCGCTGGTGGAGGAGCTGGAGGCTTTCGGCGCCGCCGACCGGGTCGGCCTGGTCTCCCTGATGGATCACACGCCGGGGCAGCGGCAGTTCCGGGACATTTCCAAGCTGGAACAGTATGTGAAGGGCAAGCACGGGTTCGATGACGCCGCATTCCAAGCCCATATCGCGCATCTGAAGGAGCTGCGCGACACATATGGCGACCTGCATGAAGCGGAGGCGGTGAAGGCGGCCAAGCGGTTCGGCGCGGTGCTGGCGAGCCACGATGACACCACGGCAGGGCAGGTGGCGGTTTCGGCCGGGCACGGTATCCGCCTGGCCGAATTCCCGACCACGGCAGAGGCGGCGCAGGCCTGTCATGCCCATGGCATCAAGGTGATGATGGGCGCGCCCAACCTGATCCGGGGCGGTTCGCATTCCGGCAATGTCGCGGCGCATGAACTGGCGGAACTGGAACTGCTGGATATCCTGTCATCGGATTACGTGCCGGCTGCTCTTCTGATGGCGGCGATCCGGCTGGGCGGGCTGTGGGGCGACATGGCCCGCGGTCTGGGCACAGTGACCCATGCCCCTGCCGGTGCGGTGGGCCTGGACGATCGCGGCCGGCTGGAAATCGGCAAGCGCGCCGACCTGATACGGTTCCGGGAGACAGCAGGTGTAGCGGCGCTGCGCGGGGTCTGGTCGCGCGGGCTGCGGGTGGCCTGAGACGCCGGGCGGACGGAAGCGGTGAAGCGCCCGGCCGTTCCGGGCGGGCGCTGCCTGGCCCTGGGGCCCGGGCCGGTTTCAGCCGGCCCGGTAGAACATGTAGCGCCCGGGGGCGATGCCTGCCGGTCCGTCCAGCTCCTCGAATTCTGCCAGCGGCTGGCCCGAGACGATGAGGCCGCCGGGGGCCATGACACGGGCTATGGCAGGCGACAGGGCGGCGGCTTCGGCAACGTCCTTCTCCTTGATCCCGAACCCGAAATCATAATGCGCCAGGGCGATCTTCCGGCCTTCGGAGGCAAGCCGTTCCAGCATCGGTTTTGCCTCGCCCTGCAGGAAATCCTGTTCAGGCGGCACGCAGGACGGGTGGCACTGCAGCACCCGGTCGATCACCCAGATGCGCCGGTCCGGCAGGGTTTCGCGCAGATGGTCATAGGTGCGCCCGTTGCCAAGTCCCATGTCCAGCACGTCGCCACCCAGTGCGCTGACTTGCTCTGCGGCCCAGTTCAACCCGTTGCGCTGGGCGGTGAGGCGGCGGAGCATTGAATCCAGGCGGCTCATTCAGGACATCCTCTCATCATAGATCCAGGCTTCGGCGGGGCCGTCTAGCAGGCGTCTAGCAAGCGCGGCGATGAAGTCCCAGGTGGCCGTGTCATGCACCAGGTGATGGGTCAGCAGGCCGTAAGGTTCGCCGTTGTCCGCTTCGCCGGTGCGGCGGTCGCGCAGCTGGCGGGCAACCTGGGCAATCAGCTGCTCCGGCGGAAGCAGGCTGCGGCTCCCTTTCCAGTCGACCGGATCCAGATGGGTGTTCACCCGCAGCAGGCCGGGGGCAGGTTTTGCGGATTTGCGGGGAGTGAAGGTGGAGATGGCCGTGTATCCGGAGCCGGCCAGCCAGGTCAGCATGTCCGGGCTGATGCGGTTCCAGGGCGGCACGAACATCGCCCGCAGGCTGGCGCCGAACAACTCCTGCAGCGTGCTCAGGCCGCGTTCGGCGTCCTCCAGCATTTCCTCCAGCGGGCGGTGCGCGCCGAATTCAGCCTTCTTTTCTCCGGCGGGGGCGTGGTTCTGATGGGACCAGCCATGCACCACCGGGATCAGCTGCGGATTGGCGGCGGCAAAACGGCCAAGATCGGGCGTGGCGCCATGCGGAATGACGGCAACATGCACGGGCAGATCAAGGCGGGCGGACAGTGCAGCAAGGCGTTCCAGTTCGGTCGAGTGGGACATTGCGTCGTCGTCCCGCCACCACAAGGGCAGGGTCAGTCCCGCCTCCTGCCAGTGTTCCAGCTCCCGGTTCAGTCCGCTCCAGTCCAATGTCATCCGCGCCCTCCTGCCAGTTCCGCAGCAATCTCCACGGTCCGGGCAGCGCCGTCAAACCGGAAACCGCCTGCCACCCGCGGCGGCGCGCGCAATGCCGCTTTGACCGCAGCGCATAGCGCAGTGGGGGTGAGGGCCGCGGTTTTGACCACCTCAAAGCCGTTCAGCGGGGCAAGGCTGGCGGCGCGCAGGCCCTGTTCGGTCTCGTTTCCGGCATCGAAGGGCACCAGCACCGCAGGGGTTCCGGCCTGCAAAAGGTCCAGCGCGGTGTTGTACCCGCACATGCTGACGGAGGCCGCCGCATGGGAGAGCATCTGGCGGAAATCCTTGCGCGCGGGTTCAAGGACGGCGGGGGAGCCCGCGGCGGAAAATCCAGCAATCCGGTCCGCCGCGTCGGCGCCGCCCACCAGCAGGCGCCAGGGGGTGTCCGGCATCAGTCTGGCGGCGTCCAGCGCCGCCCGGTAGAGCGGCGTTCCGACGCTGCCGCCGCCCGCACTGACCAGAACTTCGCCGCGGCCTGCCTGTTCCGGGTGGGGGCCGGCCGCGGAAGGCGCGACATAGCCGGTATAGCGCAGCTTGGCGGCCAGCATCTCCGAGACGGGCCAGCTGGTATCGAGCCGCGTGGCGGCCGGGTCGGAGTGGACCAGCACCGCGTCGTAGAAGCGGCCGATCACCGCGTCGGTCTTTTCGGCCTTCTCCGGTTTGGATGGCGGCGCGAGGATGTCGCGGATCGACGACAGCACCACCGGGGGCCGGGGCATCGCGCGGGCGGCTTCAAGCAGTGCAAGGAACTCCTGGCGCAGGGAGCGGCGGCCAAAGGGGTAGAGCTCGGTAATCAGCACATCGGGTTGCATGTCCCGCAGCGCAGCACACACCGCGGCCTGGCGGCGCCCCAGGTAGCTTCCATCTGCCGGATACCCGTCCTCCCCCAGCAACCGGGTGAAATCCACCCCGTCAGAGCGCAGCGGCGGCAGCTGGGTCACAGCGACCCCGTCCGCGTTGAGCTGCGGCGCCGGGAACCCGCCCGAGACGACGCGAACCTGATGTCCGGCAGCCGCGAAGGCACGTGCGAGTGTCAGCGCGCGGGACAAATGCCCGGTGCCCAGCAGATGAGTGACGGCGATCAGGGTTTTCATCACGTTTCCTCGCGAATCAGCCGCACGGGTTCCGTCCAGGGGATAAGGGCGGGACCGTCGATTTCGAGCACAAACAGGCGGTTGCGCTTGATGCGGAACGGGGCAGGGCCCTGAAAATCCCAGCCATGCGCCCGGGCCAGGATCATCCGCATGATGCCGATATGGCACACCGCAACCGTATCCTGTGCCAGCGTGCCGAGCCAGGGGTCTATGCGGGCCCAGACCTCTGCCGGGGTTTCGCCGCCGGGCGGGCGGTAGTGCCAGCCCCACTCCTCGATATCGCGAAAACCGCTGTCCGGGTCTGCCTTCAGGTCCAGACCGTGGCGGCCCTCCCAGTCTCCCCAATTCATCTCGGTCAATTCGGGAGCGATGCGGGGCGGGCGGCCTGCAACCAGTTCGGCGGTCTCTGCCGCCCTTTGCAGGGGGCTGGACCAAAGGTCTGCCCGCGCCCACTCTGCGGGCAGGCTGCAGCGGCGCAGCTCCTCCCGGGCCTGTTCGTCCAGTGGAATGTCGCTGCGCCCCTGGATGCGGCCCGCGCGGTTCCAGGCGGTGTGGCCGTGGCGCAGCAGAGCGAGCCGGATCATGCGGAACCTTCCAACAGCGGTGTGACGGTGCGCCAGAACCGCAGAGCGGCCGCCGGGGCGAGGTGGTTGCGGGCAATGAACGCCCGGGCCTGCGCGGCGTGCTCCTTGCGCAATTCCGGGTCTGCCAGCAGGGCTCCCGCAAGGCGGGCCAGCGGAGCAGAGCCCTGCTCCGGGTCCGGGTAGCTGCCGGGTTTCAGCACGTCCCGGACGCCGGACCGGTTCTGGGCAACAACCGGCAGCCCGTGCGCCTGCGCCTCAAGATAGACCATGCCGAAGGCTTCATTCATACCGGGCCACAGAAACAGGGCGGAACGGGCATAGGCTGCAGCCAGTTCTTTGCGGGAAAGCTGGCCGAGAAAACGGACCTTGCTGCCAAAGGGGGCCATCAGCGCTTCCACGTCCGGGCGGGCCGGGCCGCCGCCGGCAATGTCCAGCCTCCAGCCGCCGGGCATATGGGCAAGGGTCTCCGCAATGATGCGGTAGGACGCCAGCTTGTCGCCTGCCCGCATCATGCCGGCAGCCAGCATCGGCCCGTCCAGAGCAGATGCGGCGGGCAATTCATCGGCCGGCAGGAAGGGGGGTAAACGGGACAGGGCCTGATTGCCGCAGCGGTCGCGGTCCAGCGCAAAGCGGTCCTGCTCGGTGAAGTAGAAGATCGCCGCCGCGGCATCGGCGGCGGTGTGGGCGGCTTCGGCAAAGCTGCTCCATGGGCCGGTCAGCCGTTTCCTGGCGCGGGTGGATTCGATCTGCACATAGGGAATGCCGCGGGCGCGCGCCACTGCGGGGCCGATCAGATCCGGGGCCTTGTAATAGTTGTGGTATGTGACCCAGAGATCCGTTTCGGGCATATCTGCGATCAGCCTTGCAGATGCCGCCGCCGCCTGCCGCCGCAGGCGGGCCTGCAGTTCTGGGTCTGCATGTTTGTCATGGGTCCGCAAGTCACAGGCCAAGCGGACGTCTGCTCCGCTGCTGCTGAGCAGCCCCATCAGGTTGCGGGCAATTTCGCGGTCGCCGGAGGGCACCGGGTGGTGCGGCGGCTTCATTGGTGCGTAGAAGGCAATCCGCTTTCCGGTTCCCGGCTGCATGGGGTTTCAGCTGCCCCGCAGCATTGCGGTTAGCCGTTTGGACAGCTGAGCAATGCCGGGGTCCATGCCGAAATCGTTGCGCAGGCGGTTCAGTGCGGATTCTGCCATTCCGGCCAGCTTCCGAGGGTGCCGGGCAGCAAAAAGCAGGGTTTCGGCCAGAGCTTCCGGGCTGTCCTCACTTAGCAGCCCATGAGTGCCGTGGGTGATGAACTCGGGGATGGCCGAAACCGGGGTCGACAGGACCGGCAGGCGCTGGGAGGCGGCCTCCATCAGCACGTTGGGCAAACCATCGCGGTCGCCGTCTGTGGCGATCCGGCTGGGCAGCACGAACAGATCCGCGTGACGCATCGCCTCGATCACTTCCGGCTGGTCGCAGGCACCGTGCCAGGTGATGGAGCTGGCGATTCCCGCCTCTTCGGCCATGCCTTGCAGCAGCTCTCCCAGCCCGCCGCCGCCGATATGGGTCCAGTGCCAGTCGAGCCCGGCAGGCAGCAGCGCCAGTGCGGCGATCAGCCGGTCAAAGCCCTTTTTCTCCACCAGACGGCCGACGGATATGAAGTGTATCGGGTCCTGCGGCTGGCGCGGGCGGCGCTCTGGCGGGGCGGGGAAGCGGGAGAGATCAAGCCCGTGATAGATCAGGTCAACCCGGTCCGGCGTATCGGCCATCTGCTGCAAATGCCTGGCGCCGAAACCGGTGCAGGTGGCGCCAAATGCCGCGCCGTGATGGGCGGCTGAGAGCTTTTCGGTGATCTCCCAGTCCGGCGAGGTCCAGATGTCCTTGGCGTGTGCGGAGAAGCTCCAGTGCAGGCCGCGCATGATCGCGGCATAGCGGGCAACCGACGAAGGTGTGTGCAGGAAATGCGCGTATAGCCCCAGCACCTCCGCGGGCATTTCGGCCGCCAGCACGCAGGCCTGGCCAAAACGGCGGATGCGGTTGGGTGTCAGGTCGCGGCGCA
Source organism: Leisingera thetidis (assembly GCF_025857195.1). Taxonomy (NCBI): domain Bacteria; kingdom Pseudomonadati; phylum Pseudomonadota; class Alphaproteobacteria; order Rhodobacterales; family Roseobacteraceae; genus Leisingera; species Leisingera thetidis. The sequence goes on along the minus strand of NZ_CP109787.1, from coordinate 3,554,841 downwards.
AGTCCGCACGCCAGATGCGGTAGGCCTCGGCGTAGCCGGGCAGGGAGTGTGCAACGGCCCGGGCGCGCCAGACCCGCTCCGGCTCTTCATAGAGGTATTCGGGCAGATAGTTCACGCGGGCCTGCAGCTGCGTGTGCAGCGGGTGGCGCTTGATGTCGGTGGGGTGGCGCAGCGACCAGATTTCAAACTCGTGGCCGGCTGCCTCCAGGGCAACCAGTTCCTGCGCGATGAAGGTTTCGGACAGCCGCGGCCAGCCCTTGACCACAACTGCAAGGGGCGGGCGCGCATTGCTCATTCGGCGGCCTCTTTGCGGGTGTCCTGCAGCAGGGCGGCAACCCGGCGGGTCACATAATCCAGCCCGCCCAGAAGCCCTTCGGAACCGGCGGCAGAGGGCGGCCTCTGGTTGGCCAGCGCGCGGATTGCCTTGGCCAGGGCAGGGGCGGTCCAGCCGTCGCGGGTCTCGTCCAGCATGGTGGTCAGGCCCAGCTCCTCGGCCCGGCTGGCACGGATCCACTGTTCCAGCCGCGGCGTGGTGCGGGGCACGATCACCGCGGGTTTGTCAAAGGACAGAACCTCGCAGAAGGTGTTGTAGCCGCCCATGCAGACAACCCCCTGGGCGCCGGCAAACAGGGTTTCGATCTGCGATTCAAAGCCAACGGCAGTGACCCGGCCATCCAGCCGGGCGACACGCTGCTCGAAGTCCTCACGGGTTTCGCCGGACAGGAACGGGCCATAGACCAGAACCGCGCGGGGCGACAGGCCCGGGTCAGCCTCATAAGCAGAAAGCACCAGGTCCACCATCATCTCGCCGTCGCCGCCACCGCCGGGGGTCACCAGCAGATAGGGCTGCTCCGGCGGGTCGCCGACCTGGCCGAGGTCGCGGCGCAGGTAGCCGGTCCAATGCATCCGGGCCTGCATTTCGGCGGTGAAAGGCAGGCCTGCGGTGGGATTGTAAACCCGTCTCGGCCCGTAGACCCAGATCTCGTCGTAGAAATCCCGGGTCGCCTCAACCGCGTGCTTGCGCTCCCATTCGGCAGCCAGCACCGCGGGCTCGTCCAGCACGTCGCGCAGGCCCAGAACGATCTTGCAGCGCCTGCGGGATTTCAGCAGGTCGAGCGCAGGCATCAGCTCGCCGCGGAACCCGGTCGGCTCCTTGTCGGCGATCAGCACGTCTGGTTCGTATTGTTCCACCGTCGAGCGGATCAGCCCGGCGCGCAGCTCGGCAGTTTCCTCGATGCTCATGCCCATGGTGCGCGAGGCATAGGAGCCGTCGGAGCGCTTGATCACGCCCGGCAGGCGGACATGGTCCACCCGGGTCGGGAAAGAGAACCGCCCCGCAACCGGGGAGCCGGTCAGGATCAGTGCGGAGGCGTCCGGATTGGCTGCGGTGATAGCGCCTGCCAGTGCCCGCGAGCGGCGCAGGTGTCCCAGCCCGAAAGTGTCGTGGCTGTAGAACATGACCCGCGGCCCGCGCGTGCCGGTTCCTGCCGCTGTCTGAGTGGTGCCTGTTTTTGTCATTGGATTGCCTGACCGGGTTGCCTGACTGCGCCCGGCTGGAGCCCGGTTCCGGCGGCGCGGGGAGCCGGACAGCCGGTGCTGCCGCTCGTTCCCGGGCGCGTGCTCTTGTGCTCCGCCATCATCCGCCTCAGCTTGCATGCCCCGCAGCCGGCTGCGGCGGGGGCATGTTCAGTATTTGCCTGTGCCGCTTCCGGTCCTGGCGGGTCCATGCCGGGCCGGAGATCTGCAGCTGCCCGCCATAGAGCGGATATCTGAATTTGTATAGCCCGGAGCCTGTGCGCATGCAATCATGCGCCTTTGTTGCATAACGCACAGGAAATTGCGGCCGCGCCATTTGCGCAACGCTTCGGTGCGTGATTAGTTTGATACAAGTTTCCAAAAGGATAGGCGGCCATGCTGCAAGTTGTTTTCCGGTTCCTGTTGTGCAGCCTTCTGAGTTTCGGGCTGACGGTTCACGCCAGCGCGCAGGAAAGTGAGGCAAGCGGAGCGGATGCGCTGTCCAGGGCGATCGAACAGGCCGCGGAAAGCGGCGTCAGCGTGGTTGTGGTCGACAGTCGCGGCCAGCTGCTGACTGCGCCGCCGGATGCGGAGGAAAGCCACCCGGCTTCTGACGTGATGGAACAGCCTTCAGTGTTGATGAAGGCGCAGTCCAGGGTCGCTGCCTTCCGAGCGGAATTGAACAGCCGGCTGGAAGCGCTGCCCTATTCGATCTTCGAGATGCAGTACATCCTGCGCCAGACCAGCCCGGACGGGCGCATCGCAACCTATGTTGAGGTGCTGGGCTGGAGTGTGCTGTTCCTGCTTATCGGCCGCTGGCTGTCCACGGAGATCTACGGAAAGCGTTTCGCCAAACGGTTTGTGGTCGCGCGGATCCGGGAAGTCCCCGAAGGCTACCAGGACAAGATGCCGTTTCTGGTCTTCCGCTTTCTGATGGGGGTCGGTGCCACGGTTTTTGCTATGATTTTCGCGGCGCTGGTTTCATACCTGATTTTCGGCCCGTCCGGTGACCCGTCCATCGAATTCACGGTCACGGCAATCTACACGGCATTCTTCCTGGCGCGTACCGTGTCAGACCTGTGGCGGATGGTGCTGTCACCCTTCCTGGCACAGTACCGGATTCCTGTTTTTTCGGATCGCGACGCCAAGCGGCTGTATATCTGGGCGTCATTGCTGGCGACATATGACATCTCCTCAACCCTGTTCGCCACCTGGGTCGGAGATTTCGGCCTCAACTACAACGTCTATGCGCTGGTCTATGGCGTATTGGCCTTGGCAGGCACGCTGGGCAATCTCTTGATGGTGCTGGTGAACGGGCGCGCGATCTCCAATGCCATCCGCGCAGGCCGGGCGCCGGAGGACTGCTCCTGGCTGGTGCGGGTTCTGGCTGTGGCGTGGGCTCCGGTCCTGATGGCCTACATGGCCTTTGGCTGGCTGAAACTATCCTTTGATCTGGTTCTGGAGAAAGACATCTCGATACCGCTGATGGCGGGCAGCTATTTTGTGCTGACCACGATCCTGGTTGTGTATGGCGCGATCAACTATTTCATCGAACGCTACTTCAGCCGGACCCGCCGGACCCGCAGGGGGCAGGCCGCTGCGCCGGAAGATGACTCAGCCGGGGAAGAGACCGCGCCGGACGCAGGTGCGGCAGGGGATCCGGAACCGGCGGCTTCGGAACAGGCGGCCGCAGGCGGTCTGGCAGAAGAAACAGCAGGAACAATGCCAGATGCTGCTGTGCCGGCAGCGGAGGGTGAGGCCGGCGATGACGGTATCTCCAGGCCTGCAAAGCACCCGCTTGCCACATGCGAGGACCTCGCCCGCAGAGTTGCGGGAATCCTGGCCTTTGTGGTTGGTGCCTATTCCTTGGTGATTGTCTGGAACCCGAATGCCAGCTGGACAGAGTCAGCCGCTGCCGAACGGGCGATTGATGTAACCGTGATCCTGTTCATTGGCTATATCGTTTACCACCTGTTCCGGATTTGGATCGACAGCAAGATCGATGAGGAGGTCGGCGACGTTCCCACAGCGGAACTGGGCGACGAAGGCGGCGCGGCGGGTGCCAGCCGGCTGGCAACCTTGCTGCCGCTTTTCCGCGGCGCGATCCTGGCGGTGGTTCTGGTTTCAATCGTGCTCATCCTGCTGCTGGAGCTGGGAATCAACGTCAGCCCGCTGTTTGCCGGCGCCGGCGTGGTTGGCCTTGCAGTTGGATTCGGGTCGCAGACGCTGGTGCGGGACATCTTCTCGGGCGCCTTCTTCCTGATTGATGACGCGTTTCGCAAAGGCGAATACATCGACATCGGCGATGTGAAGGGCACGGTGGAGAAGATTTCTGTCCGCTCCTTCCAGCTGCGCCACCATCTGGGCGCGCTGCACACCATCCCCTTTGGCGAAATCAAGGTGCTGACCAATTACTCCCGCGACTGGGTGATGATGAAGCTGCCGCTGCGGGTCACCTATGACACCGATGTGGAGAAGGTCAGGAAACTGATCAAGAAGCTGGGGCAGCAGTTGGTGGACGATCCGGTTGTCGGGCACACGTTCATCCAGCCGTTGAAATCGCAGGGTGTCATCGAAATGCAGGATTCGGCGATGATCATCCGGGTGAAGTTCATGACCAAACCGGGAGATCAATGGATTGTCCGCAAGCGGGTGTATCAGGAAATCCGCGAGCTGTTTGCGCGTGAGGGGGTCAAATTTGCCCATCGCGAAGTCACCGTGCGGCTCGCACCGGATCAGGCGGACGAGATGACGCCGAAGCAGAAGGAAGCTGCCGCTGGTGCCGTGCAGGCGGCCATTGACGATGATCTGCTGGAAGAGATGGGTGGGCCCGGCAGCGACGACCGCTGAGCAGGCGGCGAGACCGGATCGCTCCCGCCCCGCGCCGGACCGCTTGCGCGCTCCGCTTGGGGCTGGGCGTGGCGCCACGCTGCCTGCGGCGGAAGGACCGGGAACCAGAAAGACGCAGAAACCACCCAGGCAGGCTTCTTTCTGGTTCAAAATACTCCGGGGTGAATTGGCCGCAGGCCAAGAGGGGCAGCGCCCCTTCTGTTTGGTTACCCTGGCCAGCAGGCCGGGGCGCTGCAGCAGCTGGTGGCGGGCAGGTCCCAGCGCATCGCGGCGCTGTCCAGGCTGAGTGGTGCAGCAAGGCGGTGGCCAGGGCCCCAGCTGCTGTTTTCGACTTCCCGGCCGAAGTCGCTGTCTGCCGGTTCGGTGAACTCCGCGCCAGCAGCCGTCTTTTCCATCCCGGCAAGCAGCTCAGCCGTGCGCGCAAGGGAAAGGCGGGCTGCGGGCACCGCAGCTCCCCGAGCCGCGGACGCAAGCGCTGACAGCACTGCCGCCGCCATCAGATATCCCGTGGCATGATCCATCGCTTGTACCGGCAAAGGGTGCGGATTGGCCGTTCCGGCCCAGTTCCGGCCTGCATCGGCAATGCCCGTGCTCATCTGAACCAGGCTGTCAAAACCCCTCCGCGCGGCCCAGGGGCCGGTCCATCCATAGGCATCCAGGGTTGTCTCCACGGCGTTTGGTGCAATCTGGCGCCGGGCTTCCTGATCATACCCCAGCCCGTCCAGCGCGCCGGGGCGGTATCCATGCACCAGCACATCCGCTTGGGCCAGCAGGTGTTCGAACAGCAGCCGGTCCTCGCCCTTGGTCAAATCCAGCGCGGCCATGCGCTTGCCCAGGGAGATGTCGGTGATCACCCCCGGCTCGTCCCAGCCGGGCGGGTCGATGCGCAGTACTTCGGCTCCGAACCCGGCCAGGGTGCGGGAGGAGACCGGCCCGGCAAGAACACGGGTGAGATCCAGCACTCTGAGACCCGCCAAGGGGCGTTCGGCGGTTGCTTGCGGCCGGTCCCGCAGCTGAAGAGGACGGGGAGAGACCCAATGGATCAGCGGTTCGGCTGCCACGGCGCGCCCCTGCGGATGGTTCAGCCAGTCCGCGCGGCTGCGCATGGCCGCAGCCACGCCCCCTGCGGCCACAATTTGGCTCTCGAGGCTGTCTGCCTGCCAGTGCTTTACCGCGGCGGTCACGGCCTCGCGCCCGCCCGCGCAGCCAAGCACCTGCAGAGCGGCACGGCGGTGGTGCGGCAGGTTCGTGTGCAGGCGGATCCAGCCGTCCCGGGTCCCATATGCGCCCGCAATCGAATCCCACAGGCTGGGCAGCGTCCAGCCTGCGGGCCGGAAGCTGCTGCTGAACCAGAGCGAGGCCAGGCGCTGGTCCACGGAGACTTCCGGCGCTGCGGGAGCCAGGTTCAGCGCTGCGATCAGCCGCGCCAGCTCCAGCCCGACGGCAGCGATGGAGGCATTGGCCAGTTCGGTCACGGCAAAGGCACTGTGCCAATGGCCGGTGCCGGTGAGGCGGAAGGCATCGGGTGCGGGCAGGGCAGAGATCAGGGTCATTGCTGATAAGGGTCCAGGCTGTCCCGCAAACCGTCGCCGAGAAAATTGAAGGCCAAGACGACTATGACAATCGGAAGCATCGGTATTGCCGTCCACGGGTAGATTTCGATCGAGGCGAGGTTCTGCGCGTCATTCAGCATCACCCCCCAGCTGACCGCCGGTGCGCGCAGGCCGAGGCCGAGGAAGGAGAGCGCCGTCTCGCCCAGGATCATCGCCGGGATCGACAGGGTTGCCGAAGCGATCAGGTGCGACATGAAATTCGGCAGCAGATGCTTGCGGATCACCCGGCCGGAGGAGGCGCCCATCATCTCGGCCGCGCGGACGTATTCCTCTTCCCGCAAAGAGAGGAACTTGGCCCGCACTGACCGGGCCAGGCCGGGCCAGTCGAGAATGCCGAGGATGATCGAGATGATGAAGAACACCGCAACCGGCGACCAGTTCGACGGCACCGCGGCGGAGAGCGCCAGCCACAGGGGCAGCTCCGGCAGGGAGCGCAGGATTTCGATCACCCGGTTGATCAGCCAGTCGGTCCTGCCGCCGAAATACCCTGCCACCGAGCCGAAGAAGATGCCCAGCACGAAAGAGACCGAGATCCCGATCAGGCCCACGGTGAGCGACAGCTGAGCGCCATAGGAAACCCGGCTGAAGATGTCGCGGCCCAGCCGGTCGGACCCCATGATGAAGATCGTCGCCTCTTCGGTCGCGCAGAACAGGTGCCGGTTGCTTTCGATGAAACCAGCCAGATTATAGGTGCTGCCTTCACAGAAGAATTTGAGCTTTAGCGGGCGCGAAGTGTCGGGTTTGAACTCCCACTGAAAAGTCTCCAGGTTGGCCTCGGATGTCATCGGGTACACGAAGGGGCCGATGAATTCGCCCTCGTGGAACAGCTTGATCGACTGCGGCGGAGAAAAAAGATGCTCTGAGAAGCGGTGGTTCGGTCCGTAGGGTGCGATAAATCCGGCAAAAGGAATGAGCAGGTAGGCGACCAGGAGGAAAATCCCTGAAACCAGTCCCAGCTTGTGGGTCTTGAACTTGCGCCAGACCAGCAGCCAGTTGGGAGCGTCCAGGTCCTTGCGCTCCAGTTCCAGAAGCGAGGCCTGCGGGTCGAAGGGCTCATCATCGACATAACGTCCATCAGGCAGCTGGGTCATGCACCACGCCCCTCATAGCGAATTCTCGGGTCCAGCAGCACCAGCAGCACGTCCGAGACCATGGTTCCGATCAGGGTGAGCAGGGCGACGAACATCAGCACGAAGCCGGAGAGGAACATGTCCTGGGTTTTGAGTGCCGTCAGCAGGGTCGGGCCGATGGTCTGCAGCCCCAGCACGACGGACACCAGAACCGAACCGGAGATCATAGCGGGAAGCAGGTTGCCGATATCGGCGACAAAGGGGTTGAAGGCCACCCGCAGCGGGTATTTGGCCAGCATGCGGGAGGGCGCCATGCCCTTGGCGATGGCGGTTTCCACATAAGGCTTGCCCAGCTCGTCCAGCATGTTGGCGCGCAGCCGCTGCATCATGGCCGAGGCGCCTGCGGTGCCGATCACGAAGGTTGGCACGATCAGATGCACAAGGATGGATTTCACCTTCTCCCAGTTCATCGGCACACCTTCGAATTCAGGCGCCATCAGACCGCCGATCGGCAGGTCGAACCAGCGGTGGCCGTAGTAGAACAGGATCAGCGCCAGCAGGAAGTTCGGGGTGGCAAGCCCCAGATAGCCGACAAATGCCGTGGTGTAATCGATCCAGGTCCGCGCCCGGGCCGCGGCCAGAACCCCCAGCGGCAGCGCCACCGCATAGACAAACAGAACCGCGGCCAGATTCACCAGAACGGTCAGCCACAGGCTGTCGCCGACGATATCGGCGACGGGGCTGTCGAACTCGAAGGACCAGCCGAAATTTCCCTGGATCATGCCCGAGAAACCGTGCGGGCCGGGCATGAACCCCATCCAGATCATGTATTGCTGCCACAGCGCTTTATCGAGGGCGTATTCCTTGCGCAGGAATTCCGCCTTGGCGACGCCCGCGGACTGGCCAGTGGCCTGCAGCTCGGCAATCTGGTTGGACAGATAGTCGCCCGGCGGCAGGTTGATGATGGTAAAGACCAGCACAGACACCACCAGCAAGGTGAGCAGCATGGTGCCAAAGCGGTAGATCGCATAACGCAGTATTTCCATCAGCCCCGGCCATCCTCGAAAAAGAACTCATCCGGACGGTAGAGGCCGAAATGCGCACCGGGGTCCCAGGCCCAGATCGCCTGTTCCGGCACGTTGCGCAGGCGGTTGCTCACCACCACCGGCTGCGGTGCAGCGGCGACCACGCCGATGGCAAAGACCTGATCGGCGTGAATTTTCAGCATGGCGCGCCAGGCGTCGGCGCGTTGGGCATCGGTGGTGGCCATGTTCCAGTCCTGCAGCAGATCCATCAACTGCTGGGCCGGGGCCATGTCCGGGGGCTCGCCCGCGCTGCCGCCGGTCTGGTAGTACTGGCCCCATTTCGGCCAGGACAGGAACACCTGATCGGTCGGCGCCAGATAGGCGGGCGAAGTATAGGCCTGCGGCAGGCCGTTGTCCCAGCCGAACCAGGCCGAGGCCATGGTGCTGCCGGAAAACACCCGGTTGCGCAGGATGTCGCGATCCAGCGGCCGCATCACCAGCTTGACACCGACATCGCGCCAGTCGTCGGTGATGATCTGCAGTGCGTTCTCGACTTCCTGACGCTCGCCTGCGGTTTCCACCACCAGCTGCATCAACCGCCCGTCCGGCAGGTAACGGATGCCATAGCCGTCCCTTTCGGACAGCCCCGCCTCGTCAAGCAACTGGTTTGCCAGGGCCGGGTCGAACTGCGCCCAGGCCTCGCGCAGGGCCGGGTCGAAGAGCTCGCTTTGCTCCAGCACCGTCATTGCACCGGGTTTGGCCAGGTTGAAATAGAGTGCGCGGTTTATGGCGCGGCGGTTTATGGCCAGTGACAAGGCGCGCCGCACCCGCACATCACGCAGGATATCCCGCCAGACCTGGTCGCGGGTGTTGAGGTTGGGGTAAATGGCGATCTGCGAGGCAGCACCGTTGCCCCACAAGTAGGTTTTGTAGCCTGATCCGTCTTTCTCGCCCTTGCGCAAGATCGGGATATCCCGGAAATCCAGCCCGCGGGCCTGCAAATCCGCCTCGCCGGCATTCGACTTGGCCGCGACCAGGCCGGGTGTCACGATCTCCATTTCCACCGTGTCGATATAGGGCAGTTGCACGCCTCGGCTGTCGATCCGGTGGTAATAGGGGTTGCGCACAAACTGGTGGCGGATCTTCTTGCCGGGCGAGGCGTTGATCCAGGGCTGCAGCGTCGGAAGCTCGTGGTTGTCGAACTTGTACATGTTGTCGTATTTGTTGTGCAGCGCCGCCCAGCTTTTGACCCGGGCGTAGTCCACTTCCTCCGCCAGCGTTTCGGGGTCGGCATAGTCGGCATGGAATTGTTTCAGATATTCCGCGGGCCGGTAGATGAACGGCGGCCGGGCCTGGGCCAGCATGTGCAGGAAACTGGGGTTCGGTTCGTCCCATTCATAAATGATGGTGGTCTCGTCCGGAAAGCTCACCCTTGGCAGCTTGCCCATCACCCTCAGGAAATCCGGCGGGCCGGCGGGGCTCAGCAGCTCATTTTTGGCGACATCTTCCCACCAGTAACGGAAATCGGCCGACGTGAAGGGGGCGCCGCTGGACCAGCGGTGGCCGGGGCGCAGCTTCAGGGTGAAGCGGCGGTTCCTTTCATTCACGAAGCTTAGCAGGATATCGGGCTGCAGCCTGTAACTTTCGTCGTATCCGGCCAGCCGCGCATAGCCATAGACCACCATTTGCCGGATGTCCTTGGAGCGGGTGACCATGGTGTTCAGGGTGCCGCCCTGTGTGCCAAATTCCCGGCCTTTCGCAGCCAGGTCCACCACCAGCGGCACCTCTGGCAGCCGCTTGGCAGCAGGCGGCAGGTAGCCGGCCTTCACCTCCGCGCTCCAGAAGCTGCTTTCCTGCACCTCAGGGCCGGCGAGGGCGGACAGCGGCGCAAGGCCGAGGGCGGCAGCCAGAAGATATTTCAGGGCATCAAGCATGGCAGCGCACCTTGTGGCCGGGTTCCAGGTGCTTCAGGTTCACCAGGGCCGGAGCCCGGGCGCCGTCAAAGCGGAAGGCATCGGGCCAGCACTCCGGTGATCCCGCACCCTGAGCCACCAGTTTCAAGTCGATTGGCCGGTCGATGTCGGGTTCCGGCTGGGCCGCTATCAGCGCCTTGGTATAGGGATGCTGGGGATTGTAGAACAACGTCTCCGGCGGCGCCTGCTCGACAATCAGTCCGCGCCGCATCACCGCCACTTCATCGGCGATCCGGGCCACCACCGCCAGGTCGTGGCTGATGAACAGGTAAGACAGGTTCTGCTGGTCGCGGATTTCCTCCAGCAGCCGCAGGATCTGTTCCTGCACCGACACATCCAGCGCCGAGGTCGGCTCGTCGCAGACGATCAGCGCCGGGTCCAGCATCAGCGCGCGGGCGATCGAAAGCCGCTGCCGCTGGCCGCCTGAGAACGCATGCGGGTAGCGTTTCAGCATGTCCGGCGACAGGCCCACCAGACGCAGCATTTCTGCCGCCTTGTCGCGCCGGTCCGCGCGGCTGCCGATGCGGTGGATATCCAGCGGTTCCATCAGGGTGTCCTGAATGCGCATCCGCGGCGACAGCGACGAATAGGGATCCTGGAACACCATCTGCGCCTGGCGCTGAAAGGCTGTGCGGGCTGTGCGGTCCATGCTGTGGACGGCGACCGGAGGCTGGTTCGGGTCGGGACGGAACAGCACCTCGCCGCCAGGATCGGGCTGCTCCGCCCCCAGGGCGATCCGCGCCGCGGTGGTCTTGCCGGAGCCGCTTTCGCCGACAATCGCCAGAGTTTCACCGCGGGTCATCTGGAAATCTATCTCGCGGCAGGCATGGATCAGAGTGGGGGCCTGCCAGCCCTTGCTGGCCCGGAGCGTGTAGGTCTTGGAAACCGACTTCATCTCCATGATCAGGTCTTCACGCGAGGGCGGGATCGCGACGATGGCTTCATCCGGGATTTCGGGCGCCGCGCCGAACAGCGCCTTGGTATAGGGGTGCGCCGGGGAGCGCAGCATGGGTTCGGCGGGGCCGGATTCCATGACCCGCCCTTTGTGCATTACCACCACCTGCTCGGCCATATTGGCGACGACGCCCAGGTCGTGGGTCACCAGGATCATCGCCATGCCGGTTTCACGCTGCAGTTCCTTCATCAGCCCCAGCACCTGCGCCTGGGTGGTCACATCCAGCGCGGTGGTCGGCTCGTCGGCAATCAGCAATTCCGGCTTGGCCACCATCGCCATGGCGATCATCGCCCGCTGCCGCATCCCGCCCGACAGTTCGAACGGGTAGGAGCGATAAGTGCGCTCCGGCTCACTGAACCCGACCCGTTCAAAGCACTCCAGAACCACCTTGCGGGCTTCGCGCTCGCTTGTGCGGCCATGCAGCCACAGCACCTCCGAGACCTGGTTGCCGATCCGGTGCAGCGGCGACAGCGACCGCATCGGCTCCTGAAAGATCATCGCAATGGTATTGCCGCGCACATCCCGCATCCGGCGTTCATCCAGCGTTGCCAGGTCCATCTTGCTGCCGCGGGTGTCCAGAGTGATACGCCCGGACCGCAACTGCGCCACCTTTGGCAGGATACGCAGGACGGCCCGGCAGGAGATCGTTTTGCCCGAGCCGCTTTCCCCGACCAGCGCAAGCGTCCCGCCCGGTTGTACGGCAAAGCTCACGTCCTTCACGACGGAATCACCCTTGCCGAATCCGATGCTGAGATTTTCGACGGACAGCAGCGGACGCATTCAGATTTGCCCGCCCGGCGGGATCAAGGCACTCATGAGATCGTGTTTTCCCCTGTTTTTTTGCCTCACTTTCGCGCGCCGGAGGCGGTTTAGTCAAACCCCATTTGGCCGGAGGCCCGCGCCGCAAGGGCAAATATGGGGCGCTCTCGCGGTTCTCCATTGCTCTGCGCCGGCCGGCTGGCCCCTGTCCGCTTCGGTTTTCGACGGTTCCGGCCATTGGCAGCAGGGCATTATCACAAACGGTAACATGCGCGTGCAGACCTGGGTTCAGATGCCAGCCTCCGGCCGCAGCGGGGAGCAGAACGGCTGTGGCCCGCAGGCCACTCGGGTTTTGCCGCAAATGCGGGTTTGCGGGATTGCAATGTTGGCGCCGGCAGGCCGCCCGGCATAGGATGGCCGGAAATGAGAATTTCCCGAAAGGTCCCACATGGCGCAAAAAACAGTTCTGCACCGCGACGATCCGGAGGCCGAGCCGCTTGTCGGGAATATCAAAGTCACCCGCAATGACTGGCTGAACGTGGCAATGGATGTGCTGATCTCGGACGGGGTGGAGCAGGTGAAGGTGCTGGCGCTGGCCGAGCGGATGCAGGTCTCGCGCTCGTCCTTTTACTGGTATTTCAAATCCCGCCAGGACCTGCTGGATGCGCTGCTGAAAACCTGGGAGCAGACCAACACCGCCGGCATGGTGCGCCAGGCCGAGGCGCCGGCCAAGGCCATTACCGGCGCGGTGCTGAATGTGTTCCAATGCATCGCGAACCCCAACCTGTTCAACACCGCGCTGGACTTTGCTGTGCGCGACTGGTCGCGCCGCTCCGGCAAGGTGCGCAGCCTGCTAGACCGCTCGGACCGGCGCCGGGTCGAGGCGCTGACGATAATGTTTCAGCGCTACGGCTATCCGGAGCGCGAGGCGATGACCCGGGCCAAGGTGCTTTATTACATGCAGTTGGGCTATGACATGGCCGATCCCAACGAAAGCCACACCCACCGGCTGGAAGTAACGCCGGAATACCTCAAGGTGTTCACTGGGCGCGAACCGCTGCCGGAAGAAATGGACGCATTTACCGAGTTCACCAAGCAGCATTGGGACGTCTGAGCGGCAGCCGGCTGGTGGCCGGCGGCCAGGGTCACAGGCTGCGGAGAAGCACGTCTGCCTCAGTGCGGATTTTCCTGGCGGCCTCAAGCCGGACCGGGCCATAGCCGCGGATGTCCATCGGCGCCTTCAGCACATTCAGGCAGTTGTCACGCTTGTCCGAGGTGTAGCGGCTGGCAATCATGTCCAGCGCGGCCTCAAACCAAATCAGCAAGTCGCGGTGCAGCCGGGCTTCCTCGTGGTAACCAAAGATGTTGAAGGCGGAGCCGCGCAAGGCCTTGCCCTTGGCCAGCAGGTTCATCGCCGGGCGCAGCCAGGCGCCGAAGGCGCGTTTTGCCGGGCGTCCCCGCGCATCCCGTTTCCAGTTCAGCAGCGGCGGGGCGAGGTGGTAATTGACGCTGAAATCCCCCTCGAACTCCTCCTCCAGTTGGTGCCGGAAAGCGTCGCTGGTCAGCAGCCGGGCGACCTCATATTCGTCCTTGTAGGCCATCAGCTTGAAAAGCGAGCGCGCCGCTGCGGCCGTGAGTTCCTCTTGCTCGTCGCCAGGCAGCGCGTCGCGGAACCGTTTCAGCGCCGCGGTATAGCGCCGGGCATAAGCCATATTCTGGTACCCGGTGAGGAATGTGGCTCGCCGCTCGATCAGTGCTTCCAGAGTCTCAGTTTTTTCGGGCTTCTCCTCAAAGTGGCCGGCAACCAGTTTCGGATCTGCAGCCATTGCCCGGCCGATGGCAAAAGCCAGCCGGTTCTTTTCAATGGCCACGCCGTTCAGCTTGATCGCTTGATCCAGCGCCCCGGCGCTCACCGGCACCAACCCCTTCTGCCAGGCAAAGCCCAGCATCATCACGTTGGCCAGCACTGCATCGCCCAGCATCTTCTCCGCCGCCTCATTGGCGTTGAAACCGGAGAGATTCTGCGGGCCCACAGCCTCTGCGATGGTCCGTTCCCGCACACCTGCCATCAGGTCGGCATCGCGGCGCAGCACCAGGTCGCCAGTGGGCATCTCCGCCCGGTTCAGCACCACCCGGGTGCCGGCACGGTAATGGGCGGAGGCCTTGGGTGCCGAGCTCACCACCACGTCGCAGCCAATGACCGCATCCGCGCTGCCCTGGTCAATCCGGACCTGGTTCAGCGTGTCCGGAGTCTTGGACAGGCGGATGTAGCTGAGCACAGTGCCGAATTTCTGGGCAAAGCCGGTGAAGTCCAAGACACTCGCGCCCTTGCCCTCCAGATGCGCGGCCATGGTGATCAGCGCGCCAACGGTCACAACGCCGGTTCCGCCGACCCCGGTGACCAGCAGATCGAACGGCTCCGCAAGCGAGGGCAGTCCGGGTGCGGGCAGCTTGGCGGTCAGCGCGGCGGCGTCCAGTCCGGAAGTCTTCTTCTTGCGGCGGGTGGCACCTTCGACAGTAACAAAAGAAGGGCAGAAACCGTTCAGGCAGGAAAAGTCCTTGTTGCAGCTGGACAGGTTGATCTTGCGCTTGCGTCCGAACGGCGTCTCCTTGGGCTCGACGCTCAGGCAGTTCGACTCCACCGAGCAGTCGCCGCAACCCTCGCAGACCAGATCGTTGATGAAGGCAAAGCGCTTGGGGTCCTCCATCTTGCCGCGCTTGCGGCGGCGGCGCTTTTCGGTGGCGCAGGTCTGCTCGTAGATCAGCACGGTGACGCCGGGGATCTCCCGCAATTCCCGCTGCACCCTGTCCAGCGCGCTGCGGTCATGGAACGTGGTGCCCGCCGGGAAGCCGCCGCGGCTGAACTTGCCGATGTCGTCAGAGACCAGGGCGATCCGCTCGACCCCTTCGGCGCGGCAGGTCTGAGCGATGCCATGCACGGAGATAGGCCCGTCCACCGGCTGGCCGCCGGTCATCGCGACCGCGTCGTTATAGAGGATCTTGTAGGTGATGTTGGTGCCCGCCGCGACCGCCTGCCGGATCGCCAGTGAGCCGGAGTGATACCAGGTGCCTTCGCCGAGGTTCTGGAACACGTGCTTGTTGCCATTGAACTGCGAGGCCGCGGTCCAGGGCACCCCTTCGCCGCCCATCTGGGCATAGCCTGCGGTTTCGCGGTCCATCCAGCTGGCCATCACATGGCAGCCGATGCCGGAAAACGCCTTGGACCCTTCCGGCAGCTTGGTCGAGGTATTGTGCGGGCAGCCGGAGCAGAAATAGGGCGTGCGGGTGGCGCCGGGCACGTTCAGCACTTTCGGCGGCTCGGCAACCAGCGCGGCGGCTTTGGCCGGCAGGTTTTCCTCGGGGAAGAACTTGTCCAGCCGCGCCGCCACGATCGGCGCCAGAAGGAGCGGGCTCAGCTCACCGGTCCAGGGGATCAGCGGCTCCCCCTGGCTGTCGTATTTGCCCACCATCTTCTCCGGCTTGCTGCCGGGCCAGTCATAGAAGTTTTCCTTGAACTGGCTTTCGATGATGCCCCGCTTCTCCTCGACGACCAGCACCTCCTGCTTGCCCTTCACGAATTCCAGCGCATCGGTGCGGTCCAGCGGCCAGACCATGCCGACCTTGTAGATGTCGATACCCAGGCGGCGGCAGGCGGCCTCGTCCAGCCCCAGCAGGCGCAGCGCCTCCATCAGATCGAGATGCCCCTTGCCCGTTGAGACAAAGCCGAACCGTGCTTCCCTGATGTCGTAGATCCGCCTGTCGATCGGGTTGGCCTCGGCAAAGGCGCGCACGGCGTCCAGCTTGGCGTGGATGCGGGTTTCGATCTCGGGCGAGGGCAGGTCGGCACGGCGGATATGCAGCCCGCCTGGATACTCCGGCAGTTCCGGGTAAATGAACTTGCGGTCCGGCCGCAGCTCGACCGAGCGCGCGCTCTCCACGGTTTCCGACACCGCCTTGAAGCCGACCCAGGTGCCGGAGTAGCGCGACAGGGCAAAGCCGTATTCGCCGAAGGTCAGGTATTCGGACACATCCGCCGGGTTCAGCACCGGCATGAACCAGGACATGAAGGCGACATCCGACTGATGCGGCATCGAGGAGCTGACGCAGCCGTGGTCGTCGCCGGCCACCACCAGCACACCGCCCTTTTCCGAAGAGCCATAGGCATTGCCATGTTTCAGCGCATCGCCGGAGCGGTCGACGCCCGGCCCCTTGCCGTACCACATGGAGAACACGCCCTCGACCTCGCACTGCGAGTCCAGCACGGCCTGCTGGGCGCCAAGAACGGCGGTGGCGCCCAGATCCTCGTTCACCGCGGGCATGAATTTGATCCGGTTTTCCTGCATCCGCGCCTTGGCGCGCCAGAACTCCAGATCGACCCCGCCCAGCGGCGAGCCGCGGTAGCCCGACACAAAGCCTGCGGTGTTCAGCTCCGCTTCGCGGTCGCGGCGGGCCTGGTCCAGCATGATGCGGGCCAGCGCCTGGGTGCCGGTCAGGAACACCCGGCCCCTGGTCATGTCGTAACGGTCGTCCAGCTTGTAGCTGCGGAAGTCGTGGCTCAGCTTGGTCATCGCGGCGGGAATCCTTGCGCGGAGTATGTGTTTCCCGGAAAAATAATCCTCAAAGCCTGAAAAGATTTGCCTGAGTTGTTGGTTTTGCGGAGATTTATGGCTAAAATTTCCGAAAAGATGGGCCTTAACGGATACTATGACCGGGAAATGAAACTCGACCGCCGCGACCGCCGCATTCTGACCCAGCTGCAGGAGGATTCCCGTATCTCAAACGCCGACCTGGCCGAGGCGGTGGGCATGTCGCCCTCTGCCCTCTGGCGCCGGGTGCGGGCGCTGGAGGAAGCGGGCATCATCGAACGCTACGGCGCGGTGGTGAATGCGCCCGCAATGGGGCTGGGGTTCCAGGCCATTGTGCATGTGCATCTGACCCGGCATGACCCGGACAAGCTGGTGGAGTTCATCCGTGCAGTGGAAACCAGCCCGCTGGTGCAGGAATGCTATGCCACCACCGGCCAGGCAGATTACCACCTGCGGGTGCTAGCGCCGGACCTGGATGCCTACAACCGGTTTCTGGAGGATTTCCTGTTCCGCTTGCCGGCGGTTGCCAGCGCCCAGACCAATGTGGTGCTGCGCACGATCAAACGCGACAAGCCCGTGGTGCCCTGATCATTGCGCCTGCGGCGCAGGCCTCCCCTCTCGGCGGCAAAGCCGCCTGCCGGCAGCGGGACGGGAGTGTTTTCACAAAGAAGAATTGCAGACCTTTATTGAGTTTCTTCTTTGCAGAAATACTCCGGGGGTCTGGGGGCTGGCCCCCAGCTTGCAGGTGCTGATTACATCGCGGCGTATTTCACCCAGGCCCAGGCCATGGCGATATAGGTCAGCTGGTGCAGCGCCTGGTCCGAGCCCATCGCCTGCCAGAACATCGCCTGCTGCGGGTTCAGCTTGCGGCGTTCGGAAAAGCGCGCCTTGCCGAAATCAATGTGGAAATGCACCACCCATTCCAGCGCTCCAAGCACCAGGATGAACACCGCCGGCGCGCCGAACAGGGCAAAAACCAGGGCCGAGCCTATCACATGGACACCGGCGTGCTGGGCGCGCCCCACGTGGACATAGGCGCAGCGGCCGGACAGCATTTTCGGCGTTTGCAGAAAGAAGTCGGCAAACAGGTGCTTGACCTGCAGGGCGCAGAGCAGCAGCAGAACGGATCCGACATATTCCGGCAAACCGAATGACCT
The DNA here is from genome assembly GCF_025857195.1 of Leisingera thetidis. Taxonomy (NCBI): domain Bacteria; kingdom Pseudomonadati; phylum Pseudomonadota; class Alphaproteobacteria; order Rhodobacterales; family Roseobacteraceae; genus Leisingera; species Leisingera thetidis. The sequence goes on along the minus strand of NZ_CP109787.1, from coordinate 3,537,338 downwards.
CCAGCAAGTGTACCTCGCTGGAACCTTACGGATTTTTTCCCGCCTGGCAAATGCCGCGCCGGCCGGGTGCCGCAACGGGACGCAGCGGGCTTCTGCCCATTGCCTGTGCCCGCCAAACCGCGCTACCCATAAGGCAGCCCATATCCGAAGCCGCCATTTATGGAGCTTTCCCATCGAGCGCTCTTTGTTCCATTTTATCTGGAAATACTCGAAACGCGACCAACTGGTGCTGCTGGTTGTCACCGCCTGCCTGTTCCCTCTGCTCTATCTGACCCTGGAGCTGCCCAAGCGGATCATCAACGATGCGATCGGGTCGGAGACGTCCACCATCACGGTGCTGGGGCAGAGTTTCGGCCAGCTCACCTTCCTGTGGATTCTGTGCGGTGCCTTCCTGCTGGCAGTGCTGTGCCATGGCCTGCTGAAGATGCGGATCAACACCATGAAAGGGGTGCTGGCCGAGCGGATGCTGCGGCGCTTCCGCTATCAGCTGATCGCCCGCGTCCTGCGCTTTCCGCAGCCCTATTTCGAACGGGTCAGCCAGGGCGAACTGGTGTCGATGGTCACCTCCGAATCCGAGCCGATGGGCGGCCTGATGGGCGACGCGGTCAGCCAGCCGGTGCTTCAGGCGGGCCAGATGCTGACCATCCTGTTCTTCCTGTTCGTGCAGAACTTCTGGTTCGGCATGGCGGCCATTGCGCTGATCCCGCTGCAGGGCTGGCTGATCCCGATGCTGCAGCGGCAGATCAACCAGCTGAACAAGAAACGCATCAAGCAGGTGCGGGCGCTGGCCACCGAGATCGGCGAAAGCGCCGCCGGTGCCGCGACTCTCCGGATCAATGGCGGCTGGCGCTACCGGATGGCGGTGGTCACCGCACGGCTGGGGCGGCTGTACGACATCCGCTTCGAGATCTACCAGAAAAAGTTCTTCATGAAGTTTCTCAACAACTTCATCACCCAGCTGACGCCGTTCTTCTTTTATGCGGTGGGCGGCTATCTGGTGCTGCAGGGCAAGGTCTCGCTGGGGGCGCTGGTGGCAGCGCTGGCAGCCTACAAGGATCTGGCGTCGCCCTGGAAGGAGCTTCTGGCCTATTACAACCAGACCCAGGACATGAGCGTGCGCTGGGATGTGATCCTGGAACGCTTTGCGCCGCAGGGCATGGTCGATGACAAGCTTCTCAGCAGCGAGCCGGAGGATTTGGGGCGCCTCGAGGGCGATGTGGTGCTGGACGCGGTCAGTGTGCGCGACACCGATGGCAACCTGGTGCTGGAGGAGCTGAGCGCAGCTTTCCCGGCCGGTCAGGTGATCGGCATTGCAGCGCCCTCGGAGGAGGACCGCCGCGCCCTGGCAGAGCTGCTGACCCGGGAAATCCTGCCCTCTTCCGGGACGGTGACGGTGGCCGGCCGGAATCTCAGCGGGCTGCACCAGGCCACCATAGCCGCACGGATCGGCTATGCCACATCGCGCCCGGTGCTGTTCCAGGGCTCCTTTGGCGACAATGTGATGATGCCGATGCGGCTGCGTCCGCTAGGGGAAGCGCGCGATCTGCAGCAGCTGGAAATTGCCAAGCGCGCGGGCAACAGCCCGGATCCCTTTGATGCCCCGTGGCTGGATCCCAAGCTGGCTGGCTTCTCCAGCGAAGAAGAATTGCGCGGCTGGTGGCTGCAGCTGGTGGAGGGGATAGGCTCGGACACGGCGCTGTTCCGCCGCGGCATTGAACAGCGTTTCGAGGCCGATGCGCATCAGCAGCTGGCGGAGCAGCTGGTCCGCTTGCGCCCGGCGGTGCAAAAGGCGATCCACGACGCCGGACTGGACGTGCATGTGCATTTCCTGGACCCCGAAAGCTACAACCCGGCGCTGCCGGTCGCGGAGAACCTGCTGTTTGCCGCCTCCGAACAAGCCATGACCGGTGCGGTCCTGCACGGGCATGCGGAGTTCCTGGATCAGCTCAAGCAGCTGGGGCTGGACGAGGGGCTGGTGGCGCTGACCCGCGACGTGGTGGAGATGCTGCGGCAGATTTTCGGCATGGACGGCACCGGCCACCCGCTGTTCCGCAAGCTGGGGCTGGATGTGGAGGCCTATGAGGCCGCGATCGCACTGGTGGACAGGCCGGCGGGCAGCAATGCTGCAGCCCTCCGCCGCGAGGAGCTGGCGCAGCTGCTGATCGTGCCGTTCACCATTTCCGCGGAACAGATCGGTCCGGCCTTCGGCGACGGGATGAAGGAGCGCATCCTCGGGTTCCGCCGCAGCCACGGGCAGAGCCTGCTGAAGGCGCTGGGCGCCGGCTTCGTGCCGTTCTCCGGCGAGAGTTTTGCACCCAGCCTGACGGTTCTGGAAAATGCCCTGTTCGGCAAGATTTCCGATGCCGCGGGGGCCAAGGGCGATGAGGTGCGCAAGCTGGTCTCGGAGCTGATGGTCCGCGAAGGCCTGCGCGACCAGGTGGTGGAGCTGATCTTTGACATGCCGATTGCCGTCGGCGGCCAGGGGCTGGCCGCCAGCTTTGCCGAGCCGCTGGCCTTCTGCCGGGCCACGATCAAGCGGCCCGATCTTCTGATCCTGGATTCGGCCATGGCGAGTTATGACCTGGAAACCCGCGTGGCGGTGCACAGGAACCTGCGCAAGCTGCTGCCGGAGACCACGCTGATCTACCTCGCGCCCAGTTTCCAGAGCCCGGACGTGTTTGACGTCTTTTTCGAGCTGCGCCAGGGGCGGCTGGTCAGCGACGAGGCGGAGGCCGCGGCGGCCGGCGACGGGGCCTCCAGCCAGGATCTGGCCCGCAAGCTCAGGGCGCTGGAGCAGACCGAGCTGTTTTCCGGCCTGAACCGCCGCCAGCTGCGCCTGCTGGCTTTTGGGGCGCGCTGGTTTGAGGCAAAGGCCGGGGAGGCGGTGTTTCTCAAGGATGATGAGGCCACGGACGGTGCCTATATGATCCTCGAGGGCGAAGCGGGGCTGTACCTGCCGCTGCCGGAGGATGAAGACCGGCTGATTGCCACGGTCGGCCCCGGGCGGCTGGTCGGGGAACTGGGGCTGATCCGCCATGAGCCGCGGGCGCTGAGCATGATTGCGGAAAGCGATCTGCGCTGCCTGCGGATCGGCGAGGAAGAATTCCTGGCGGTTGTCGAAAACGATGCCTCGACCGCCTTCAAGCTGCTGCAGGTGGTGGCGGGCTACGTCTCCAACTGATCTGGATAACCGAAACGGGGAATTACGATATGAAACTGCTGCGATACCGCGCAGGCACGGAGGTCCGGCCGGGTCTGCTGGACACCACGGGTGCAATCCGGGACCTGTCGGGCCATGTGCCGGATATCACCGGCGCTGTGCTGGGGGATGCGGCCCTGGCCCGTCTGGCGGCGCTGGATCCGGAGATGCTGCCGCTGGCCGAGGGAGAGCCGGAGCTGGCGCCTTGCGTCGGGCAGGCGGGCAAATTCCTGGGCATCGGCCTGAACTACACGGACCACGCCGAAGAGATGGGCATGGCGCTGCCGGAGCATCCGATCCTGTTTCTGAAGGCGACGTCTTCCATTTGCGGTCCGGATGACGACGTGCTCCTGCCGCGCGGCTCGGTGGCGGCGGATTGGGAGGTGGAGCTGGGGGTGGTGATCGGCACCGCCGCCAAATACGTGTCCGAGGCAGAGGCGCTGGACCACGTGGCGGGTTATTGCGTGATCAACGACGTGTCCGAGCGCGACTTCCAGACCAAGCTCACCGGCCAATGGACCAAGGGCAAGAGCTGCGACACCTTCGGCCCTGTAGGCCCCTGGCTGGTGACCCGCGACGAAGTGCAGGATCCGCAGAATCTGTGGCTGACTTGCGATGTGAACGGCGAGCGGCGGCAGACAGGCAGCACCGGCACGATGGTGTTCACGGTGGCACAGATCATCTCGCACCTGAGCGGGCTGATGACCCTGCACCCGGGCGATGTGATCGCCACCGGCACGCCGCCGGGAGTGGGGATGGGGATCAAGCCCGCGCCGGTCTATCTGAAGCCGGGCGACGTGATGCGGCTGGAGATCGAAGGGCTGGGGGTGCAGACCCAAACCGTGCGGGCGGACGGCTGACAGGCGGCGGCGCTCTCCCGCCCGTTCCGGCGCATTTGCAGAATGCGCCTCCCCGGTTGGGCGTGGCGCAGCGCTGACGCGCAGCGCCGGCTCCATGGCCGGTGGCGGTAGACCAGATCATCCCGGTCCGGTTTGGCGGCTTCAGGGGCAAGCATGGCCCGCAGCCGCTGCGCCAGGCTCCGGGACTGGATATTTGCCGGACCGGCCTGGCTGACCCGCGTGGCCAGCTTCAGCGTGCCTAAGACCCAGCCCTGCAGCGCACTGGCTGTCTCAGAGGCCTGTCTCAATTAAGCATATCGCTGTCTTTCCGCCCGGGGATAGCGGAACCAGTCCAGTTCGGTTCCCGGAAACAGCGGGGCCCATTGCCGCCAATCTGGCCAGGGCAGGTGTCAGCCTCTTTGCGGCCGATCATCATCGCGCCATGGCCCGCCAGCGGCCGTTGTGCGATGCCGTGGAAGAACATGCCCCAAGCCGCAATTCGCGTGAATGGGCCGCCGATGTGGCGGCGTCGCTGCGGCCGCATGAAGGCCGGTCGCCCGGCCAGTCCGCGGTACCCGGCGGGCGCGGCAAGGGCCGTCCCGTTTCCAGGGTTGGCACAGCGCGCATCGTTCAACCTTTCCGGAGCGGCGCCGGCGGCCGGTTTCCGTGCTGGAAGCGAGCCGCCCGCCGTGGTTACTCCGCACTGCAAAACTGTTTGTGGAGGAGGGCGATGATTTCCTCGGTGCTGCTGTCCTTCAGTGAGTAGAAAACCGTCTTGCCCTCGCGCCGGGTCCTGACCAGTCCGTCTTCCCGCAGCCGCGCGAGCATCTGGCTCACTGCCGCCTGGCGCATGTTCAGCAGCGCTTCCAACTCGCCCACCGATCGTTCCCCCGCCCCCAAATGGCAGAGGATCATCAGCCGGCCTTCATGCGCCAGCGTTTTCAGGAAGGCGGTGGCGGCGGCGGCGCCCGCCTGCATGTCATGCGGTGTGTCCGGGGGCGTGGCGCCGCTGGTCGGAGAGGGCAATGCTCAGGTCCTGCTGTCGTCTTTTTCCTGCACATTGCCCATTTCCGGCAGTCGAGTCACCCCGGAGTTGCATTTCAGTCCATGATCGGCGGAGAGCCACCGGCGAAGGCATTGCCATTGGCATAATCACAGGGCGCTTCCTGCATGTTGAGGTGCAGGTCGCTGCCGGTGAAAGGGTGGGCGCGGGCGAGGTCTTCGTCCACCTCGATGCCCAGACCTGGCGCGTCCGGTGGAGTGACAAAGCCGTTCTCGACCCGGATTGTCCCCTTGATCAGCTGATCGTGGAAGGGGGTTTCGATGGTTTCCAGCAGCAGGATGTTGGGGATCGAGGCCGCGAGGTGGATGTTGGCGGCCCACTCCACCGGCCCGGCATAAAGATGCGGCGCCATCTGCGCGTTGAAGACCTCGGCAATGGCGGCGACCTTCTTCATTTCCCAGATGCCGCCGGCCCGGCCCAGAGCGGGCTGCAGGATCTCGGCTGCACCGGCACGCAGCACCGCGGCGAATTCCGCCTTGGTTGTCATCCGCTCGCCCGTGGCCACCGGAATGCGCACATTGCGGGCGACCCGCGCCATGTCCTCGATATTGTCGGGCGGCGTGGGCTCTTCGAACCAGAGCGGGGAGTAAGGCTCCAGCGCCTGGCCAAGGCGGATCGCGCCCGCAGTGCTGAACTGGCCGTGGGTGCCGAACAGCAGATCGGCCTTGTCGCCCACCGCCTCGCGGATCGCCTTGCAGAAAGCCAGGGACATCGAGATGTCGGACATTGCAGGCATATGCCCGCCGCGCAGGGTGTAGGGGCCTGCCGGGTCGAATTTCAGTGCGGTGAAGCCTTCGCTCACCTTCTGCGCTGCCGCCTCGGCTGCCGTTTCAGGCGAGGTCCAGAACGCAGCGATGCCGTGCTGCGGCAGCGGGTAGAGGTAGGTATAGGCACGGATGCGGTCGTTCATCCGGCCGCCGATCAACGCGTGCACCGGGCGGCCGCGGTCCTTGCCCAGGATGTCCCAGCAGGCGATCTCCAGCCCCGAAAACGCGCCCATCACAGTCAGGTCCGGGCGCTGGGTAAAGCCCGAGGAATAGGCGCGGCGGAACATCAGCTCGATGTTTTCCGGGCTTTCCCCGGCCATGTGGCGCTCGAACACGTCGCGGATCACATGTGTCATCGCGCCGGGCCCGACAGAGGACGCATAGCACTCGCCCCAGCCGGTGATGCCGGTGTCGGTGGTGACTTTCACCAGGATCCAGTAACGCCCGCCCCAGCCCGGAGCAGGCGGTGCGGTGACAATGACATCGAGGTCCTGCAGCTTCATGGGTCAGTTCTCCGTCGCGGCGTCAAAGGCGGACAGTTCCCGGTCGATCTCTTCCACCGCGGCCCGGGTGCTGAAAAAGGCCAGGTCCGGCGCGTCTCTGCTGTCCATGCGGACCACCACATCGATTTGCACCCTCGCCCCGTCAAAAGCGCCGTCAATCTGCCAGCGGCGGGTGTTGTCCACGTCCATGCCCGGCAGGGCATCCGCGATGGCGGCGGTGAAATCCGCAGGCAGACCGAACCGCGGATTGTTGGCGAGCCGCGTCAGAAAGGGTGCAACCTCGCCGGCAGCAAAACCGGCCGAGGTCTCCGAGGTGATTGGCGGTGGCTTGGCGGCCTCGGGTTTGAAGAGGCTGGTCAGGAATTTCAGCACGTCCTGTGCTCCGCATTGCTGGGGTCAGCCAAAGACAATCACATTGCGCTTGGCAGAGCCAGTCTTGGTGTCGGCAATGGCCTCGTTGATCTGCTCCAGAGACCAGCGGCCCGAGATCAGCTCATCCAGTTTCAGGCGGCCCTGCTGGTAAAGGTCCACCATCCACGGAATGTCGCGCTGGATCACCGCGTCTCCCATTTTGGAGCCGATCAGCCCCTGGCCCACGGCAGCCAGAACCACGGGTTCGTAACTTGCCTTGGCACCGGAATGCGGCATGCCAATCAGCACCGCCCTGCCGCCGCGGGCAAGGTAGCGCGGGGCCTGTTCATAGGCGGGGATGGCGCCGACGGTGACCAGAACCGCATCGGCGCCGCGGCCGCCAAGCGCCTTGTGGGCTGCTTTCCAGGGCTTGTCATCCGTTGCCAGGACCCCGTGGGTAGCACCGAATTCCTTGGCAATTTCCAGCTTTCCAGGGCTCATGTCGACCGCGACAATGCGGCGGGCGCCGGCTATGCGGGCCCCTTGGATGGCATTGAGGCCGACACCGCCGGCACCGATCACCACAACGTCCTGACCCGCACGCAGCCGGGCGGCATTGACTACGGCGCCCACCCCGGTGACCACGCCGCAGGAGATCAGCGCGGCCGCATCCTTGCTCATATCCGCCGGGATCTTCACGATCTGCCGCTGGTCCACCACCACCTTTTCGGCAAAGGCGCCGCAGGCCATAGCCTGTTCCAGCGGCTTGCCATCGGCGGTTTTCAGCGGGCCGTTCACGCCGTCATAGGGAGTCTCGCAGATCACCGGTCTGCCGCCGGCGCAGGACGGGCAGGTGCCGCAGCTGCGGATCAGGGTAACCACGACCGAGTCCCCCTCGGCAAACCCCTGCACCCCGTCTCCAACCCCGCTGATCACACCGGCGGCCTCATGCCCGTAGACGGCTGGCAGATGCCCGCCCCAGGCGCCCTCGGCAAAGGAGATATCGCTGTGGCAGATGGCGACCGCGGCCAGTGTCACCTCGACCTCGCCCATCCCGGGCGGCGACAGCTGCACCTTTTCGATCACCAGCGGGGCACCGAATTCATGGCAGACGGCGGCCTTGATGGTTTGCATGGTCTCTCTCCCCGTTTTCACGCAGCGTGGCGCGGCGGCGGCGCGGCATCAAGCCGGAATACGGCAGCCGGGTCCCGGTATTACGCCACGGAAGACTTGCTGCGCAGGATCGCCGCGCAGCCGATGCCCATGGTGCCGGTCATGACGGCCAGCGGCACCAGGGCGGGGAAAGCCGGCTGAAGCGCTGGATTGCAGCGCCTTTGTTCCAGCTGCCTGACAGCAGGGACAAGCTCCGGCCACTGCTGGCGTCCGCTATTTGCCGCCCAGATCCTCCGTCTTCTTGGCGAATTGCATGGCTTCCCACGGCGCACAGCCCATCTGCCGGGCCGGGTCAAACAGTGCCGCGGCGTCCAGATCCGGATAGTCGCGCGCCACCAGTTCCCGCAGCGGCGTTTGCGCAGCCTGCGCCTCTTGGCACAGGGCCTTGACCGCGGCCTGCGCATCCGGCCGCGGCATTTGTCCGGCCAGCGCAAAACTCAGCGTCTCGGCGTGGATCATGTCCAGCCCGCCTGACAGTGCGGCCGCCATTGCCTCCGGATCGGGGCTGAGACCGGCGCAGAGATCCTTGCCGGTTTTCGCGGCACTGGCCGCGCCCAGAACGATCTGCGGCAGGCACATCCATTCGGTGAACCAGGCGGCCCCGTCGCGCTGGTGCCGCTGCACTGCGGCTCCCTGCAGCACAGAGTGCAAACCGCTGCCCTGCCGCGCCAGCGCCACCAGCGCCGAAGGCGCGACGGGGTTCTGCTTTTGCGGCATGGTGGAGGATGCGCCGCCGCCGCCCAGCGAGAGTTCTCCGATGCCGCTCTGCACCAAAGCGATGCAGTCCTCGCCGATCTTGCCAAACGCCAGGGCCACCCGCGTCAGCCAGTCCGCAATCCGCAGAACCGGCGTGCGGTCGGTGTGCCAGCTGCGCCCCGGATCCTGCAAAGCCAGCCCCTTGGCCATCGCGGCGCGCACTTCCGCCGCTTTCGGCCCCAGCGCAGAGGCCGTGCCTGCCGCCCCGGACAAGGACACCATGAGGCAGGACTGCCGCAGCGAAGGCAGCTCTTCCAGCAGATTCAGAAGCGGCGCGCCCCAGCCTGCCGCCACCGCGCCGAAACTGGCCGGGGTGGCGTGCTGGCCATAGGTGCGGGCGGCCATCGGCAGCTCTGCATGGGTGCGGGCCAGGCTTCCAAGCGCCTTTGCCGCGGCCAGAACATCGGCCTCCACCAGCGCCAGCGCCTGACGCAGGCGCAGCATCAGCCCGCTGTCCATGATGTCCTGCGATGTGGCGCCCCAATGCACGTACTGCGCATGTTCGGGGGCCTTCATTTCCGCGCGGAAGGCGGCCACCAGCTCCGGCACCGGCACGCCGTTCCGGCCGGTGGGCTGTTTCAGCACGCCGGGATCGACGGCAATTTCCACCACCGCCCGGGTGATGGCGGCGGCGCTGTCCTGGGGGATCACCCCCGCCGCGCCCTGGGCCTTGGCCAGCGCGCCTTCTGCCAGCAGCATGGCGCGCACCTCGGCACTGTCGGAAAACAGGCGGCCTGCCTCGCCGCCGCTGAAAAGACCGCCGTATACTTGGCTGTCGAAAACGGAACCTGCCATCAGAAGTCCTTTGCAATTTGCCCGATCAGACCGGCGAGCCCCTCGGGGTCCGCAAAGAAGGGCGAATGGGATGTGTTCATTTCAAAGACCCGCTGCGGCGGCAGCCGGGACGCCATCTGCGCCTGGTATTCCGGCGGGATCACCCGGTCGGCGGTGCAGCGGATATAGGCCTTGGGCACGCTCTCGAACCGTTCGCTCAGCCGGATAGGCGTCTCCTGCGGCCGGATCGGCTGCGGGCAGAGGTTCTCCAGGGCAATGCGCACTGCCTCCTCCGGGCAGTCGTGATAAAACAGCTCCGGCGCGGTCTCCGGCACGAAACTGTAGCTGGTGCCGGCGGCGTTCTTGGCTGTCGCGCCGGTCAGCGTCTGCGCCGGTCCGGCCTTGCGCATTCCGATCAGGGACAGACCGCTGACCGGCAGATAGGCGCACAGGAAGATCAGCCCGCGCAGCCGGTCCGGACCGGTCTCGGCCGCGGCGGAAACCGGGAAACCGCCCCAGGAATGCCCCAGCACGATGGTGTCCGGGGTTGCAGCCGCCAGCACCGCCTCTGCGGTTTCTTCCAGCGTAACCGTTGCCGGGTCCCGGACGCCGTCATGGCCGGGCAGCGTGATGGCGCGGGCCGCGTGGCCGCGGGCTTGCAGCGCCGGGACAACGTCGCGCCAGCACCAGGCGCCGTGGCAGGAGCCGTGGATCAGCAGGATATCAGCCAATGTGCCCGGTCTCCCTAAGGAAGGCGGTCAGGCATTCGGCATATTCCTCCGGCTGCTCGACGCAGGGGATGTGGCCGGCCCGGCGCATCAGGCGGAACCGGCTGCCGGGGATCAGGTCCACGGTTTCGCGCACGAGGTCCGGCGGGGTGGCGCCGTCCTCAGCACCCGCGATGCCAAGGCACGGCAGCCGCAGGCCGCTGGTAGGGGTGTAGAAATCGGTTCCGGCAATTGCCGCGCAGCAGCCGGCATAGCCGTCGCGGGACTGCTGCACCAGCATGTTGCGCCACAGCTGCAGCTCGGGCGTAGCGCGGAACCCGCGTGAGAACCAGCGTTCCATCACCGCATCGGCCAGCGCTTCGATCCCCTGCGCCTGCACCGTCTGCACCCGCTCCTTCCACATCTCCGCGGTGCCGATCTTGGCGGCTGTGTTGGAAAGCACCAGCGCCCGGACCTGATCCAGCCGCTTCACCGCCAGACCTTGCGCGATCATGCCGCCGATCGACAGCCCCGCGAACACGCAGTCGCGCACCTGCAGATGATCCAGCAGCCGTTCCGCATCCCGCACCAGCGCGCCCATCGAGTAGGGCGCAGGCGGGCAGGAGGACAGCCCGTGCCCGCGCTTGTCATAGCGGATGATGCGCAGCCCGCGCGGCAGCCTTGCCACCACCGCGTCCCAGACCCTGAGATCGGTGCCCAGCGAATTGGCAAAGACGAGCGGGGCGCCGTCCGCGTCCCCGTCGATGCGGTAGTGAAGCTGGACATTGCCCAGATCTGCGATCTGCATGGAATACCTCTTTGCTGCTCTGCCGCAGTCTACCTGTGCCGGGGCAGAGAGGTAAACCAGCCGGCCGCCGCCAGCGGGGGAATTTTCCTGAGAAAGAAAACAGGCCGTGAAAACTGGATTTTCCGGCCCGCCTCAGCCGCGCAGCTCCATGTGGGCCATGATCTGCCCGTGATCGGAGGCCAGCTTGTTGTAGGGCGCTTCGGGATGGCTGCCGTCGGTCAGATGATCGTTGAAGACGCTGTAATACAGCATCTCGCCAAAGGCGCCGGGCCAGGACGGGTCAAAGTGGCGCGACATGTAGATCTGGTCGATGCTTTCGTGAACGCCGCCGAAGGCAGTGGTGTAGACCACATCGCGCAGGCTTTTCTTCAGGAACATCTTCTCGGCCGCGCGCAGCCGCACCCGGTCGATGGCCTCGCGGATCTGCGCATCCTCCTCCTCGGAATACCGGTCGGCCGGATGCCGGGCGTCATGGCGCAGCATCCAGGCGTAGTTCCTGAACGGCACTTCGCCGGAGATGATTTCACTGCTCACCGCGTGCTCGCCGTCATTGAAATCACCCAGCACCATCACCGGGCGGCCTTGCTCCAGCTCATCCAGAACGGCGCGCCGCAGGACCCATGCCTCGCCCATCCGCCTGAGGGCCGCACGCAAGGAACCCATCGCCCGGCCTGCCGCGTCATAGGCCGTCAGCACGGTTTCCGGAGGGTAGGGGGCGCCCTGCGGTTTGATGTATTCTCCCAGCTTGGATTTCAGATGGCAGTTGAAGATGCTGATCACTTGGCCCCCAACCGGCACCCGCACCTTGAGGATCGGGCGCGAAAGGCGGCGCAGGGTGTAGAACCCCGCGTCTTCTTCCTCGCCCAGGCAGGCCATCGGGATGTCCAGCGGCTGGGCCAGGTCCTGGATCACTTCCGGCGCGTCTTCGAAACCGGACCGCGACAGCAAGGCCAGCCCGGGCCGCCGCCCGCCCGGCTCGCCGGTGTCGTTGATGTTCGGCGCAAAGGCCAGTTCCGCTTCGGCATAGGAGCCAAAGGCCAGTTTCTGAAAGATCGCCTTGCGGTGATAGCGCTTGGAAGGGTCGGGGATGCTGGCGGCATTGGCCTGCGCGCCGCGCCGGTCGGTTTCGGCAATCACCTGGCGCAGCGGCGCTTCCTCAAAGACTTCCTGGAACCCGACGATATCGGCATTCAGCGTCAGCAGCTGATCCGCCATCCAGTCCGCCTTCCAGGCGTATTCCTCCGGCGTGTAGCTTTGAAAGCGGTAGTACTCCCGCTCCGGTCCGATCAGATTCTTGACGTTGAACGAGGCGATGGTGAAACGTGTCATGAAAGCCTCCCTGACTGCCGCGCGATACCCCGCGCGGCCAGGATTCAAGCATAGCGCGTGAGCGCCTCCCGGAACAGCTCCGCATCCACATTGCCGCCGGTGGCAACCGCAATCACAGCTGCGCCGGTGATCTCTCCGGGGTGAAACAGCGCCGCCGCCAATGCCGCGGCGCCGCCGGGTTCCAGCACGATTTTCAGCCGCAAAAAGGCCTGTGCCATCGCCCGCATCGCCTCTTCCTCGGTGACGGCCAGCCCCGGGCCGCACAGCCGGCTGAGGATGGGAAAGGTGATTTCGCCCGGCTGCGGCGTCAGAATCGCGTCGCAGATGGAGCCGGACTGGCTGGGGTTCTGGCGGATTTCGCCTGCCGCAAGCGATCGGGCCGCATCGTCGAATCCCTCCGGTTCCACGGTCCGCACCCGCAGGCCAGGGGCGCGGGCTTCCAGCGCGAGGGCAATGCCGGACGACAGCCCGCCGCCGCCGCAGTTGACCAGCACATCCGCCTTCGTGACGCCCTCCGCGGCGGCCTGGTCCGCGATCTCCAGCCCGGTTGTGCCCTGGCCCGCAATCACCTGCGGCTCGTCATAGGGTTTGATCAGCGTCAGCCCGCGTGCTTCGGCATGCTGGGCACCGACCGCCTCGCGGCTCTCCCCGCCCGCGCGGTCATAAAGCACCACCTCAGCGCCCAGATCGCGGGTGTTATTGATCTTCAGCCGCGGCGCATCGGCGGGCATCACGATCACTGCGGGTGCGCCATGCGCCCGGGCTGCCGCTGCCACGCCTTGCGCATGGTTGCCGCTGGAATAGGCGATGACACCGCGCCTGAGCGCGTCGTCTGGCAGCGCCGAGACCGCCGACCAGCCGCCGCGGAACTTGAACGATCCGGTGTGCTGCAGGCATTCCGCCTTCACGAACAGCCGGCGCCCGGCAATCTCGTCCAGAAACGGCGAGGACAACAGCGGGGTGACGCGGGCATGGCCTTTCAGCCGCTCGGCGGCGGCGTCGATCATGGCAATTGAGGTCATTTGGTTTGGTCCAGTACTGAATGGATAAGGGCGAGCGCTTCCGGCTCGTCCAGAAACGGCACATGGCCGCGGCTGGCAATTTCCGCCGCTTGCAAGCCGGGCAGGCGGTGCTGCATTTCTGCGAAAGTTTCAGCGCTCAGAATGTCCGAATTGGCACCGCGGATCACGCCGCAGGGCAGGCCGTCCAGGGCCAGGAACAGCGGCCACAGATCCGCGGGCGGGCCGGCCTCGGCCTGCGCCAGCAGGGCATCGCGCAGGCGCGGATCATAGCGCAGGCTGAGCCCGTCCGTGCCCTGGTCGTAGAAGGCCTCGGCTTCCTCGCGCCACCGCGTGGCGGGGACATCCGGGAAGGCCGGGCGCATCAGCGTGTCCAGCGTTGCGGCCGCCTGCTCATAGGTTTTGGCGGCCGGGCGGCGGCCGACGTATTCCATGATCCGCGCGATCCCGCCTGCCGGGATTTCCGGCCCGACGTCATTCAGGATCACTGCCGACAGCCGGTCCTTGGCCATCGCCGCCAGTGTCATGGCCACAAGGCCGCCGCGCGAGGTGCCCAGGATCGCGGTGCGCTGCAGTCCCAGGTGATCCAGCAGCTCCAGCACATCCTGCGCCTCGCGCAGCACATTGTAATTCGTGAAATCGGGATCACGCGCAGACTGCCCCCGGCCGCGCGCATCCAGCGTGATCATCCGGTACCGCCCGGCATGGGGTGCAAAATAGCGGAAGTCCCGGCTGTCGCGGGTGAGGCCCGCGAGGCAAAGGAGCGGCCGTCCCTCTCCGCCAACGGAATAATGCAGCTGCAGCCCGTCCCGGGTTACAAAAAATGGCATGTGCGCACTCAGCTCCCCGTCAGGTCAGGAATGGCGGTCAGGTCCTGCAGGATGTGCGCGGGTTTCCAGGGCAGACGGTCCACCGGCTCTCCCGCCCGGTTCACCCAGGCGGTGGCAAAGCCGTAACCCGCGGCCCCCGCCGCATCCCAGCCGTTGGAGGAGACAAACAGCACCTCTTCTTTGGCGCAGCCGAAGCGTTTGCCGACCAGGTCATAGACCTTTGCATCGGGTTTGAAGACGCCGACGCTTTCCACCGACAGCACATCATCCAGCAGCGCGCCCAAGCCGGCCGACTGCACCGCGCCGTCCAGCATTGCAGGCGACCCGTTCGACAGAATCGCCGTGTTCATTCCGGCGCTCTTGAGAGTTTTCAGCATGGCAGGCACTTCCGGGTAGGCTTGCAGTTCCCAGTAGAGATCCAGCAGGCGCTGGCGCAGGGCGGCATCGCCTGCCAGCCCGGCGGCCTCCATCGCCCAGTCGAGCCCGTCCTGGGTCACGTCCCAGAAATCGGCATGGGCCTTGGTGATGGCGCGCAGCCAGGTGTATTGCAGCTGCTTCAGCCGCCAGTGGCTGGCAAGTTCTGCCCAGCTGTCTCGCAGATGCGGAAACTCCGGCTCGCAGGCGGCCTGCCGGGCGGCGGCGGCCACATCGAACAGGGTTCCGTAGGCGTCAAAGACACAGGTGGTGATCGGCATGGCTCCCTCCCTTGAAGCGAGAGTTGCACGCGCACAGGGGGCGGGCAAAGCGGGAAATTGTACCCATACGGGTTTACATCGCTGCGTCACCCATTAGGGTGCCCGGCTTTGGCAACTCTCACCTGGACTGGAGATCCCATGACCGAGGTCAAGAACGGCGACACCGTGCGCATCCATTACACTGGCAAACTGACGGATGGCTCTGTCTTCGACAGCTCCGAAGGCCGGGATCCGCTGGAATTCACCGTTGGCGCAGGCCAGGTGATTGCCGGCATGGATGCAGGCCTCGAAGGCATGACCGCGGGTGAGAAGAAGACTCTCGAAATCCCCTGCGCCGAGGCCTACGGTCCGATCAATCCCGCTGCGCGCCAGGAAATCCCGCGCGAAGGCATTCCGGCGGACATTCCGCTGGACCTTGGCACCCAGCTGCAGATGCAAAGCCCCGAGGGCCAGGTGCTGCCGGTGACGGTGGTCGAGGTCAGCGACGGGACCGTGACGCTGGATGCCAACCATTTCCTGGCGGGCAAGGACCTGGTCTTCGACATCGAGCTGGTCTCGGTCAACTGAGGTGCCGGCTGCGGGCAAGGGGGCGCTCCCGCGCCCGCAGTCACCCGGCTTTGCCGGCCGACGATTGGCGGCCTTGGGCGTGGCACCGCGCGCGCGGTGCCACGCCCAACGGGAGCGGGCTTCGGCAGAAGCCCAGCGACGGGCGGGAGCGCACCGGGGCGGAGCCAGGCAGAACCGCTGCGGTATGCGGGCACAATCAGCAGCACATAAGAAAGGCGCCCGGTGAGGCGCCTTTTCTCTATGACCGCGTTGTCCGGATCCGGTTACAGGTGCTCCGGCTGCGGCATCCCCAGCACGTGGAAGCCGCCATCGACCCGGATGATCTCGCCGGTGGTGCAGGCGCCTGCGTCCGAGGCCAGGTAGACCGCGGTGCCGCCCACGGCCTCCAGCGTCGCGTTGTCGCGCAAGGGGGCGTTCTGGGCAGTGTGCTTGAAGGTCTTGCGGGCCCCGCCAATGGCGGCACCGGCCAGGGTCTTCATCGGGCCGGGCGAGATCGCGTTCACCCGGATGCCCTCGGGGCCCAGATCGTTGGCCAGGTAACGGGTTGCCGATTCCAGCGCCGCCTTTGCCACGCCCATGACGTTGTAGTTCGGAACCACCTGGTTGGAGCCCTGATAGGTGAGCGTCAGCAGGGTGCCGCCGTTTTCCTTCATCAGCGGGTAGGCGCGGCGCGCCACTTCGATGAAGGAATAGGCGGAGATATCCAGCGAATTCTTGAAATTCGCCCGGCTGGTATCCAGGAACCGCCCGGTCAGTTCCGACTTGTCCGAATAGGCAATCGCGTGCACCACAAAGTCGATTGCGGGCCAGCGCGCTGCCAGCTGCTCGAATGCCGTATCCAGCGAGGCGTCATCGGTCACATCCACGTCGACCATGAAGTCCGAACCGACGCTTTGGGCCAGCGGCTCCAGCCGCTTGCCGAAGGCTTCGCCCTGATAGGTAAAGGCCAGCTCGGCCCCGGCTTCCGCCATGGCCTTGGCAATGCCCCAGGCGATGGAGCGGTCATTGGCAACGCCCATGATCAGGCCGCGTTTGCCGGTCAGCAATCCCGCCATCGTCAGTTATTCCTTGTACTTGCTCAGAACCATCGAGCCATTGGTGCCGCCAAAGCCGAAGCTGTTGGTCATCACCGAATCGAGGCCGGCGTTTTCCACCAGATCGGTGGCAATCTCGCCCGGCAGGATGCCTTCGGCGAGGGTGTCGACATTGATCGACGGGGTGATGAAATCATTGTCCAGCATCAGCAGGCAGAAGATCGCCTCCAGCGCGCCGGCGGCGCCCTGGGCGTGGCCGGTCATCGATTTGGTCGAGGAGATTGGCGGCACCTTGCCTTCGCCGAAAACGCGGCGGGCAGCTTCGACTTCACCCACGTCGCCAACCGGGGTCGAGGTGCCATGCGCGTTGATGTAGTCGACTTTTCGTCCCTCGGGCAGGGTGGACAGCGCCAGGCGCATCGCCCGCTCGCCGCCTTCGCCGGAGGGCGCCACCATGTCGTGGCCGTCCGAGGTGGCCGCAAAGCCGGTCACTTCGGCGTAGATTTTCGCGCCGCGGGCCAGCGCATGCTCCAGATCCTCCAGCACCACGATGCCGCCGCCGCCCGAGATCACGAAGCCGTCGCGGTCCTGGTCAAAAGCGCGCGAGGCCCTTGCCGGGTCGTCGTTCTTTTTCGAGGACATCGCGCCCATCGCGTCGAACAGGCAGGACAGGGTCCAGTCCAGCTCCTCGCCGCCGCCGGCAAACATCACGTCCTGCTTGCCCATCATGATCTGCTCGGCAGCATTGCCGATGCAGTGCAGCGAGGTCGAGCAGGCCGAAGTGATCGAATAGTTGATGCCTTTGATCTTGAAGGCGGTCGCAAGGTTCGCGGAGATCGTCGAGGACATGCATTTCGGCACTGCAAAGGGACCGATGCGCTTGGTTGCGCCGGACTTCAGCACGGTCTGATGCGCCGCCAGCATGGCCGAAGTAGACGGGCCGCCGGAGCCTGCCACCAGACCGGTGCGCTCGTTCACCACCTGGTCTTCGCCGAGACCCGCATCGGCAATCGCCTGGCTCATGGCGATATGGGCATAGGCGGCGCCTGGGCCCATGAACCGCAGGGTGCGCTTGTCCACATGCTGGGCGGTATCGATTTTCAGCGTGCCGGCCACCTGGCTGCGGAAGCCGTGCTCGGCCATTTCCGGGCTGGCTACGATGCCGGATTTGCCGGCCTTGAGCGAGGCAAGAACCTCTTCGGCATTGTTCCCGATGGAGGAAACGATCCCCAAACCGGTGACGACGACGCGGCGCATATGCGTACTCCTGTTGCTGTGACTGACTTGTTCCGGAAAGCGGATCAGCTCTCGGACAGGGCCACTTTCATATCCTTGACCTGATAAATCACATCCCCGTCAGCCTCGACAATGCCATCGGCGACGCCCATGGTCAGGCGGCGGGTCTGCACCGCCTTGGTGAAGTTGACGCGGTAGGTGAGCATCTTGCGGTCCGGACGCACCATGCCGGTGAGCTTCACCTCGCCGACACCCAGCGCATAGCCGCGGCCCTGCCAGCCGCGCCAGCCCAGGTTGAAGCCGGTCAGCTGCCACAGGCCGTCCAGGCCCAGGCAGCCGGGCATGATCGGGTTGCCGGGGAAATGGCAGTCAAAGAACCACAGGTCCGGGGTGATATCGAATTCGGCGATCACATGGCCTTTGCCGTGCTCGCCGCCGTCACCGGAAATTTCGGTGATGCGATCCATCATCAGCATCGGCGGGGCCGGCAATTGCGCGTTGCCCGGTCCGAACAGCTCGCCCCGCGCGCATTTCAGCAATTCGTCCTTGTCAAAGCTGCTGGGGTAATCGGCCATTCGGGCATCTCTCCTGCCTAGGGTCTGGTCTATAGGTATATCTGGCCCCCTGTAGCACCCGGCCAAAGGGTCCTGCAAGGGGACCCGGCGTCACTTGCTGCGCTGAATGTGCCCCAGGCGCACAGGTAACGGACATTCAGCTGCGAATGAATTTCATTTGAAAACCCCCGGGTGTTGCTCCTATATATACGGTCAGCAACGCGAAGCAGGACCTGCTCATGACGCCAAACAGCGAAGATGCGGCCACACGCTGGCTGACAGAGGCCGGGCTGAGACCCACCCGGCAGCGGGTGGCGCTTGCCGAATTGCTGGTCGGCGACGGCAAACACCGCCATATCACCGCTGAAAGCCTCTTCGAGTCGGCCAAGAAAAATGGCGCTGCAGTATCGCTGGCCACCGTCTACAACACGCTGCGCGCCTTCTGCGATGCAGGCGTGCTGCAGGAGATCCCGCTGGACGGCTCCAAGAGCTATTTCGACACCAATACCCACGACCACCCGCATTTCTTCTGGGAGGACGAGGGCCGGGTCAGCGATGCCCCCGCCCAAGAACTGGTGATTCACAAACTGCCGGAAGCCCCCGAGGGGATGGAGATCGCCTCAGTCGATGTGGTGATCCGCCTGCGCAAGGTCTGACCGGCCGGCGCTCAGCGCGTCCCGCAGAATGCCATGCGCCAGGAACGCCGGAGAGGTCTCCGGCAATTGCGCATGCGCGGCGAGAATCACCGGCTCTTGCGCCGCCGGATCAGTGACACGCACGGAGCATAAGGGTTTGCCGTCATAGCTCATCCCGCCGGGCGGCAGGCTGTAGCTGATGCCCACACCCTCGCCATTGGCGGCCAGGCTGCGCAGCAGCTCCAGCGACTCCGCCCGGTGCGCAATCCGCGGCACCAGCCCCTGCGTTTTGAACAGCCCCAGCATATGCTGCACCGACATGCCTTCCTGCGAAAGGACCAGCGGATGCTCCGCCAGTTCTTCCAGAGTTATGCCGCTGCGCCCGGCCAGCCCATGCTCGGGCGGTATCAGCGCGTGCGGCGCAATCCGGTCGAGTTCGGCCCGGCCGAAACCGGCATCCAGCCCCAGGTCATAGGTGATGGCCAGATCCGCCGCGCCCTCGGTGAGCGCGGTGATCAGCGGTGCAAACCCGCAGGCGCGGTGGCTGACCTCCACCTCCGGAAGGGCTTCGCGCAGGGCTTTCAGGGCAGGGGCCAGCAGAAACGGTGCGAGATCCGAGAAACAGACCAGCACCAGTTTCTGCGCGGCACCTGTACTTTCCGGATTTTCCAGCCGCACCGCCTGATCCAGCAGCGCCTGAGCCCGATCCGCGAACCGGCGGCCCGCGGGGGTCAGCGCCAGCGCCGCGCCGCGGCGGCGCAGGAACAGCGCGTGCCCCAGACGCTCCTCGATCCGGCTGAGTGCGGCGGAGAGAGCAGGCTGGCTCACATGCACCGCCTCGGCTGCTGCCGACAGGCTGCCGTGGCGGGCCACGGCGCAGATGTATTCGTAATGGCGCAGGGTCAGATATAACATGAAGCGAAGGGTATCTTAGAAAGATATGATTTGAAACTATGTCTTAGCCGCGGCAGGAATGGCGCATCGGAATTGCATCATTCAGCAGCGGAGGCAGAAATGGTCCACCCCCTCATCACCCCGGAACATGTTGAGCAGTACCAGCGCGATGGTGTCGTCCTCATCCGCGGCCTGTTTTCGGATCAGGCCGAGCTGCTGCGTGCAGGCGTCGCCGCCAACATGGAGAACCCGGGGCCTTATGCCTCGAACAATGAAAAAGCCGGCCAGACCGGGAAGTTCTTTGATGATTACTGCAACTGGACCCTCATCCCCGAGTTCCAGCAGGCAATCGAACACTCGCCGGTGGCCGAAGTCGCCGCCGATCTGATGCAGTCCTCTTCGGTGCAATTGTTCCACGACCACGTTCTGGTCAAGGAACCGGGCACCTCGATGGCGACCCCCTGGCACCAGGACGGGCCCTATTATTTTGTCGAAGGGCAGCAGACCATCAGCTTCTGGTCGCCGCTGGATGAGGTGAAGGAGGCGACCCTGCGCTGCGTCGCCGGTTCGCACAAGTGGGAAAAAGAGGTGCTGCCCACCCGCTGGGTGTCGGAGGAAGGTTTCTTTGCCGACGAAGGCCAGTACATGCCGGTCCCCGATCCGGATGCCGAGGGCATGACGGTGCTGGAATACCCGATGCAGCCGGGCGATGCGGTCGCCTTCAACTACAAGACCCTGCACGGCGCCCGCGGCAACACCTCTGCCACCCGCCGCCGCGCCTTCTCGCTGCGGCTGGTGGGGGATGATGCGCGTTACGTGGAACGCCCGGGTCCGACCTCGCCGCCGTTTCCGGGGCATGGCATGCAGCCCGGCCAGCGCCTGCGCGAGGACTGGTTCCCGATCCTGCTGCAGCGGTAAAGGGGAGGGGGCCTTCACCCCCCCTTCCAGTATTTCCGGAAAGAGGACAGAACTGGCGGTCTACTGCTTCAGGTCGCGGCGGATGCCCATGTTTTCGGCGTTGGAGAAGGAGCAGGTCTTGCAGATGCCGAACTGCTTCAGGAACCCGCGTTTGCGGGCACGGGCGGCCTCGTCCGACCGGTAGGCAGCGAGAAAGCCGTCCTGCTCCACGTTGGGCAGCTGGATCACCTGGTCGTAGTCGATGCAGCACAGGCCGAGGTCGCCGTTCCAGAACACCACCGATTGGAACAGCGGCACCGTGCACATCGCGTGGCTGGTGTGGCGCGGATGCCGGCGCAGTTTCTTCTGGCGCGGCAGGAAATGGGCAAACTCGCGTTTCTGGTCGGCAGAGGTATAGGAGCCGATCGAAAAGGTCTTGAACCGCACCCGGTCAAAGCCCGCCTCGCGCGCCCAGGCCTCCATCTCGTCCATCTGCGGTTCGGAGTAGCTGGTCAGCAGCGTCTGCAGCACGGTCACCGGGGTCTTGGAACCCAGGTCCTTCTTGATGGTCAGGAATTCCTCGATGCTGGCCTTGACCTTGTCAAAGTCGGAATTGACCCGGTAGGTCTCCTGCGCCTCCTTGGAAAACCCGTCCATGCAGAGGTTCACCCGTGCGAGGCCGGAGCGGACCAGCCGTTCGCTCATCCCGGGTGTCAGCCGGGTTGCGTTGGTCGACAGATAGGTGTCGTGGCCATTGTCATGCGCGTAGGCGATGAAATCCGGCAGATCCTTGTGCAGGGTCGGCTCACCCGAGAAGCTGAAATAGATCGCGGGCTTTTCCGGCTGATCCTTGAAATCGTCGATGATCTTGCGGAACACCGCCGGCTTCATCATCCCGCGCTTGCGCTGCATGGCAAAGGTCACCGGACAGACCGGGCAGCGCAGGTTGCAGCTGTTGGTGGCGTCGATGATGATGATCTTGGGCGGACGGCGGAAAAACGACAGCGGCAGCAGCCGCGCCAGCAGATGCAGGGCCCGTTCATGCAGGGCGGGCGGCTTGGCGGGAAGGTCCGGCTGCGCGGTCTCCGGCGTCAGGTCCGGCGCGGGGGCGAGATCTTTCATGCGATGGCCTCCGAAAGATGCTTGTGGAAATTACCATAGCGGACAAGCAGTCGCAGACAACCGTTTGCCCCGTCACGGGTTGTGATCACTACGTGATGTGCCCGGGGCGTATTTCAAGCAGCGGGACGGAGGCCGTGCGCAATTTCCCTGTTTTTTCCATGCTTTCACACCCCGGCGGCCCTGCAGCGCAATGCCCGCCATGAACGGGCGCGGGCGGCAGGGGTTTCACAGCTATCGCGAGAAGCTCATCGGCAGGTTGAAGCTGAGCTGGCTGAGGCCGAGTTCCTTGGGCGCGGCAGGAAACTTGCCAGCCCGGAGGACGGCCTTCAGTGCCGCCTGATCAAGGGCGGCATTGCCGGAGGATCTGGCGATCCGGTGGCTCAGCAGCTGGCCCGACCGGGCAACGGTGAGACGCACCACGACCGTGCCCTTGCCGCTTGCGCCGGATGGATAACGCTTGCGGCGTTCGATGCGGGTGCGGATTTTGGCTCCCCAGATGGTCTGCAGCTTGGCCTGCTGCCCGGCCCGGGCCGTGGCAGCTGCCGCGTCGCCGGACTGCCCGGTCTGCGCCCCGCCGCCGGATCCGGCCGCACGCTGCTCGGCGCGCCCGGCGGTGGTCTGTTCGGCCTTGCGGGCCTGCTGCGGCTCGGGCTTCTGCGCCGGTTGCGGCTTGGGCCGGGGCTTGGCTGCGGGGGCGGGCTTGCGCTCTGGCGGCGGCGGGGGCGGCGGTGCGGTATCCGCCACCGGCGGCTCGGCGGGGGCAGGCTCGGCAAGCGCGATCTGCGCCGCCGCCTGCGGCGCCCGTGCGAGGTCGAACTGCGGCAGCTCCGGCGCGGCCGGCGCTTGCAGCGGCGGCGCCGGATCGGGCGCCAGCTGCGGCTGCGCCAGCAGCGGGCGCTCCCAGGCTTCCACCATCCGGGCAACGGTGGCATCGGCCGCCTGAACCGAGATCATTTCGCTGCCGCCGGCACCGCTGGAGTGCACGCCGGAGTCCGGTGCCGAGGCAAACAGCGCGACATGGATCAGCGCCGCGATCCCGGCAAAAAGGGTAAATTCCGCGGTCCGCTTCATGGCTGGCGCACCACCAGTTCGGCGCGGCTGAGCCCGGCTTCGGCCAGCTGGCGCAGAACGCGGGCCAGGGTGCCGGCCTCCAGCCCGGCATCGGCGCGCAGCTGCACCGCCGGGCTGTCTGCCCCGGCCGTGGCGAGCCGGGCGATGGCCGCGTCGCCTTCGGCGCCATCAAAGTGCAACCGGCCGCCAGCGCTGATGAACAGCACCGGGTCCGCTTCCGGTTCGCTTTCGGCGGACGCGTCCGGCGGGGTCACGTCGAACGGTTCCGGCTGCGACAGGCGCGAGGTCATCAGGAAGAAGATCAGCAGCAGGAACACCACATTGATCATCGGCACGATGGATTCCGCCCGGGGGCGGCGGGGCGGATCTGTCAGGTCCATGCGCATCTCCTCATTCCACCAGCACGAAATTGCTGTAGCCGGCCTGCTGCAGCAGGCCGGTCACATCGGTGATGCGCTGCAGGCTGGCGCCGTCGCGGCCGCGCAGCACCAGCATGTCGCCGGGGCTTTCCATCAGCGGCGCCAGCGCCTGGGTCAGATTGCTGTCCGCGACCGGAACGCCGTTGACGTCCAGGTTGCCCGTGCCGATGCCGATCAGCCGCGGCGGCCCGGTATAGGCGCCGCCCTGGCCCGCCAGCGGCAGCTGCAGCACCGCGTCCGAGCCAAAGCGCGAAGCCAGCATGAAGAACACCAGCAGCAGGAACACCACGTCGATCATCGGCGTCAGGCTCGGCTTGCGCCGGGGTTTCGGGGCTTGGGTGAACTGCATGGCTCTATTCTGCTGCCAGCTTCAGGGCCTGCGGCTGCCGGGCGACAAAGATGCGGGTGGCGCTGTCCTCGATGTCGCGGCGGATGCGGGTGATCACCGCCTCGAACCAGGTCAGCGCTGCCGAGGCGGGGATTGCCACCGCCATGCCGGCCGCAGTTGTCAGCAGGGCTTCCCAGATGCCCCCGGCCAGCAGCGCGGGATCGGCCCTGGATCCTGCCGCCTGCAGCGCCTGGAAGGCGGAGATCATGCCCAGCACGGTGCCCAGCAGGCCCAACAGCGGCGCGATGGTGGCAATCAGCTCCAGCGCGCCAAGCCCGGCGCCGGCACTGGCCAGATGCAGCTTGGCGACCCGCGCGGTCTCTTCGCGGGCGCGGTCCTCGGGCAGAGCGGCCGCTGCCGTCAAGGCGGCGGCGGCAACCTTGGAGCGGATTCCGATGCGGCCCTTGACGATGGCCAGCGCCGCCTCTGTTTCGCCGCGCTCATAGGCGGCCACGGCCTGTCCGGCCTTGCCGCGCGACCAGGCGCCGATCAGGGCCAGCCGCCAGATCTTCCACAGGATCAGCGTGAGCGTTATCACCGACAGCGCCGCAATCGCCCAGATCGACGGGCCGCCGTCGCGCAGGAACTTCAGCGCCTTGGCGGATGCGCCGCGCGCAGCCTGCGCGAGGTCCTTCGGCGCCGCAGGTCCGGCGGCGGCAACCGGAGCCGGCTGGCCTTCCAGCGCGGCGGCGGGGGCTCCGGTGTTTTCCGGCGCTGCCGGAACGGGGGGCGCGGCAGGCAGCACGGGCAGGGCGCTGTCAGGCGCATCCTGCGCAATTTCCGGCACCGGTGCGGCAGGGGCATCCTGTGCGGCCGCCCAGGACGCCACGAGCAGAAGGGCAGCAAGCGCTGCGGACATACGAGAGATCATGACATGCTCCAATAGGCTGCGATGTAACTGTTTGCAGGTTCGGCCCGGGCCGCCTTGACCGCCTGGCGGACGCGCTGGGCCTCCGCCTTTTCGCCGCCGAACCACAGGAAGCGGCCGGGATGGCGTTCGCGCTCGGCCACAGCGCGCGCGGCAAGGCTGCCGCCGTCCTCGCGGCGGATCCAGGTGACTTCGACCCCTTCGGGCGCCGCAACCGGATAGCCGCAATCCGCGCCGCCGGCGGCCATCAGAGTGGCCTTGCCGCGGCTGCCGGCGGGCAGGCTCTGCAGGATGCGGGCGGCGGCGGGCAGGGCGGTCTCATCGGCGCAGATCAGCAGGCGCGAGGCCCGGGGGATGCCACCGCCGCCGGGGCCGGCTATGGCCAGCTGATCGCCAGCCGCAGCCTGCCGGGCCCATTCGGCCGCGCGGCCGCCGTCGTGCAGGAAGATATCGAACTCCATCTGTGCGCTCTCATGGCAGATCCAGCGGGTTGTATAGACCGGCCGGTGCAGCGCCTTGTCCCCCTTGGGCCACTGCGCCGCGCCATTGCTGCCCAGCTTCGGCCATTCCGGTTCGGCGCAGCCGGGCGGCGGCAGCAGCAGCCGGAAATGAATGGCATCCTCCCGGAACCCCGACAAATCGCCGCCCTGCACCCGGACCCGCAGAAAACAGCGGCCCACCGGAGTGACCGAGCGGACGGTGGTGAAATGCACGTTCGGCGGCAAGCTTCCGGCGGCACTGGCGCCGGACCATTGCAGGGCCCCGGCCGCTCCCGGCTGCAGCGTCTTCAGATGCTCCGCCAGCCCTTCCTGCAGCATGAAGAGGCGGTCCGGCAGCGCCGCCGCCACGCCGGCCTCAGCCGCGCTGCCGTGGGCGGCCATCCGGTAATGCCCGAAACCGGGCACCTCGACCGTGACACGCTCAGGGCTGTCTTCGACCACCGGCAGCCCATGCTCCTGTGCCTGCTGCAGCAGCATCCGGCGCAGCGCGGCGGGGGACATACCCGGCAGAAGGGCGCGGGATTCCAGCGGAAAGACCGGGGGGGGCGTCATGGAAAACCTCGTTCACAGGGGGATGACATGCGGGTTGCCATGCACCGGGTCGGTGATGATCTGGCAGGCAAGCCCGAAGACCGATTGCATCACCGCCTCGGTGACAACCTCTTCGGGCGCGCCCTGGCAATGGACGCGGCCGTCCTTGAGCGCGATCACATGGCTGGCAAAGCGGGCGGCCAGGTTGATGTCGTGCAGCACCATCGCCACCGTGCGGCCGGTCTCCCGGTTCAGTTTCTGCACCAGCTTCAGCAGTTCGATCTGATGCGGCAGGTCCAGATAGGTGGTCGGCTCATCCAGCAGCAGGATCCCGGTGTCCTGCGCCAGGGCCATGGCGATCCAGGCGCGCTGGCGCTGGCCGCCGGACAGGCTGTCCAGCGGCCGCCCGGCCAGCGCGGTCATGCCGGTCAGTTCCAGCGCCTGCGCCACCGCGGCGGCATCCTGTCGCGACCACTGCCGCAGCGCCGACTGGTAGGGGGTGCGGCCGCGCGCCGCGAGGTCGCCCACCGTCAGGCCTTCGGGCGCAGAGGGGGACTGCGGCAGGATCGCCAGCCGCTGCGCCACCGAGCGGCTGCGCTGGCTGTGGATCGCCTTGCCGTCCAGCACCGCCTGGCCGCTGCCGGCGCGCTGCAGCCGCGCCAGTGTCCGCAGCAGGGTGGACTTGCCGCAGCCGTTGGGTCCGGCGATCACGGTCAGGGCGCCATCCGGTATCGCGGCGCTGAGCCGGTCCAGAACCGGGGTGCGGCCGTAGGCGACCGAGAGGTCCTCGGCGCGCAGGCGGGCGGTTGCGGGCATCACAGGGCTCCTTTGCGGACATGGGCGATCAGCAGCCACAGCAGCAGCGGCGCGCCGATCAGTGCGGTAAAGACGCCGGCGGGCAGCTGCACCGCGGGGACCGCGCGCGCGGCACAGTCGGCCAGCAGGGTGATCAGCGCGCCGCAGGCCGCGGCGCCCAGCAGCGCGGGCCTGCCGCCGGGGATCAGGCGGCGGGCAATCGGGCCCGCGGCAAAGGCCACGAAGGGCAGCGGCCCGGCGGTGCTGACGGCAAGCGCTGCCAGCAGGATACCGGTTGCGGTCACCGCCAGCCGCAGGCGCGCCAGCGGCAGGCCAAGGCCGGTGGCGATGCCGTCGTCCATCGCCAGCCGGGCCAGCGGGAAATGCAGCCACAGCACCACCGGCGCCAGTACCGCCAGTCCGCTCCAGACCAGCGCCGCGTCCCGCCAGGTGCGGGCATTCAGAGACCCGGCCAGCCACTGCGCCATGTCGGCAGCACTCAGCACGTCCATCCGGCTCATCAGCAGATCGGCGGCGGCGGCCAGCGCCAGGCTGGCGCCGACACCGGTCAGGATCAGCCGCTCCGGCGGCAGCCCGTCTTTCCAGGCCAGCAGGGTGACGGCAGCCGCGGTCAGCAGCGCACCGGCGATGGCGCCGGGCAGCACCATGCCGCCGGTCAGCATCATCGCGCACAGCGCGCCGCAGCTGGCGCCGGCATTGAAGCCGATCACATCGGGGGCCGCCAGCGGATTGCGCATCATCACCTGGAACATCGCACCCGACAGTCCGAATGCGGCGCCCGCCCCCAGCGCGGCCAGGATGCGCGGCAGCCGCAGATCCAGCACGATCAGCCGGTGCAATCCGCCGCCTTTGCCCAGCAGCGCATCCAGAATCCCGGCCAGGCTCAAGGGGTAGCTGCCCAGCAGCAGCGCCAGCCCCGCCGCAGCCGCCAGCACGGCGGCCGCCGCCAGCCCGGCCAGCAGGCTGTGCCGGGAGATCTGCAGCGACAGGCCGGAAATCCGCAGGGTCCAGGTCATAGGCTTCGCACTCCGTTGCGGCGCACCAGCCAGATCAGCACCGGCCCGCCGATCAGCGCGGTCATCACACCGGCCTGCATGGTGCCCCCGAACAGCGGCAGACGGCCCAGCAACTCGGCTGCGGTCAGCAGCTGGGCGCCGAACACGGCGGAAAACAGCATCACCCGGCGCATGTCGGGACCGGCCGTCCAGCGGGCCAGATGCGGCACGATCAGCCCGGCAAAGGCAATCGGCCCCGCCATCGCAACACTGGCGCCGCACAGCAGCACGATGGCGGCGCCGGCGGCGAGGCGCGCCAGACCGGTGCGCACGCCCAGCCCCGTTGCGCTGTCCTCGCCCAGCAGCAGCGCGTTGAGACCGGGCGCCGCCAGTGCGGCCAGCCCGGCGCCCGCGGCCAGAAACGGCGCCAGCGCGGCCAGGGTCGCAGGCACGATGCCGTCAAACCCGCCCAGCACCCAGAACCGGTAGACCTCCAGCGTCTGGCGGCTGACCAGCAGCAGGCCGCGGGTCAGCGCCAGGAACAGGGCGCTGACGGCTGCACCGGCCAGCACCAGCCGCAGCGTCCCGGCCCGGCTGCCGCCGCCCAGCAGAAACACCAGAACCGACGACGCCAGGGCGCCGCCAAGCGCCATCCAGACAAACTCCGCCGGGTCGGTGATGCCCAGAACCAGCACGCACAGGGCCACCCCCAGCGCCGCGCCGCCGTTGATGCCGAGCAGGCCGGGGTCCGCCAGCGGGTTGCGCGTCAGCCCCTGCATCAGCGCTCCGGCCAGCCCCAGCGCCGCCCCGGCCAGCAGCGCCCCGCCCAGCCGCGGCAGGCGCATGTGCCGGACCACGATGTGATCGGCATTCCCCGCATCAAACGCCGTCAGCGCCGTCCAGACCGCGCTCCAGCCGACCGGCCGCACCCCCAGGCGCAGGGCCGCAGCGCAGAGGGCGGCCAGGCCCAGCACTGCTGCGGCCAGCCAAAGGCGGCGCAGCCCGGCCCGGGTCAGGGCAGGGGGCGGGGCAAGGCTGGTGCAATCCGTCATCTCAGAAGCCCTCCGGCAGCAGGCCTGCCTCTGCCATGCCGGGCACCGGCGTGGCCGGATCGCCGTCCATCGCGGCCTCCAGAAGCGGCACCAGCCGGTCCAGCGCATATTCCAGGCTCAGCGGGCTGGAGTGCGACAGCGCGCCCGCCAGCAAAAGATCGGCGTGGATCTCGCGGCCTTCGCGGTAGGCGCGCATGGTGCTGCGCAGCGGCATCCGCGCCAGCCGCGCCGCAGAGCCGCCGGAATCGAGCCAGATCAGCACATCGGTGTCGATGGCTGATGGGTCCTCGTCCGGAATCAGCACATGGGTTCTGGTCACCGGCCCGGGCCCGTTGATCGCCTCGGGCACCCGGAACCCCAGCGATTCCAGCAGCTGGCTGCGGATGTCTCGGCTGGTATAGGCGGCGGTATGGCCGGCCCAGGCCAGCGCAACGCTCGCGCCCTGCCATTCGGGATGCGCGGCGCGGACGGCTGCTATCCGGCCTTCGATCCGGGTGATGATGTCCTCGGCGCGGACTGAGGTGCCGGTGGCGGTGCCGAGGGTGCGCAGCATGGCCTGCCAGGGCGTTCCGTAATCGCCGAACTCCGCCCGCGGCGCGATGGTCGGCGCAATGCGCGACAGCAGCGCATAGTCGCGCCCGGTCATGCCCGACCACTGGCCGATGATCAGGTCCGGTTTCAGCGCGGCGATCTGTTCGGCATCCAGCTCGCCCTGCATCACCACGGGCCGGGCCTGTCCCAGCGCGTCATGCCCCCAGGGCCAGACGCCGGACGGCTCGCCGCCGTACCATTTGCGCAGCGCAATGGGCGTCAGCCCCAGCGCCAGCAGGAAATCATGCCCGATGAAGCTGACCGAAACGATGCGCTCCGGCCGGTCCGGCACCGTGGCAGTGCCGTAGCGGTGCTGCAGTTCAACCGGGAAGGTCTCGGCCGCGGCCGCGGGCAGGGCGGCGGGCGGCAGCAGCAGCGCCGCGGCCGTCACAGCCCGCAGCATCCCAGCGCACCGGCCTGTCCGCGGCCGCGTTTCCTTCGGCAGCATGTGCCCGAGCATTCCCATATCTCTCCAGCCGATAGCTTCAGGAGGGCCTGAAGGCCGTGCATTTGCGGATATGGCTGGACAGGCGGCGCTAGCGGGGCCGCTCATGTCTTGCTAGGCGATGCGCCCCGCGGGCGCGCCGGAACGCCTAGAAAACCTTAGTTGTTTTGTCAAGAAATTTGTGCCCGGTGCCGGTGCCGGCGTCGTTGCGTGTCCGCAGCGCGGCGGACGGCGCAGACGGCACCCGCGCTTGCCATGATGCCATCGCGGACCGCGCTGCCTGCGCTGCCATCCCGCGCCGGAAGAAGGCCGCGCCACGGAAGGCTGTCACCGCTGGTGCGGCCGCAGGAAACGAAGTTCTGCGCACCGCGAAATACCCCGGCCGCGCATTATGGCGGCGATGCAGCGGGGGCCGCTTCTCCGCCCGCGCCTTGCGATCCTGCCGGCCATTGCGCCAGCGCTTTTGGGTTGTTTCCGGCTCATAGTCCGCTCCTCAGTGGCAAGGATGAGCCGGAAACACTCTCTATTTTCAAATTGCTCTACTTGGACCCATAGGCGCTGACGTCAGGCAGAGTGCAGGGATGACTCTGCCTGCATCCACTGGACCGACCAAGAGGCCCATTATCCGCCGGCGGGCGCGCGTACCGACTTCAGTGCCGATTGCACCAGCGGGTCCAATCCGGTTTCACCCGTTGCCGCATAGCCGATCAACTGGCTGCGCATCCGCGGTTCCCAGAAATCGTTGATGTGAGCAGCCACGTTTTCGGCCTGGCCGCCGCCGGGCTGGGTTTTGAAGAAGGTGGCAATCTGGTTGGCCATCACCACCATTTTCTCAGGCGACATGTTTCTCTCCGTCATTGATCCGTTCAGGGCAGGAATAAAGGTCAAAGCCGCCGCCGCGGGCAAAGGCGGCCAGCGTGACGCCTGCGCCCTGGGCCAGACGCAGGGCGTGGGCGGTCGGGGCCGAGACGGCAATCAGGCTGCGGGCGCCGGCCATCACGGTTTTCTGCACCATTTCGACCGAAACCCGGCTGGTCAGCACCACGGCGCCGGACGCCGGGTCCATACCGGCGCGGGCAAGCGCCCCGATCAGCTTGTCCAGCGCATTGTGGCGCCCGACATCCTCCCGCGCCAGGACAATGCCCTGTCCCGGCAGCAGGAATCCCGCCGCATGGGTGGCATGGGTCTGGTCGTGCAGCGGCTGGTGGCCGCGCAGCGCATCCGCCGCCCGGGCAACTTCGGCGGCCGTGAATGCCGGACCGCCCGCAGGCAGAACCGGCAGCGGGCGCAGCGCCTGTTCCAGACTGTCAATGCCGCAGAGCCCGCAGCCCACCGGCCCCATCATCGTCCGGCGCCGCGCCTTCAGCGCCGCGGCGCGCTCCGGCGGCAGCCAGAAGCGGGCCTCGATGCCGCCGCCGTGCTCGGCGGTTTCGAACTCCTCGATCTCGCCCAGATGCCGCACATAGCCCTCGCTGAGAGCGAAGCCCACGGCGAAATCCTCGATATCCTGAGGCGTCGCCATCATCACGCCCTGGGTGCTGCCTTCGAATACCATGGCAACCGGCAGCTCTTCAGGCAGGTTGCGCCGCACCGGGCGCTGCCCATCGCTGCGGATGGACAGGCCGGACAGGCTGTGGCTGGAGCAGAGCGCCACCATGCTATTCCGCCGCCGGCAGGATACGGCGCGACCGCTGGGCCTGGGCCGTGTAGTCCTCCTGCCAGCCGGTGGGGCCGTTCGACAGGCTCACCTGCACGGCGGTCACCTTGTATTCGGGGCAATTGGTGGCCCAGTCCGAGAAGTCGGTGGTGATCACATTGGCCTGCGTGTCCGGGTGGTGGAAGGTGGTGTAGACCACGCCCGGGCTCACCCGGTCGGTCAGTTCGGCCTGCAGGGTGGTTTCCCCCGAACGCGAGACCAGCTTGATCCAGTCGCCCTGTTTCACCCCGCGCACCTCGGCGTCATGGGGGTGGACCTCCAGCACGTCCTGATCATGCCACACCACGTTTTCGGTGCGCCGGGTCTGGGCGCCCACGTTGTACTGGCTGAGAATGCGGCCGGTGGTCAGCAGCAGCGGGAAGCGCGGACCGGATTTTTCATCCGTCGCCACATATTCGGTGACGATGAACCGCCCCTTGCCGCGCACGAAGCCGTCCACATGCATCAGCGGCGTGCCCTCGGGATGTGCTTCGTTGCAGGGCCACTGGATTGAGCCCTTCTCCTCCAGCAGCGCGTAATCGACTCCGGCGAAGGAGGGCGTGGTCGCCGCGATTTCCGCCATGATCTGCGACGGGTGGGTGTAGGTCCAGCCTGCCCCCATGGCGTTGGCCAGCAGCTGTGTCACCTCCCAGTCGGCATAACCGTTCATGGGCGCCATCACCTTGCGCACGCGGTTGATGCGGCGCTCGGCGTTGGTAAAGGTGCCGTCCTTTTCCAGAAACGTCGAGCCGGGCAGGAACACATGCGCGTAGTTGGCGGTCTCGTTCAGGAACAGGTCGTGCACGATGACGCATTCCATCGCCGCAAGCCCCGCCGCCACATGCTTGGTGTCCGGGTCCGATTGCAGAATGTCCTCGCCCTGGCAGTACAGCCCCTTGAAGCTGCCCGCGACGGCCGCATCCAGCATGTTGGGAATGCGCAGCCCCGGTTCCGGGTCGATTTCGACGCCCCAGGCTTCCTCGAATACAGCGCGCACCTCGGGACCTTTGACATGGCGGTAGCCCGGCAGTTCGTGCGGGAACGAGCCCATGTCGCAGGAGCCCTGCACGTTGTTCTGGCCGCGCAGCGGGTTCACGCCCACGCCCTTGCGGCCAATGTTGCCGGTCAGCATCGCAAGGTTGGCGATGCCCATCACCGTGGTCGACCCCTGGCTGTGCTCGGTCACGCCGAGGCCATAGTAGATCGCGCCATTGCCTCCGGTCGCAAACAGGCGCGCGGCCGCGCGCAGCTCCGCCGCAGGCACACCGGTCAGCAGCTCGGTCGCCTCCGGGCTGTGGCGCGGATCGGAGACGAACTCGGCATAGACCTGGAACTCGTCCCAATCGCAGCGGGTGCGGATGAACTCCTCGTCCATCAGCCCCTCTGTCACGATCACATGCGCCAGCGCGGTCACCACGGCGACATTGGTGCCGGGACGCAGGGCCAGATGATGGGCGGCCTGGATATGCGGCGATTTCACCAGATTGGTGCGGCGCGGGTCAATCACGATCAGCTCGGCACCGGCCCGCAGCCGCTTCTTCAGGCGGCTGGCAAAGACCGGGTGGCCGTCGGTCGGGTTGGCGCCGATCACGATCACCACATCCGTATGCTCGACCGAGTCGAAATCCTGGGTGCCGGCCGACGTGCCGAAGGTCTGGCCGAGGCCATAGCCGGTGGGGGAGTGGCAGACCCGGGCGCAGGTGTCGGTGTTGTTGTTGCCAAACACCCCGCGGGCCAGTTTCTGCACCAGGAAGGTTTCCTCGTTGGTGCAGCGGCTGGAGGTGATCACGCCGATCGACTTCTTGCCGTACTTTTCCTGCAGCCCGCGCATCCGGCTGGCGGCGAAGCCCAGCGCTTCCTCCCACGAGACCTCGCGCCACGGATCATCGATGCTGTCGCGGATCATCGGGTTCAGGATGCGGTCCTTGTGCTTGGCGTAGCCGTAAGCGAAGCGTCCCTTGACGCAGGAGTGGCCGCGGTTTGCCTTGCCGTGCTTGTAGGGCACCATCCGGACCAGCTCGTCGCCGTTCAGCTCCGCCTTGAAGGAGCAGCCGACGCCGCAATAGGCGCAGGTGGTGATGACGGAGCGTTCCGGCGTGCCCAGCTCGATCACCGATTTTTCCTGCAGGGTCGCGGTCGGGCAGGCCTGCACGCAGGCGCCGCAGCTGACGCAGTCGGAGGACAGGAAATCATCTGCCGCGGTGCCGGCGCTGACCCGGCTGTCAAATCCGCGCCCCGCGATGGTCAGAGCAAAGGTGCCCTGCACCTCCTCGCAGGCCCGCACGCAACGGTTGCAGACGATGCATTTCGAGGGGTCGTAGGTGAAATAGGGGTTGCTGTCGTCCTTGGGCACATACTGCGGATTGGCTTCGCCGTTCTGCCGCGCCTCGAAATGGTTCGACATGCCCCCGCCCGCCGGTGCCTTATACCGCACATCGCGCAGGCCCGTGACGCCGGCCATGTCCTGAAGCTCGCAATCGCCGTTGGCGGCGCAGGTCAGGCAATCAAGCGGGTGGTCGGAGATATATAGCTCCATCACCCCCTTGCGGATCTTCTTCACCTTCTCCGACTGGGTCCGCACGACCATGCCCGGCGCCACAGGCGTGGTGCAGGACGCAGGCGTGCCGCGGCGGCCTTCGATCTCGACCACGCAGAGGCGGCAGGACCCGAAGGCCTCCAGGCTGTCGGTGGCGCACAGCTTGGGGATCTGGAAGCCTGCCTCTGCGGCGGCACGCATGACCGAGGTGCCCTCCGGCACGGTGATGTCAAAACCGTCGATGGTCAGGGAGACCGGGGCGCCTTCGCGCGCCGGCGTGCCCATGTCGCGGTCATCGTCCCAGGGGATAATCAGGTCTTTCATTCTGCGGCCTCCTTTGCGGTGGCGAAATCATCGGGGAAATGGGTAAGCGCGGACATCACCGGATACGGGGTGAAGCCGCCCAGGGCGCACAGCGAGCCGTCCGTCATCGTCTCGCACAGGTCGGTCAGCAGCGGGATGGCGCCGGGGTCGCCCGCGGCGATACGGTCGATGGTTTCCACGCCGCGCACCGCGCCGATCCGGCAGGGGGTGCATTTGCCGCAGCTCTCGACGGCGCAGAACTCCATGGCAAACCGTGCCATCCGCAGCATGTCGGCACTGTCGTCGAACACCACGATGCCGGCATGGCCGATCAGCCCGCCTGCGCCGTCGAACTCCTCATAGCCAAAGGGGGTGTCGAATTTACCGCAGGGCATATAGGCGCCGAGCGGCCCGCCGACCTGCACCGCCTTGACCGCCCGGCCCGAGGCGGTGCCGCCCGCGATGTCCATCACCAGGTCGCCCAAGGGCATGCCGAAGGCTGTCTCGAACAGCCCGCCGTATTTCACGTTGCCGGCGATCTGCACCGGAATGGTGCCGCGCGACCGGCCCAGGCCGAAGTCCGCGTAGTGCTGCGCGCCTTTCTCAAAGATCACCGGCACGGTGGCCAGGCTGATCACATTGTTGACGACCGTGGGCTTGCCCAGAAAGCCCTCCAGCGCCGGCAGCGGCGGCTTGGCGCGGACCACGCCGCGCTTGCCCTCCAGACTGTTCAGCAGCGAGGTTTCCTCGCCGCAGACGTAGGCGCCGGCGCCGGTGCGGATTTCCATGTCAAACGCCCGGCCCGAGCCTAAAACATCGTCACCCAGCACGCCATTGGCGCGGGCAATGCGAACGGCCTCCTGCATCACCCTGATGGCATCCGGGTATTCCGACCGCAGGTAGACATAGCCCTTGGTCGCGCCCGTGCCGAGACCGGCAATTGCCATCCCCTCGATCAGGCAGAAGGGGTCGCCCTCCATGATCATGCGGTCGGCAAAAGTGCCGCTGTCGCCCTCGTCGGCGTTGCAGACGATGTATTTCTGGTCCGCTTCGGCCTGCAGCACCGTGTTCCACTTGATCCCGGTCGGGAAGCCTGCGCCGCCGCGGCCGCGCAGACCGGATCGGGTGACCTCTTCAACAATCTCCGCACCGTTCATCGCGGCGGCCCGGCGCAGCCCTGCCAGGCCGCCGTGTATCTGGTAATCGTCCATGCTCAGCGGATCGGTCACGCCGCAGCGGGCAAAGGTCAGCCGGGTCTGGCGCGCGAAAAACGGGATCTCCTCGACGTTGCCCAGCCCGGCCAGCGTGCCGTCCAGCATCGCCGGCACATCGGCGGCAGTGACCGCGCCGAAACCCTCGCGGCCCGCGCCCCTGTCGATCTCGACCAGCGGCTCCAGCCACAGCATGCCGCGGCTGCCGTTGCGGATCAATTCGATCTGCAGTCCGCGCTTGCCGGCTTCGGCGGTGATCGCTGCGGCCACTTCTTCGGCGCCCAGCGCCTTGGCGGCGCTGTCCATGGGAACGTAGATCTTCATGCCCCGGCCTCCGCCAGCAGGGCCGCCATCCGGGCCTCATCCACGCGGCCCAGCACCGTGCCGTCCACCATCGCAGCCGGGCCGCAGGCGCACAGGCCCAGGCAATAGACCGGCTCAATGGTGACCGCGCCATTTCTGGTTGTGCCGTGCCACTCGACGCCCAGCCGCGCGAGTGTGGCCTCCGCCAGGGCATTGGCGCCCACCGCCTGGCAGGCTTCGGCGCGGCAGATCCTGACCACGTGACGGCCCGCGGGCACCTCGCGGAAGTCATGATAAAAGCTGATTACGCCGTGCACTTCGGCACGGGAAATGTTCAGGGCATCCGCGATCAGCGGCGTTGCCGCCTGCGGGATGTGGCCGTAAACCTCCTGCAAGGCATGAAGCATGGGCAGCAATGCCCCCTCCAGGTGCAGATGGTCCGAGATGATTGCGCGCATGTCCGTTTCGGACGGCGCTGGCGTTTCTGATTGCATAGCTGGCCTCCGGCAATTTGCCCGAGAAAAACCAGAGCGTGTATAGTCAGATCAATAACGCGGTTTCGTTGCGCGATAGGCGGTTTCTATCACCGGGTCTCCGACATCCGCCGCGCCTCTGCCAGAAGAGCCTTCAAAACAGGGGTATGAGGCTCCCGGTAGGGGGCGACCAGACCAACTGTATGGACGGATTCAACAGCCGTCATCGGCACGATTTCCAGCGGCTTTCCGACCGCAAGAGAGCGTGCCATGTCGGCCGGCAGCACGGTCAGCCAGCCGCCATCCTCTACATTGGCGGTCAGAACGATGGTCGAATTCGATTCGATCCAGGCCTCCGGGCTGACGCCCGAGTCGCGGAAATTCTTGTTGATGATCCGCCGGTTCTGCATGTCCGGCGTCAGCAGGCACAGCTTCTGCCCGTCCAGTTCCGCCCAGCCGACCGTTTCCCGGCCCGCAAAGGGAGAGTCGCGGTGGCACACCAGCATGTAATGCTCCTGGTACAGCGGCTCGCTGCTGACTTTGCCCATGGGTTCATTGTCGAGATAGGAAATCCCTGCATCAACGGAAAAATTCTCGATCATCGACAGGATCTCGGCCGAGGTGCGGGAGAGGATCGTGAACCGTACCTTCGGGTGTTTCTCGCTGAACCGGGCTGTCAGCCTGGCCGCCCAGGTCAGCGCTGTCGGGATTACCGCGATGCGCAGCTGGCCGGTCAGGCCATGCCGCGTGAAGCGCATTTCCTCTTTCAGCTGCCGGGTGTCTCCCACGATTTTCCTTGCCCAGATCAGCGCGCTTTGCCCTTCCGGCGTCAGCCCGCCGTACCGTGAGCCTCGGAAGATCATCTGCACGCCAAGCTGGTTCTCCAGCTGTTTGATGCCCGCCGACAGTGTTGGTTGGGTAATGCCGAGTGCTGCCGCCGCGCGACCGAAATGCTCTTCCCTGGCGACCGCGATGAACATCTCCAGTTTATCGAGCATGATGGAAATATCCTATTGAAGTTGAATGTATTGATGTGATTAGCGCAATGATTGCAGGCTGACAGCACTGGATTCCGGCTTGCCCGGCTGCTTTTGCGGCAGATGGTTGGTTTGGGCGGCCTCAACCTGCCGGAACACGAAGGTGTGCCGGTGAGGGCGTTCGAGGCCGCAATGCCCGCGCGGACGCCCGCCCCGGGCCGGAGAACCAGTCCCGCTCCATAGTCTTTCAGGAAATGAACGCGATTGAGCTTCCCGGCCGCAAACCCCGCCTGAACGAGGTGCCGCGGATGACTGCACAGCCGTCGAAGCGGCCTTGGGTGAAACCGGTTATTGGCTTGCCCGTGGTGATCGGCGCGGATTCGGCGGGTCTGCCGGTCCGCCACCGCCATAAAGCGCGGCCGAGGGCTTTACCGAACCCGCGCTGGCATTTCTGGCAAGGTATTGGACAATATCTGAAAAAAGATATTTGATCCTGCGGCGGGCGTGCTGAAACGGGCCTTTGCAGAGCCGCTTCGGCATTTCAGGCTTGAGGGGTGCGGATCCGCATGTACCACCCTTCTTTCAAGGTGATAGCGGCGTTTTCTTCCCGGATGTGAAGATTTGGTGGAGCCTAGCGGGATCGAACCGCTGACCTCCTGCATGCCATGCAGGCGCTCTCCCAGCTGAGCTAAGGCCCCAAACCTGTCCGCTTTTCCGTGTCCGTTCCGTTTCCGTTGCGGCCCGTCTTGCGGTGTGAGCGTCGTTTACGGGACGGCGGCGCGGGCTGCAAGCGGAAAATGCGCCGGGTTCCAAAATTTTTCCAGCGCTCGCCGGAGAGCGGTCCGGGGAAGGCCAGGCGCTTCCCCGAACGGCTTGAATGGCCTCAGGAATCGTCCTCAGGCGACGACATGTCGGCGATGTCGTCCAGCGAGACGTTGTCATCGTCATCGTCGTCATCCAGGACGTCATCGCCCAGGTCCACGTCGACGGTGTCGTCATCGTCCAGAACCACCTCGTCGGTGTCCAGGTTCTTTTTGGCCTTCAGGGTGGCGGCGTCTTCGGCATCCGCTTCGATCATCCGGGTCTTGCCGGTGTCCAGCTCGACAGCCTCGCCCGTGTAGGGGCTGACGATCGGGTCCTTGTTCAGGTCATAAAAGCGCTTGCCAGTGGTGGGGCAAACGCGCTTTACACCCCATTCTTCCTTGGGCATGTGGATCCCCTTGATTTACTGGTGAGTCGTATCGACGATTCCGGTGCCTTGCCATATGAGGGGGGCACTGTCAAAGCCTTTGCCGGAAAGGGGCGCGCGCATGGCCGAACATCACCTGCCGGGGAACCCGCCGGTGCCGCTGACCCTGCGCCGCTCTGCCCGCGCGCGGCGGATCAGCCTGCGGATCTCCTCGCTCGACGGGCGGGTGACGCTGACCCTGCCCAAAAGCCTGCCCGAGCGCACCGCGCTGGAGTTCGCCGAGGAGAAGGCAGACTGGATCCGGGCGCATCTCGACAAGCACCCGCAGGCGGTCGAGGCGGATTTCGGCGCGGTGCTGCCGGTGGACGGCCAGAACCGGGTGGTGGAGCGCTGCGCGGGACGGCGGGTCCAGCTGGATGCCGGCCGGATCGCGGTGCCGGGGGACAACCCGTCCCGCCTGCTGCAGCGCTACCTCAAGGAACTGGCGCGCAACCGGCTGGCCGAGGCGTCGGATTTCTACGCCGCGCGGCTGGGCCGAGGCTACAGCCGCCTGACCCTGCGCGACACCCGCTCGCGCTGGGGCTCCTGCACCGCGGACGGCGGGCTGATGTATTCCTGGCGGCTGATCCTGGCGCCGCCCGCGGTGTTGCGCTATGTCGCCGCCCACGAGGTGGCGCATCTGCAGGAAATGAACCACTCGCCTGCCTTCTGGGCGGTGGTGGAACGGCTCTACGGCCGCTACGAGGCGCCCCGCGGCTGGCTGCGGGAAAACGGCGCCAGCCTGCACCGCTACCGGTTCGGCGAATGAAATCAGCGCTTTGCCGATGCGGGCGGGCGGGCTAAGCTCCGGGCAGTTTCCGTTTCCAGTTCCCCGGTTCCCGAGGCCCGCCCGTGCCAGACAAACCGCAAAGACGCCTTGCCGCCATCTTCGTGCTGGATGTCTCCGGCTTCAGCCGCCTGATGGCCGAGGACGAGGCCGGGACGCTGAACCAGGTGCTGGCCCAGCAGCAGAGCCTGATCGCGCCTTCGGTCCGCAGCCACGAGGGCCGCATCGTCAAGCTGATGGGAGACGGGGTGCTGGCCATCTTCCCCAGCGTGATCTCGGCGGTGGAGGCGGCGGCGGAAATCCAGGCCGGTGCCGCCCGCAACCGCCATCTGCGGCTCAGGATCGGCATCAACCTGGGCGAGGTGCTGATTGCCCGCGGCGATGTCTACGGCGACGAGGTCAATATCGCCGCCCGGCTGGAGGCGCTGGCGCCGGTCGGCGGGGTGGCGCTGTCGGCTGCGGCCTACGCGCAGGTACGCGGCCGTATCCCTTACGGTTTCGAGGATCTGGGTTTGCATGAGGTCAAGAGCCTGCCCGAACCGGTGCAGGTCTATGCGCTGGGGGAGGAGCTGACGTCGCTGCCGGGTCTGCGGAAGGCGGAAGCAGCGGCGCAGACCCGGACCGCGCCGCCGCCGCCGCCACCGCGCAAACGGGCCGGCGGCGTTGCCTGGGCGGCTGCGGCAGCGTGCCTTGTCCTGGCGGCGGCAGGCGGTGTCTGGTGGGCAGCCGGCCTGCCGGGGCTGCGGGACCAGGGGCAGGCCGCCGGTCAAGCCTTGCAGGCCCGGCCGCTGGTTGCGGTGCTGCCCTTTACCGCCGCGGCGGAGCCGCAGGAACTGGCCCGGGCCCTGTCCGGCGAAGTCATCCGCGCGCTGGCTGCAGCCCCCGGTCTGGCGGTGGTGGCCGCGGACAGCAGCCTCGCGGCGGCCGGATTGCCGCCGGAACAGGCGGCGGCGCTGCTGGGCACGCAGAACCTG
Source organism: Leisingera thetidis (assembly GCF_025857195.1). NCBI lineage: Bacteria > Pseudomonadati > Pseudomonadota > Alphaproteobacteria > Rhodobacterales > Roseobacteraceae > Leisingera > Leisingera thetidis. The sequence continues at coordinate 3,497,422 of NZ_CP109787.1, read as the reverse complement.
ATCAGCGGTGTCATGGCCGGCGCGCCGCTGCAGGGAGTCCGGCTGCAGATCCGCAGTGTTTCCGGGCAGGCAGCCCTGCCGGCCCGTCCGCAGGCAAGCCTGCCCGCCCTGACCGCGGCGGCCGCGTCGGATATCCTCACTTATTTCAACCAGCCGGTGCCGGACAGCCCTGCGGAACCGGTCCCGGATCAGGCATTGATTGAGCTTCTGTCTGCCCGCAGCAAGCTGGCCGCCGGGCAGCGGGCCGAGGCCGGCCGGGCGGTGAGCCAGGCGCTGCTGCTGGCCCCGGGGCTGACAGAGGCGGAAGCGCTGCAGGCCGAGATTGAGCTGGATCTTCTGACCGGGCCGCTTGCCGGCCTGCCGCAGCGCGCCGCCAGGGCTGCCCGGCAGCTGGAGGGCCGCCCGGAGACGCCGGGCACCCTGCGCATCCGCGCCATCGCGGCGCAATTCGGCGGCGCGCCGGAGACGGCTCTGAAGTATGCCCAGGTTCTTGAGCAGTCGTATCCCAACGACGCCGATGGCCATCTGCTGCGGGCCTGGCTGCTGCAGCTGGCGGGGCAGCGCGAGGCCGCGGAGCGCGCCTTTGCTGCCGCGGTACGGCTCAATCCGGTGCCGCCTGCGATCTATCATACGCTGCGGGCGGAAATGCTGTTTGCCGCCGGTCAGGAGGAGGCCGCCATTGCCTCTGCGGGCGCGGCTCTGGAGCTTGAACCCGGTGCCCGGCTGGCCCAGGCGGTGCGCTGCGCGGGGCTGGCCACGCTGGGCCGGTTTGACGAGGCTGGAAAGGCCTGCGCGCAGCTGCAGGCGGAGGGGCTGACGCTGGACCAGGCGGCTGCTGCCTTCCCGTATGGCACCGAAGGCGGGGCCGGGCGGCGGCTGCGCACCGGTCTCAGCCTGGCGGGGCTGCCGGGGCGCCCGTGACCCGCGGCCCCGGCGCCGCGGCTTGTGATCACACGCGCGGATCTGTCTGCTTGACGGCGGCGCATTTTGTGATCACTTGAAGGGATGAACCTGACTGCCCGCTCTTCCCAGGACGCTGCCGCACCGGCCCATGACCGCGTCTACCGTGCTTTGCGCACCCGTATCATGCATGGTGAAATCAGCCCCGGCGCGGCGCTGACGCTGCGTGGCATCGGCCGCGAATTCGATGTCTCGATGACGCCCGCGCGCGAAGCGGTGCGGCGGCTGGCCGCCGAAGGCGCGCTGTTCCTGTCCTCCTCGGGGCGGGTATCGACGCCGGAGCTTTCCAACGAACGGATCGAGGAGCTGGCCGCCCTGCGCGCGCTTCTGGAAGTGGAGCTGGCCAGCCGCGCTCTGCCGCGTGCGCATATGGCGCTGATCGACCGGCTGCAGATGATCAACGCAACCGTGGCCGAGATGGTGTCCAAACGCGATGCGGTTGGCTATATCCGCACCAACCTGGAGTTCCACCGCGCCCTCTACCTGCGCGCCCAGGCGCCGGCGATGCTGGCGATGGCGGAAACTGTCTGGCTGCAGCTCGGCCCCACAATGCGCGCGCTTTACGGCCGGTTGCGCCGCACTGACCCGCCGCAGAACCACCGCCTGATCATCGCCGCGCTGAAGGCCGGGGATGAGCCCGGTCTGCGGCTGGCGGTGCGCTCGGATGTGACCCAGGGGCTGCGGCTGCTGGCCGGGTAGGCGGTGATACAGCCCGTGCAGGCGTGACCGCAGGCGGGGCACTCCCGCCTGCTCAGGAAATTCCTGCGAATTGCCCTCGCAGTTGGGCCAGGCTCGGCACTGGCGCCGAGCCTGGCCCAAGACCGCCAGCGGCGCCGGCTCCAGCCGGTGCTGCGCGGGCGCGGGAGGGCTCCCGCCACACGCAGCCCTTGTTGTTTCACAGATCGGATCAGGTTGCGCTGCCGGTGCGGCAGGGGGGCATGTATGAACTGCCTTCCCCTGCAAGTGATTAGTCGATGCACCGTTGACCCTGCTTCCATGTATTCGGTCTTTACTCGGGACCCTTCGATTTGTCCCTGACCAAGATGGGAAGTCGCGCGTCCTGTGTCTCGTTAGCTCATCGGCACTCAAGGGCCATGCCCCCCGTCAGACTGACAAGACGCCGATCGGTCGCTGGTCCTTCTCCTCCTCGCCCGCAGATTCCATTGTTCCCTCGATCACATCTTTCCCATCATGCGCCAGATATTGCGGTCGGTCGATATCGCTCCCCGGTGGCCAGAATGGCCCAGGCAAACCGCGCCATTTTGTTTGCCATCGCTACCGCCGCGGCATTCACCTGCGCTCGCTCTTTGAGACGATCCACCCACTTGGTGATCGGTGAGGTTCTGTCTCGCACAAGGTGCAGAACGGTTCGAGCTCCATGGATGAAAAGCTTTCGCAGGTATCGGTTGCCAGGCTTCGATATGCCGATCAGCTTGGCTTTGCCGCCAGTCGTAATGTGTCGAGGAACGAGGCCAAGCCATGCGGCAGGATCACGCCCTTTTCCAAAGCCCGGACCCGTGCCGATTGCGGCAACCAACGCGGACGCGATTGCCGGGCCAACACCAGGTATTTCCATTGGGCGAAGCATGTCCGCGTCATTTTTGGCGAGTTGCTTGATCTCGAGATCCAATGCCGTCACGCGTCGATTGATCTCGCCCGGTTCGGAGGCCATGTCGGCCAGCATCTGAATGAGACGCGGTGAAAGATCGGCAGTGCCTTCGGCAGTCAACTTCGTCAGCTCCTTCTGGAAGACATGGCGGCCTGATCCAATGCGCAGGCCACGCTCCGTCAGAAATCCTCGGCCCAGATTGATCAGACGCATCCGATCCGGCACCAAGCGCTCCCGTGCGCGATGCAATGCCAGAAGGCCGGGTTGCTCTTCAGATTTGATTGCGACGAACGACATTGTTGGTCGCGTGGCTGCTTCGGCGATTGCCTCGGCATCCCGGCCGTCGTTCTTGTGGACCTTTACATCGGGCCGGACGTAAAGTGGCGGCATCAAACGGGGGTCGTGCCCGTGCTGGCGGCAGAAGCGGCCAATGTGATGTGCGCCACCACAAGCTTCCATGGCTACTACGCACGGTGCCAGAGTGCTCAGAAAACCCAGAAGTCTGTGACGCTGGAGGCGCCTCCGAAAAGACGACCGCGCCCGCCTCGTCCAGCCCTGCGAGACTGCAAACAGTCTTGCCCGGATCTATGCCTGAAACCTTGATGTCCACCGGAAGCTCCTCTCCTCCGCCAATCCCGCCACGATAGCGGCGGTTCGGTGGGAAGGCAGTTCATCCCATTAGGTCATGCCCCGGCCGGCTTCAGCTGAAGCGGCGCTATCAAACACCCGCGTGTTGTGCGCCGCACCAAAGCTGCGCGGCCCGGGCGGTAAGTATCCGGCCGCAAACGCCAGATGACTTGCTGCCGTGACCGGACAGCCGGGAACGTTCGCGGCAGGCCGCGTTGGCCGGATCGCGGGCCATGCCTCTTCCGTCTGAATGGCCTGCGTTTTGCACCCGAAATGACTGCCGGGAACTCATGGCTGGCAAACGCGGCAAATATCAGCCCGGCCGCCCGGCGGCCTGTGCGCTTGAGATCTTCGGCGGCCGCTGGAGCCTTCTGCTGGTCCGCGGCCTGACCCTAGGCCGCCAGCCCCTTGGAGCCGATGTTCAGGAACTTCTGCCGCCGGTCCTTGACCAGCTCGGCAGCATCCTTGCCGGCCAGCTCGTCCAGCATCTCCTGAATGGCACCGCTCACCGACTTCATCGCGGCCTTGGCGTCGCGGTGGGCACCGCCCAGCGGTTCCGGGATGATCCGGTCATTGACACCCAGCTTGTGCAGGTCCTGCGCGGTGAGGCGCAGCGCCTCGGCGGCCTCACGCATCTTTTCGGCGTCCTTCCACAGGATCGAGGCGCAGCCCTCAGGCGAGATCACCGAATAGATCGAATGCTCCAGCATCGCCACCCGGTTGGCCGAGGCAAAGGCCACGGCGCCGCCGGAGCCGCCTTCGCCGATGATCACCGAGATCAGCGGCACGCCGATCTTCAGGCACATCTCGGTCGAGCGGGCGATCGCTTCCGACTGGCCGCGCTCTTCGGCGCCCTTGCCGGGGTAGGCGCCGGCGGTGTCCACCAGGGTGATCACCGGCAGCTTGAAGCGCCCGGCCATTTCCATCAGCCGGATCGCCTTGCGGTAGCCCTCGGGGCGGGCCATGCCGAAATTGCGCTCGATCCGGGACTTGGTGTCGCTGCCCTTTTCATGGCCGATCACCACCACCGGCTGGTCATTGAAGCGGGCGAGGCCGCCCATCACCGCCAGATCGTCGGCAAAGTTCCGATCACCTGCCAGCGGGGTGTATTCGGTGAACAGCGCTTCGATGTAATCCTTGCAATGCGGCCGCTCGGGATGGCGCGCCACCTGGCATTTGCGCCAGGGTGTCAGGTTCTTGTAGAGGTCCTTCAGCAGCTGCGCCGCCTTGGCGTCGAGCGCCTTGGCCTCGTCCGCCACATCCATTTCCTCGTTCGCGCGGGCCAGCGCCCGCAGCTCCTCCGCCTTGCCCTCGATTTCGGCCAGCGGTTTTTCGAATTCCAGATACTGGGTCATGTCGCCTCTGCTCTGCAGGTTTGCAGCTATATGGCCTTCTGCGCCGCAAGATGCAACTCGCCAAGCGCGGCACGCTTACTGCGGCCAGATCACCGGATAAAGCGAGGCCACCAGCAGCAGCGCCATGGTCCAGTTGAACAGCATCAGCCGCCGCCGGCTGGTCAGCAGCCGCGCCATCTGCTGGCCCAGCACCGTCCAGGAGCCGACCGAGGGCAGGTTGATGGCGCCAAACACCACCCCCACCAGCAGGATCGCCGCCAGCGTCTGATCCGGCGTGTAGGCGCTGATCGCGGTCAGCGCCATCGCCCAGGCCTTGGGGTTCACCCATTGAAAGGCTGCCGCCTGCAGAAACGTCATCGGGCGGCCGTCCGCGCCTCTGGCCTCGACCGGTGCGGCATTGGCGATCTTCCATGCCAGCCACAGCAGGTAGACGACCGAGACCGCCTTCAGCACCGCGTAGCTGACCGGAAAGGCATCAAACACCTGCACCAGCCCGGCGCCGACCAGCAGCACCATGAACACAAACCCCAGGGCCACCCCCAGCATATGCGGGATGGTGCGGCGAAAACCGAAATTGGCGCCCGAGGCCATCAGCATCAGGTTGTTCGGCCCCGGCGTGATCGAGGAGACAAAGGCAAACAGCGCCAGCGCAGTGAGGAGTTCATATGTCATGCGCAAAATCATTGCGCAAAACAGGCCAAATGAAATTGCGTTCTGCTGCGCTTTCGCCGTATTTTCGCAACCAATGGCGAAAAATGACAAGATAAACCAGCAGATATTGCAAGAATTGTCGCGCGACGGCCGGATCAGCAACCTGGATCTGGCGGCGCGTGTCGGCCTCTCCCCCTCTGCCTGCCTGCGCCGGGTGCAGGAGCTCGAGCGCGCAGGCGTCATCGCCGGCTACCGCGCGGTCTTGGACCGGCAGAAGCTGGGAGTGGGCTTTGCCACCTATATCGGTGTCGGCCTGGGCGAGCACACCAAGGAGGCGCAGGAAGCCTTCGAACGCGCCATGCAGGCGGCGCCGGAGGTGGTGGAATGCCACAACATCACCGGCACCATAGAATACCTCTTGCGCGTCGAATGCGCCGACCTGCCCAGTTACAAGAGGTTCCACACCGACATTCTCGGCACGTCTCCCTACGTCACCGCGATCACCACCTATGTGGTGATGGGTTCGCCCAAGGATCTGCGGGCGTGATCTCCGGCCCCGGTTGGATTTTGAGTATTTGGGCAAAGAAGAAGCACAGGTTCCGTCCCTTCTTCTTTGTCCAAATACTCACTGCACAACCGTGGCCGCAGGCGTGCGGCTGCGGGTGTTGCGCACCCTGCGTACGCTGCTCTCACGGGATCTTAAGCCGCCTCTGGCAGTCTTGGCTCCGGTCGCGATCACCCGCCGGGGCTTGGCTCCCCGGCGCTCTTGGAACCGGACTCCCGCCTGGCAGCGGGGTCATGCAGAGACAACGTTTAGCATGCGGGCGGATACGCCCGTCCATCTCCGCCATTTTGGCGGCGCCGCCATTTTCCAACCGCCCCCGCTGATGCAGCATACGGGACATGGGCGTGAGGTTCTGAACAACCGGGCGGGGCAGGGGCCTTGGCCGGGCCTAGCCCCTTGCCAGCAGGTACCGCACCGCAAGCTCCGGCGAGGCCAGCACCGGCACATCCGTTCCGGCGCGGACGGCGGCAGCCGCATCCGCCATCGAAGCTTGCGCCAGAACCACGCAGCCAAAGGCGGCGGTATCCAGCGCTTGCAGCACGTCGGCGGCGATGGCGCGGGCAAAGCCGCCGCCGTCTCCGGCCGCGAACAGATGCCAGTGCCGGTCCAGGTGCAGGCAGGCGAGCTGCGGATCCTGCGCTCCAAAGGCGCGGCGCAGCAGCGTTCCGGAAGGCTCTGCGGTGCTGTCCAGGCAATAGGCCATCAGCACCGGCCCGCCCAGGCGGGCCGCCTCCTGCATCATCGGCCAGTCGATCCGGAGAGCCCCGGCGTCCTCTGCGGCCTCTCCGATGGTGGTACAGGTACACAGGACAGCACCGTCTGCCGCCTCGACGGCCTGGGTGATTTCCCGGCGCAGCGAGGTATCAATGCCGCCCCGGGCCCGTTCCAGCCAATCGGTGCGGACCTGATGCGTCAGTCCGGCCTCCGGCGCCAGCCGGTCAAACCTGTCTGCATGCACCTGCGCGGTGTGCAGCAGTGTGAAACCCGCCATGAAACCCTCTCCTCAAACCCAAAAGGGCGCCCCATCGGGACGCCCTTGAAATCTTCTGTTGCGGACCGGCGTCAGCTGCCCGCAATCAGTTCGGCCTGCGCCACAATCACCTCAGCCTGCTTGATCGAGGCGATATCGACAAGCCGCCCCTTGTAGACGGTGGCGCCGGCGCCGGAGGCCTTGGCTTCCTCCATCGCGGCGAGGATTTCGCGGGCTTCCTGCACTGCTTCCTCGGACGGGGTGAACACCTGGTTGGCCAGCGCGATCTGGCTCGGGTGGATGGCCCATTTGCCGACCATGCCCAGCGTCGCCGAGCGTTTCGCCTGCGCGATATAGCCCTCCTCGTCGGAGAAATCGCCGAACGGGCCGTCGACCGGCAGGATGCCATGGGTGCGGCAGGCGGCGACGATGGCGGCCTGGGCCCAGTGCCAGGGGTCGGACCAGTGCTTCTGGCCGTCGCGGACCATGTAGTAGTTTTCCTGCGTGCCGCCGATGCCGGTGGTCTGCATCCCCATCGAGGCAGCAAAATCCGCGGCCCCCAGGCTCATCGCCTGCAAGCGGGGGGAGGACTTGGCGATCTCCTCGGCATGGGCGATGCCCGCCGCCGATTCGATGATGACTTCGAACGACACCGGTTTGGTGCGGCCCTTGGCGCGCTCGATGGCGGTGGCCAGCGCGTCGACGGCATAGACATCCTCGGCGCAGCCCACCTTGGGGATCATGATCTGGTCCAGCCGCTCGCCGGCCTGCTCCAGAATATCCACCACATCGCGGTACCAGTAGGGCGTGTCCAGCCCGTTGATCCGCACCGACAGGTACTTGCTGCCCCAGTCGACGCTGTTGATCGCCTCGATCACATTGGCGCGGGCCTGGTCCTTGTCGGCGGGGGCCACCGAATCCTCGAGGTCGAGGTTGATGACGTCCGCCGCCGAGGCCGCCATCTTTTCGAACAGCTTGACCTTGGAGCCGGGGCCGAACAGCTGGCAGCGGTTGGGGCGCGCAGGGGCTGCGGGCTGGATGCGGAATGACATGCGGAAACCTCCCGGGGTAAGGAAATTGCAGAATTTTCAGTCCCGGAGTTATTAAATTGCGCGGCCTGTGGCAAGCGGATTTTGCACCTGCGGCAAGGAACGCCGCGTTGCGGCAATCCTGTTTGCGCCCTTTGCGTCGCAAACCTGCGCGCAACCGCCGCCGCCGCCGCCCTAGGGGTGGGGCAAGGCACCGGCCGCAAGCCCCGGTGCGGGAAAGGAGATTCATGAGACGCGCATTGATCGACAACTGGGCCCTGTTTCTGGGCATGCTGCTGCTGATGGTGGGCAACGGGCTGCTGGTCACGCTGCTGACCATCCGCGGCGCGACGCTGGGATTTTCCGATCTGCAAATCTCGGTCATGCAGTCCTGCTATCCGCTGGGGGCGCTGGCCGGCACCATGCTGACGCCGCGGCTGATCGAGAAGGTGGGGCATATCCGGGTGTTCTCGGCGCTGGCCTCGATGGTCTCGGTCGCGGCGATTGCCCATCTGCTGACCTCGGACCCCTACAGCTGGGCCGCCATGCGGCTGCTGGCAGGGTTCTGTTTTCCCGGCCTTTACGTGATCACCGAAAGCTGGCTGAACGCGAAATCGGCGAACCGGATCCGGGCGCAGGTGCTGTCGGTCTATTTCATCATCCAGACGGCAGGCCCGGCGCTGGGCACCGCGATGGTCGGCCTGCCGGACCCAAGCGGCAATCTGCTGTTCGGCTTCACCTCGATCCTGCTGTCGGTGGCGATTGTGCCGCTTCTGCTGTCCGATAACCGGGCGCCGGACTACAGCGCCCCGGACCGGATGCCGGTGACGCGGCTTTACAAGGTGTCGCCGATGACCGTGCTGGGCATCGTGATCATGGGGGCTGGAGTGGTGGCCTGGTACATCAGCCTGCCGCTTTATGCGCTGCAGAACGGATTCAGCGAGGCGCAGGCTTCGGGTGCGCTGGTGGTGGCGCTGATTGCCTCGGCGCTGGTGCAATACCCGGTGGGCTGGCTGTCGGACCGCACCGACCGGCGGCACGTTGTCATTGCGCTCTGCAGTCTTTCGGTTCTGGCGGCGCTGTGGATGGCAGTGGACACGGCGCCGTCGCGCATCGTCATCGGCTTTTCGGTGATCGCGGCAACCACGCTGCCGATCTATTCGATCCTGGCAGCCCACGCCAATGACCACCTGCAGCCGGGCCAGGTTGTGCCTGCCAGCGGCACCATGGCGTTCCTGTTGCAGCTGGGCCAGTTCTTCGGGATCCTGATCGGGCCCAACATGATCCGTCTGGCGGACGGCCGCGGGCTGCAATACCTGCTGATCGGAGTCGGCATCGCCGTTGCGCTGATCGCCGTTGCCCGCCGCGCCAGCACGGACGCACCGCAGGAAACCGGCGAATTCCAGGCGATGGGGGTGATCGGGGTCGCCCAGCCCGGTGCGTTTCAGGCCGAATCCTGGCTTGAGGAGGAGGAAACGTCTGCAAGCGGCGAGCGGGCGGAAGAATCTTCGAAATTGTCCGGGAGGTGACGAAGAATATCGCGCAAAAGACCCTTTCTTGCGCGATTTCGAGAGGACTTTGCGCGAAATTCGCCTGACATTGGCGCGACCTGTTATACTGGAAGGATGAGCGCGATGATCGAGACCCCTTATCTGCTGTTCCTGGGCGACGCGCCTGACATGCTGGCCGCCAAGGTTGCCATCGGCATCCGCGACTGGCGTCCGGACCATGCCGTCGGCCAGATCCGCCTGCCGGGCTGCGGTGCAGACCTGGGCCTGAAGGACCTGACCCTGGCCGAAGCCAGGGAAGCCGGCGCCAAGACCCTGGTGATCGGCGTGGCCAACCGCGGCGGGGTGATCTCGCCCGCGTGGAAGGAAGTCCTGATCGAAGCGCTGGAGATGGGGTATGACCTCGCCTCCGGCCTGCACAACCTGCTGCGCGACGAGGGCGACCTGGTGGCAGCTGCGCAGACCCATGGCGGCACCCTGCATGACGTGCGCGTGCCCACCGTCGGCTACCCGATTGCCAATGGCGTCAAGCGCAAGGGCAAGCGCTGTCTGGCCGTCGGCACCGATTGCTCGGTCGGCAAGATGTACACCGCGATGGCGATGGACGCCGAGATGCAGAAGCGCGGCCTGAAGTCGACTTTCCGCGCCACCGGCCAGACCGGCATCCTGATCACCGGCCACGGCGTGCCGCTGGATGCGGTGGTGGCCGACTTCATGGCGGGTTCCATCGAGTATCTGACGCCGGACAATGACGACGACCACTGGGACCTGATCGAGGGCCAGGGCTCGCTGTTCCACGTCTCCTACTCGGGCGTGACCATGGCGCTGGTGCACGGCGGCCAGCCGGATGCGCTGATCCTGTGCCACGAGCCGACCCGCACCCACATGCGCGGCCTGCCGGATTATGACGTGCCGTCGCTGGAGGAACTGCGCGACGTGGCCCTGCCGCTGGCACAGCGCGCCAACCCGGCCTGCCGGATCGTCGGCATCTCGGTCAACACCCAGCACCTGACCGAGGACGAGGCGGTGAAATACCTGGCCGAGGTGGAAGAGCGCATGGGCCTGCCCGCCGTCGACCCCTACCGCCACGGCGCCGGCCGCCTGGTGGACGCGCTGGCCGCAATCTGATCTAACGGCTCCCGCCGGAGGTGCGTGCCGAAAGGGCAGGAGCCTCCGGCGGGAGTATTTTTTGCAAAGAAGAAGAGGCGGGATGCCTTTCCGGGCGGGGCGCGTGCCGGTCCGCGGGAGTGGCTGCCCGTTGCATGGGAAGGAACAGGCTATGCAGGTCTCCGTCACTCCGGACGTCTTCAAACTGGCGCAGGTCTTCACCATCTCGCGCGGCTCGCGCACCGAGGCCAAGGTGCTGACCGTGCGGGTCGAAAAGGACGGCGCCGCCGGCTGGGGCGAATGCGTGCCCTATGCCCGCTACAACGAGACGCTGGAGAGCGTCACCGCCGAGATCGAAGGGCTGCCCGCCGATTTCACCCGTGAGGAGCTGCAGTCGCTGCTGCCCGCCGGCGCCGCCCGCAACGCGGTCGACTGCGCGCTGTGGGACCTGGAGGCCAAGCAGGCGGGCAAACGCGTCTGGGAACTGGCCGGGCTGCCGGAACCCAAGCCGGAGATCACCGCCTATACGCTGTCGCTGGACACGCCGGAGAAGATGCAGGCGCAGGCGGCCGAAAACGCGCACCGGCCGCTGTTGAAGATCAAGCTCGGCACCCCCGACGACATGCCGCGCCTGCAGGCGGTGCGCGCCGGCGCGCCGGAGGCCAGGATCATCATCGACGCCAACGAGGGCTGGTCGGCCGGGGTTTATGCCGAGCTGGCGCCGCATCTGGTGCGCCTCGGCGTGGAGCTGGTGGAACAGCCGCTGCCCGCGGGCGAGGATGCGGCCCTCATCGGCATGGAGCGCCCGGTCCCGGTCTGCGCCGACGAAAGCTGCCACGACCGCGGAAGCCTGCCCGGGCTCAAGGGCAAGTACGACGTGGTCAACATCAAGCTGGACAAGACCGGCGGCCTTACCGAGGCGCTCAAGCTGCGCGAGGCGGCGCTGGCCGGGGGCTATCAGGTGATGGTCGGCTGCATGGTCGGATCCTCGCTGGCGATGGCGCCTGCGACGCTTGTGGCGCAGGGTGCGGCGGTAACGGATCTTGACGGGCCGCTCCTGCTGGCCGAAGACCGCGCGGAACCTTTGACATTTGATGCCGCCGGGGTGCACCCCCCGAAGGCCGCCCTGTGGGGGTAAGGAGAACAACATGACCCGTACCGTTTATGTGAATGGCGAATATCTGCCCGAGACCGAAGCCAAGGTCTCGATCTTTGACCGCGGCTTCCTGTTTGCCGATGCGGTCTATGAGGTGACCTCGGTCCTCGATGGCAAGCTGATCGACTTCGAAGGCCACGCCGTGCGCCTGGACCGCTCGCTCAAGGAACTGGACATGGCTTCGCCCTGCTCCAAGGAGGAGCTGCTGGAGATCCACCGCAAGCTGGTGGAGCTGAACGGCATCGAAGAGGGGCTGGTGTACCTGCAGGTCTCGCGCGGCTCCGACGGCGACCGGGATTTCGTGTTCCCGTCCGAGGACACCCCGCCGTCGCTGGTTCTGTTCACCCAGAACAAGCCTGGCCTGGCCGACAGCCCGGCGGCGCAAAAGGGCGCCAAGGTGATCTCGATCGACGACATCCGCTGGGGCCGCCGCGACATCAAGACGGTGCAGCTGCTGTATCCGTCGATGGGCAAGATGATGGCGAAGAAGGCGGGCTGCGACGATGCCTGGCTGGTCGAGGACGGTTATGTGACCGAAGGAACCTCGAACAACGCCTATTACGTGAAGGACGGCAAGATCGTGACCCGGCCGCTCAGCAACGACATCCTGCACGGCATCACCCGCGCCGCGGTGCTGCGGCTGGCGGCCGAAGCGCAGATGGAGATCGAGGAGCGCCTGTTCACCATCGAGGAAGCGAAACAGGCGGATGAGGCCTTCACCACCTCCGCCAGCGCCTTTGTGATGCCGGTGGTGGAAATCGACGGCGTGCAGCTGGGCGGCGGCACCCCGGGCCCCATCGCCAGGCGCCTGCGTGAGATCTACCTGGAAGAAAGCCGCAAGAAAGCCGTCTGAGGCTGATTTCCGGACCGGATTGGAAGGCCGCCCCGCCCGGGGGCGGTCTTTTTTGTTCAAAAGGGAATCAATTCTGCTGTGCCGGGCCGGGCGGAAGGCCGGCAAAGCCCGGTTGCGGCAACGGTGCAACGGCGTATTTTCCAGCCATTGGAAATAGTGGCCGCCTGGCTGCCGGACTGTCGCGGAAATCCCTTCTTCAGGCTTGGAATTTTAACTAATTTTACACAAAATGCGCGCTTGGGCGGGGCAATGCAGTACTCTGGTCTCGGGTGATGGCAGCCGGCCGGGGGGGCCGCCAGCCGGAACCGCAGACCGTGGAGGTGCCAGATGCAACAGTGTGATCAGCCGCAGATCGGGGCAACCGTGAACAGCCGGGCCGGGGAGCCGAGCGACGCGGAGATCCTGGCCGCTGTGCGCAAGGTGCTGACCGCGGAAGAGGTGGAGCATCCCGATTATGCCAAGGCGCCGGCCGCCAAGGGCTGGCTGGCGGCCAAGCTCCTGGCGCGGGAGCGTCCGGCCTCCGGCGCGCTGGCAGCGCGGCTTCTGGGCCGCTTCCTCGGCTAGGCGCGCCTTCGGGGGTGCGCGCCTAGCCGAGGAAGCGGCGGCCCGGGAAACTTCGGGACGGCATTTTGCAGCGGCCGCCCGGAACGGGCGGCCTTTTTCGGGCAGCCGCTGCGGCGGCGGACTGTGCTAGTCTTGGCTTTGACCAGGATGGGGCGGGGCACAGATGCTGAACCGGATTTGGATGCTTTTGATGGCGGGGCTGCTGGCTGTGCCGGCAAAAGGCGCGGATGCAGCGGCGGAGTGCGGCGGTGACACCCCCTGCCGGATTGAAGGCGGCGCCTACCATATTGCCCTGCCGGACGGCTGGCAGGGCGGGCCGGCGGTGATGTTCCTGCATGGCTATGGCAGCAGCGGCGCCAAGGTGATTGCCAGCACCGGGCTGGTGGCGGCTTTCACCCGGCGCGGCTATGCGGTGATTGCGCCCAGCGGGCTGCCCTGGAAACACGGCAAACCCTCGGACTGGTCGGTGCGCGACGGCTGGAACACCTATCCCCGCAATGACCGTGTGTTCCTGCGCGAGGTGCTGGCGGATGCCGCGGCCCGCGCCGGGGTGAAGCCGGATCAGCTGCTGTTGAGCGGCTTTTCCCGCGGCGGGTCGATGGTCTGGGATATGGCCTGCCAGGCGCCGGAGTTTGCTGCAGCCTATGCGGCGGTCTCCGGCGGCTTCTGGCTGCCGATGGCGCAGGATTGCGAAGGGCCGGTGCAATTGCTGCATATTCACGGATTTGCCGACGAGGTTGTCCCGCTGGAGGGGCGGGCTATCCCGGGATCGGAGGCAGGCGTTGTGCAGGCCGACATTTGGGAAGGGCTGCAGCTGTGGCGGCGGGAGAATGGCTGCCGCAGCAACGCGGCGGAGCATGAGGCCGCGGACGGTATCTGGCGCAAGCGCTGGCACTGCGCAGGCGGCGGGCTGGAGCTGATCCTGCACAAGGGCGGGCATGGCCTGCCCCAGGGCTGGAGCACAATGGCGCTGGACTGGTTCGAGAGCCTGCCGCGCTGAAGGCGCCGGGCAGCGAGGCCGTTGCCGCCCAGCCGCCCTTGCCCCCTTTTCTGCCGGCGGTCAGTGGCAGTGGACCCGGCCGGTTGCTTTTTCCATATGGCAGCACTGGCCGGGAGGCGAGCTTCTGCGGCAGCCGCCGCCGTGCATCACTGTGTCTTGCTGCATGGCGGGCGCCAGCGCTGCTGACGGGGCCGCGTAAACGCTGGCCGGGGCCAGCAGGGCGGCAATGCACAGGGTGGTTTTCAGAGGCATCATTGGGGGCTTTCGCTTGGATTGCGGTGCCGCTGTATTCTTGCGTTGAGCAGGCGGAGCAAGGCGGATTCCGCATTTTCGGGTGTGGCATTTCGCCAGCGCCTTTTCCGCTGAGGCCCTGGCATCAGGCAGCCGTTCCCGCGCGGTCAGCTGCCCGCCGTCAGCCAGCAGATGGGCGGTGGCGCCGCTGTGCGGGGTGGGGACGTGTCTGGCAAAGAACGGCGGCACGTCTTTGACGGCGCGCTGTCCGTCTGCGTGCGGGGGCTCCGGGCGGTCCGGTCTCCGGACAATCCGCGCCCGCCTGGCAGCGGGGACGCCTGCACTGCTGACACACAGCTGGCAGCAGGCGGCTGATAGACCGGCCGCCGGCGGAATGGAGGGCGGGTATGCCGGCAGGACTTGTGCAGCGGCGCGCGGCAGGCGTGTTTCTTGTGGTGGTTTCGGCGGCGGTGTTCAGCTCGGCGGGGATCTTCACCCGCTCCGTCACCGCGGCGGCCTGGGCGATCCTCTTCTGGCGCGGGCTGGCGGCAGCGGGGCTGACGCTGGCCTATCTGGCCGTGCGCGGGCAGCTTGCTGCGGAGGTGCGGGCCTTTGACAGGCGCGCCCTGCTGATTGCGGTGCTGGGCGCGGCGGGCAGTGCCGCCTTCATCCCGGCCTTCAAGCTGAGCAGCGTGGCCAACGTGGCGCTGATCTATGCCGCGGCGCCGTTTGCGGCTGCCGGGCTGGCCTGGCTGACGCTGCGCGAAAGGCCGCGGCGCCGGGTTGTGCTGGCCGGTTTGGCAGCGCTGGGCGGGGTGGCGGTCATTGTGTCCGGGCCATCGGGGCAGGGCAGCCTGGCAGGCGACGGGCTGGCGCTGTTCATGACGCTGATGATGGCGGCGGTCATGACCGCCTACCGCAAATGGCCGGGGGTGCCGGCAGCATTGCCGAATGCGGCGGCGTCGCTGCTGCTGCTGCCGGTGGCGGCGGCCTGCACCCCGGTGGCGGAGGTTCCGGCAGCTGAGATGCCGCTGCTGATCCTGTTCGGACTGGTGTTTGCGGTGGCCTCGGTCACTCTGTGCGAGGGGGCGCGGCGGCTGCCTGCGGCGGAAACCGCGCTGCTGTCGGCGCTGGAGACCCCGCTGGCGCCGCTGCTGGCCTTTTTGATCCTTGCCGAACGTCCGGGGCTGGAGACGCTTGCAGGCGGCGCGGTGATTTTTACAGCCGTTCTCTGGGCGCAGAAACCGCCCGCCCGCGGGCGCCGGGAGGCGCCTACGTCTTGTCCGTCACGTTTTCCTTGAACGCCACCTCGAAGGCGGCCTGTTTGCCGGCGCCGGCCTCGGTCTGGTGGTTGGCTTTCCACTCGGCCATGGTCATGCCGTAGTAGATTTCCCGCGCCTCGGTCTTGTCCATTTCGATGCCGCGTTCGCCGGCGGCCTCCTGGTACCAGCGCGCCAGGCAGTTGCGGCAGAAGCCGGCCAGGTTCATCAGGTCGATGTTCTGCACATCGGTGCGGTCTTCCATCAGGTGCTTCTGCAGGCGGCGGAAGGCGGCGGCCTGGATTTCAATTTCGGTCTGCTTGTCCATGGCGGGCACTCCGGAGTGAATTTCGCGTCCCCGAAGGCCTAGCAGCCGGGGCAGGGGCGGGCAATGGGTCCACGCGGCGGGATCAGATCAGCTGCAAGGCGATCCAGGGCCCCAGTGCGGTGGCGAAGATCATGAGCTTGTAGGTGCCGAGCCAGCGGTAGATGGTGAGGCTGACATCCGCGGGCGCCAGCCCGAACATGCGGGCATGAAGGCTTGCGGCCCAATCCCGCGCAAGCAGGACCAGTATGGCGGACAGGGTGAACAGTCCGAGATGCAAAACGGTCAGCCAGCCGAAGAAGGCGGAGAGGGTTTCCTGGGTCATTGCGGCTTCTTTGCCGGTGTTGCCCGCGTTTCCGTATTGGAATATGGGGGCGCCAGGAGCGCCCTGCAATGCCGCGCAGGCGCTGTCAGCCGTTTCCCGGCGCGGGAAACGGCCAGGAAAAATCGATTTTTCCTGGCCGGAATTCGTGCCGAATTCCGGCGTCAGAGACCGGAGGCCGCCAAGGCCCGCGGCAGGACGCCGGCCAGCCGTTCGGCCCATTCATGCTGGCCGGTGTGTTCGGCAATCAGGTCATTCCGGAGCTCGACCAGCGTGTTGGGGCGGCCCGGTTTGGTGGCGTGGGTCTCGATCGCGTCGCCCGGCAGGTAGCCGGTGTAGGGTTCGTTGACGCCGACGCAGAGGCCGTCCTCGCGGTTCAGCTCATCAATCACAAAGGGCGAAAACCGCTCGCCTTCGGGGAACAGGATGCCGATCTCCCAGGGCCGCGGCGGCCGTCCGCGCAGCTGGCGGGTGAAGGAGTGGACCGAGACGATCACCGTGCGCGGGCGTTCCGCCAGCCGCGCCAGCGCCCGGTGGTAGGGGCGGTAGCAGTTTTCCAGCCGCTCCTTCAGCGCGGCCCCGCCGGCGTGGCGGTTGGCGGGAATGATGGTGCCGTCGTAGAGCTTCATCAGCAGGGTCGGATCATCCTCGCCGCGGTTGGGATCGATCACCAGGCGCGAGAAGTTGGAGGCCACCACCGGCGCGTCCAGCATCTCGCCCAAGAGCTTCGACACCTCATAGGCGCCGACGTCATAGGCGATGTGGCGTTCCATATCCTCGCGCGGGAGGCCAAGGTCGCCGCCGCCGGCGAAATGCGGCACATGGTTGGTTGCGTGATCGCAGGTGATCAGCCAGCGGGCGGGGCGGTCTGCGCCGTGAACAAAAAACGGTGTGTATGTCATGAGCCTGATATGTTTTGCCGCAAGCTGTTTACGGGAGTTGCGGCAGAATGGGAATTGGGGGATAAGCACCTCAACGCTGTTTGCGGTAACATATTTCAGGTCCGGAGGAGAAGACCCCTATGAAACGCTCGCGCAATGTGAAGATTGTCGCCACCCTGGGGCCGGCTTCGGACACCTATGAGACCATCCGCGCCCTGCATGAGGCCGGCGCCGATGTGTTCCGGCTGAACATGTCGCACGGCAGCCACCCGGAGATCGCCGAAAAGCACAAGATCATCCGCCAGGTGGAACAGGACCTGGACAGCCCGATTGCGATTCTGGCGGATTTGCAGGGCCCCAAGCTGCGCGTCGGCGTCTTTGCCAAGGGGGCCGAGGAGCTGGAGGCGGGCGCCAGGTTCCGGCTCGACCTGGACGAGGCGGAGGGCGACGTGAACCGTGTGTGCCTGCCGCATCCGGAGATCTTCCAGGCGCTGGAGCCGGGGGCGCATCTTTTGGTCAATGACGGCAAGATCCGTCTGGCGGTGGAGGATTGCGGCCTGGATTTCGCCGATTGCATCGTGGAGACCGGCGGCACCATTTCCAACCGCAAGGGGGTGAACGTGCCGGATGTGGTGCTGCCGCTGGCGGCGCTGTCGGAGAAGGACCGGGCGGATCTGGAATTTGTCTGCGCCCTGGGCGTGGACTGGCTGGCGCTGTCGTTTGTGCAGCGGGCCAAGGACGTTTATGAGGCGCGGGCGCTGGCCGATGGCCGCGCGGCGGTGCTGTCGAAGATCGAGAAGCCGCAGGCGGTGGAGGATTTCGAGGCGATCCTGGATGCCTCCGACGGCATCATGGTGGCGCGCGGCGACCTGGGGGTTGAGCTGCCGGTGGCGGCGGTGCCGCCGATCCAGAAACGGCTGGTGCGCAAGTGCCGGGCCGCGGCCAAGCCGGTGATCGTGGCGACCCAGATGCTGGAAAGCATGATCGAAAGCCCGATGCCGACCCGGGCCGAAGTCTCGGATGTGGCCACTGCCATCTACGAGGGCGCCGACGCGGTGATGCTGAGCGCCGAATCCGCGGCCGGCCAGTACCCCATCGAGGCGGTGCAGACCATGGACAAGGTGGCCATCGAGGTCGAGGCCGACCCGACCTATACCCAGATCATCACCGCTTCGCGCTCGGCCAAGGGGACCACCGTGGCCGACGGCATCGTGGCGGCGGCGCGGGAGATTGCCGAGAAGACCGAGATCAAGGCGATCTGCTGCTTTACCCAGTCGGGCACCACCGCGCTGCTGACCGCACGTGAGCGTCCGGGGGTGCCGATCATCGCGATGACGCCGGTCAGCGCCACGGCGCGGCGGCTTTGCCTCAGCTGGGGCTGCAAATGCGTGATGACGCCGGAACTGGACCGCTTCAAGGGCGCAGTGGTGAGTGCGGCGCGGGCGGCGCGGGCGGGGGGCTATGCCAGCGAAGGCGACCAGATCGTGGTCACCGCGGGGGTGCCCTTCAATGTGCCGGGCACGACCAATATCCTGCGGATTGCCCCCTGCGATGAACGGCTGATCTACAGCACCGACCCGGAGTGACCGGGCTCCTCCCGGCCGCAAGCCGCAGGGAGCAAGCATCCGGCTGCCGCCTGCCGCGGCCCGCCGCGGATGCCGCGAATTGAAAACGGGCTGCGGGCGCCTACCATTTTCCTCGTTGTTCAACGTGGAACGAGGGAACGGGCGCATGGATACGGATCTGCCGCTGATCGCGGGGCTGGTGATTGCCGGCTTTTCGGTGCCGTCGATCTTGTCGGCTTTCAGCTAGCGGCGCCCGCCGCGGGCCTCGCTGCTGACCATCGTGATCGCAATCGGCCTGATCACATATGCGGTGGTGATGAAACCCGGCGGATACCGCATGGAGGAGATCCCGGATGCGTTTTTCCGGGTTCTCGGAACCCTTCTGTAGAGAAACCGCTTGCCCCCCGGCCAAGCATTGCGTATTGGGCAGCCCTGTTCCGCGCGGCCGGCCTTTCTTAGGCATGCCGAGTCGCGCGTCTAGCGAACCTGCATTGAAGGAGACGGAAATGCCCAAGATGAAGACAAAGTCGAGCGCCAAGAAGCGCTTCAAGGTGACTGCCACTGGCAAGGTCATGGCAGGTCAGGCCGGCAAGCGCCACGGCATGATCAAGCGGACCCGCAAGTTCATCCGTGACGCCCGCGGCACCACCACCCTGTCGGCCCCCGACGCAAAGATCGTCAAGGGCTTCATGCCCTACGACCGCTAAGAGGAGATTGAGATATGTCCCGCGTTAAAGGTGGTACCACGACTCACGCCCGTCACAAGAAGGTCATCAAGGCAGCCAAAGGTTACTACGGCCGCCGCAAGAACACCTTCAAGGTTGCCCGTCAGGCCGTCGACAAGGCGAACCAGTATGCAACCCGCGACCGCAAGAACCGCAAGCGCAACTTCCGCGCGCTGTGGATCCAGCGGATCAACGCTGCTGTGCGTTCGCATGACGAAGCGCTGACCTACTCCCGCTTCATCAACGGCCTGACCCTGGCCGGCATCGAAGTGGACCGCAAGGTTCTGGCCGACCTGGCCGTGCACGAGCCCGAAGCCTTTGGTGCCATCGTGCGCCAGGCACAGGACGCGCTGGCAGCCTAAGCCGCCAGACGGATCCGATTTCAGCAAAGGCCGCTCCGGTTGGGGCGGCCTTTCTTGTTTGGCGGGCCGCGGCTGGCAAGCCCCGGTTCCCAGGGCCGCGGGACTTGGCCGGACGGGCAGAGCCGCTGTCCGAGAGTGAATTCGAAAACCCGGCCCGATGCGGGCTCGCGGAAGCCAGGCTGGCGCAGCGCGCCGCAATGCCCCTCTCCGGCCGCGCCTGCCGCGTGCGCTTTCGGATCCTTCACGAAGGTCTGCGGCTGTGGCCTGGCTCCTGCGGGGCTTCCTGCACCGGCCCTGGCGGCATGCCGGGCCCCCGGACGGAAGGCAGACGAGCGGTGCATCCCGGAAAACACCGGGCAGCGGCAAGGGGTCAGGCCGCGGGGATGGGAAACTCGACAATCCGCCAATAGCGGCCAACCATATCGACAAGCTGCAGAAAATCGTGCCCCGCCGTTTCTTTGACGATATAGCCTGCAGCATTCAGGCCGTATGCCGCATTGATGTCCTGCTCGTGGCTTGAGGTGGTCAGGAAGAAGACCACTGTTTTGCTCAGTTCAGGGTCGCTGCGCAGTTCCTGGACCAGTTCGATGCCATTCATCCGCGGCATGTTGATGTCGGCCAGCAGCACGTAGGGCGGTTCGAACTTTTCCTTGCCGCCGGTCCCCCGCAGGATATCGAGCGCCTCGACGCCGTCGGTTGCCCGGGTGATCCCGTTGGCGACCTTGACCTGCCGGAACGCCCGCAGAACGGCCTTGGCGTCGCCGCTGTCATCTTCGACCAGAAGAATCTTCAGTTCTTTCTGGCCGCCATAAGCCTTGATGCTGTCGGCCATCTAGGCACCTCCTTCCCGGGCGGTCCGCGGCTTGGGCCAGGTGAAGCGGAATTCGCAGCCTTCCCCCGGCGCGGATTTGACTGTTACCTCGCCGCCGCCGTACTCAACGTGTTTCTTGACGATCGCCAGGCCGATGCCGCTGCCCTCGACCTCGTCACGCGACTTCAGCGTCTGGAACATCTTGAAGATCTGCTCGTGATACTCGGGATCGATGCCGGGCCCGTCGTCGGCCACCGAAAAGACATAGTGATCCCCGGCGTCCTTCACCGACACATCAATCACGCCGGTGCCGGTCTCGCTATGCTTGATTCCGTTGGAGATCAGGTTTGCGAAAATCTGTTTCAGCGGCATGTTCGGCAGCTGGATGCGGGCGAAATCAGGGGCGATGTTGATCGTGAACCCCCCGGGCTGGTCAATCAGCATCAGGACCTCCTGCATCAGCACGTCGCCCGTCATGATTTCCTGGTCGCGGCTGTCCGTCCTGCGTCCGGCCCGGGAGTATTCGTGCAGATCATCCAGCAGCCGTTCCATCCGCGAAACCCGGGAGCGGAGCAATTGCAGGTTTTCGCGGCTCTCGTCGTCTAGGGTGCCAGCCAGATCCTCCTCCAGCCAGCGGGAGGCATTGCCGATCACCCGCAGCGGCGCCCGCAGGTCGTGGGAGGCCACATAGACAAAATCGTCCAGGTCGCGGTTCGACCGGGCCAGTTCCTTCACGAACTGCTCCCGTTCCGCCTCGGTCCGTTTCTGATCGGAAATGTCGCGGACGATGCCGCTGAACAGGCGGTGCGGGCCGACCTGCACGTCGCTGACCGACAGGCTGAGCGGAAAGGTGCTGCCATCCTTGCGCCGCCCCCGCACCTCCCGGCTGACACCGATAACGTTCTTGTGCCCGGTTTTCAGGAAGGCGCGGATGTAGCCGTCATGTTCCGAGTGGTAGGGCTCGGGCATCAGGAATTTGATATTCCGGCCGATGGCTTCTCCGGGGGAGTACCCGAAGATCCGGTGGCAGGCGCGGTTGTAGCTTTGGATGGCGCCGTCAGTGCCAATGGTTATCAGCCCATCGACAGTGTTGTCCTGTATGGCCGCCAGTTCGCTTTGCTTCTGCTCCAGAGAAAGCTGAATGCCTTTCAGCTTGTGGACGGTGAAGGCAATGATCCAAAGCGCCAGGATCGCCAACAGCCTGTTTGCCAGGATCACGCCCTCGTGGACGCCGATCCGGTGGAACAGCGCGTAGCCCGCCAGCGTCAGTGCTGTTGCAATTGCAGCATAAATGAAGGCCGCATTCGGCTTGGCTGACCAGACAGCGCAGAAGAAGAATGCGGCGTACACAATGCCGGCCGCCACGCCAAGCGGCGTCAGATAGTCAAACAGAAAGCCCGCGGCGGCCATCGGAACCGCAGCATAGTGCGCCTGGGACTTGAGGCGGCTCCGCCAGAGGGACAGCGGTTCCGCTTCGATTGGCCGGACAAGTGTCATCACTGCTGCTTCCTGTTTTTGCCGCGCCCAATCAGAGGCCAAACCGCACGTTGAAGCGGTGCTCCGCACCAGAAATCAGCCAGGGAGCAACTTGCAAAGTTTCATGTGCAGAATACATCCTATGAGTACTTTTTCTACCACTTTTCTCCTAAAGGTTGCTTAACCGCAATCGTGCAGCCTGAAAGACGGCGCTCCGGACGGCTGAAAGCCTGCGCCGGGCCGCGGGTACTGTGCGGCCGGGGCCGCCGCGCTGCGCGCTCCTGGCCGGGACGGCGGCGTTAAGAAGTCTCTAGTGGTCTTACGGTACCCTGATACCGAGCCCGGAGAATCAGGAACGCGCGGAGAGGTGTATTGTTTTTCAAATCAAAAGCGGCAAAGACCGCGGAACTGGACAGTAGTGCCAGGATCGTCGCCGATATGGTTGACCGCACCCAGGCAACGATCCAGTTCAAACCGGATGGCACGATCCTGACTGCAAACGGCAACTTCCT